>JAADFK010000025.1 GCA_013152925.1 Acidobacteriota bacterium | reverse complement strand
TCGTCCATGCTCGGCATGTGGGGGTTGTGGAAGATGTTGAAGATGATCCGCTTCTTGCCGGTGGAGCGCAGGTGCGGCTTGCCGTCCTTGAGCTCCCAGCCACCCCGGAGCTTTTCCTGATCCTCCCAGAGCGCGGGGTAACCGGTGCCGGGCTTGGTTTCGACGTTGTTCCACCACATGTACTCCGTGCCCTTGCGGTCGGTCCAGATGTTCTTGCAGGCGATGGAGCAGGTGTGGCAGCCGATGCACTTGTCCAGATGGAAGACCATGGAGACCTGTGAGCGTACGTTCATCATCCCTCCTCACCACACCAGCTCGGGAAGCTTGCGGACCAGGATGTGCGTGTCGCGGTTGCAGCCGGTGGGCCCCCAGTAGTTGAAGCCGTAGGTGAACTGGCCGTACCCGCCCGCCATCAGGTTGGGCTTGAGCCGCGTCCGGGTCAGGCTGTTGTGCCCCCCGGCCCGCCGCCTGCCCCTCAGGGGAGATCTCGGCACCGAGAGGGTTCGCTCCGGCGAGTGGTACTGGATACAGATCCCCCGCGGGATCCTGGCAGATACGGCGGCCCGGGTGACGACCACGCCGTGATCGTTGAAGATCTCCACCCAGTCGTTGTCGGCGACGCCGAGATCGGCGGCGTCGTGGTCGTTCATCCACAGGGGCTCGACGCCACGCGAGAGGACCGTCATCCGCTCGTTGTCGCCGTAGGTGGAGTGGATGTGCCACTTGCCGTGCGGCGTCAGGTAGTTGAGCATCATCGCCTCGCGCATGTCGCCGGTGAACTTGAGATCGGCGTACTGGGTCGGAAGGGGCTTGGGCTTGAAGGTCGGCAGGTGCTCGCCGAACTGGATGTAGAGCGGGTGATCGAGGTAGAAGTGCTGCCGCCCCGTGAGGGTCCGCCAGGGCACCCGGGCCTCCACGTTGTAGGTGAACGGCGAGTAGGCCCTGCCGTTCTCGATGAGCCCCGACCACATGGGCGAGTTGATGAAGCGCTGCGGACGCGACTGGAGGCCCTCGTAGCTCGCACGGACGCCACGGTTCTTCTCGGCGAGGTGGACGAGCGGAAGCCCGACCTTCTTTTCCATGTTGCGGTACGAGCGGTAGGCCAGCTCGCCGTTGGTCACGGTGGCGAACGCGAGAATCATGTTGCAGGTGTCTTCGTCCCGTGCGATGGAGGGATAGCGCTGGCCGTCGAAGCTGATGGCGGGACCGTTCCGGACCATCTCGTCGTAGAGGTCGTCCACCTCGTAGTGGGTGCCGTGGGCGCCCAGCCCGCTCTCGCGGACCCTGGGGCCAAAGGCGTCGAAGCGGTTGAGGAGGTTGACATAATCGCGCTCGACGATCTTGAGGCTCGGCATGGTGACGCCGGGTACGGCCGCCGTCTCGCCGCTCCGCCAGTCGGCCATCCCGGGCTGGGTGATCTCCGCCGGAGTGTCGTGGGCCAGGGGCGACATCACCACATCGGCCACGGGCTCCGGAAAGTGTTGGGGCGCCAGCTCCGAGATCCTTTTCGCCATGGCGCGGAAGATCTGCCAGTCGCTCTTCGATTCCCAGCAGGGCGGGACCGCCGCCGACAAGGGGTGGATGAAGCTGTGCATGTCGGTGGAGTTGAGGTCGGCCTTCTCGTACCAGGTCGCTGCGGGCAGCACGATATCGGAGTACAGCGCCGAGGTATCCATGCGGAAGTTGAGATCGACGACGAGGTCCATCTTGCCCCGGGGGGCCACCTCGTGCCACGCCACGTCGTGGACGTCGTCTTCGGCGATCTCCTCGGCGACGGCGTTGTCATGGGTCCCGAGGTAGTGCTTGAGGAAGTATTCGTGGCCCTTGGAGGACGACATGAGGGCGTTGCCGCGCCAGATGAAGAAGACCCGCGGCCAGCTTGCGGGATCGTCGGGGTCGTCGATGGCGAGCTTGAGCGTGCCGGCACGAAGCCGGTCCACCACGTAGGCCGCCACCTCCGGCTCGCTGTGGGCGCCCGCCTCGGCGGCCTCGCGGGCCAGCTCGAGGGGGTTCGCATCGAACTGGGGGTAGAACGGCAGCCAGCCAGAGCGCACGGCCCGTGCCTGGAGGTCGATGGTGTGGCCGCCGGCCAGCGATCCCTCGGGCTGGGAGGCGGGGACCGTGTGGTAGTCGGTGAAGGCCTTCTCGTAACGCCACTGGTCCGTGTGGACGTAGTGCCAGCTCGGCGCGTTCTGGAGGCGGGCCGCCGGCAGCCAGTCCTTGGCGAAGGCAATGGCGCCCCACGGCTCCGCCGGCGCCAGCTTTTCCTGGCCCACGTAGTGGGCGAGACCGCCCCCGTTGACGCCCACGCAGCCGCAGAGCATGAGCGCGTGGATGCCGGCGCGGTACATGAGGTTCCCGTGGTACCAGTGGTTGATGCCGGCGCCGATGATGATGGTGCACTTGCCGCCGGTCAGCTCGGCCGTCTTGCCCCACTCGCGGGCGAACCGGATCAGGGTGTCACGGCCGATTCCCGTGTACTTCTCCGACCACGCCGGGGTGTACGGGGCCTCCTCGTCGTCGTACCCGGAGGGATAGTCTCCACCGAGCCCGCGATTGACGCCGTACTGGGCCATGAGCAGGTCGAAGACCGTCGTGACGAGTATCGTGACGCCGCCGGCCGCCGTCACTTCCCTGGCCGGCACGGCCCGGCGGATGCTGCGGCCCTCGGCGAAGTCGTCCAGGATGACCTCGACCTCGCGATCCCCGGCGCCGAGGAAGCTCAGGCCGGGCTCGATGTCCGAGCCGTCGAGGCCGTCGACAAGCTCGAGGTTCCACTTGCCGTCCTCGCTGCCCCAGCGGAAACCCACGGTGCCCTGGGGCATCTTGGGTCCGCCGGAAGCCTCGTCCCACATCAGGAACTTCCACTCGCCGTTTTCGACGCCCGTGTACCGTTCGAGACGCCCGGCCCGCAGAAGCTGGCCCGCGGCGAAAGCGCCGGCCCGCGGCTCCAGCTCCACGAGCAGCGGGGAGTCCGTGTACCGCTTGAGGTAATCGGTGAAGTAGGGTACCTGCCGCTTGTGGTGGAGCTCCGTGAGCAGCACATGGTTGACGGCCATCCACCAGGCGCCGTCCTGGCCGGCGTTGACGGAAACCCACTCGTCGGCATACTTGGCCACCTGGTTGAAGTCCGGCGCGAACACCCACATCTTGGAGCCGTTGTGCCGTGCCTCGGCGGCGAAGTGGCAGTCCGGGGTCCGTGTCATGTTGAGGTTCGAGCCCATGACCGCCAGCAGCTTGGCGTTGTACCAGTCGGCGGACTCGTTGACGTCGGTCTGCTCTCCCCAGGTCTCCGGCGAGGCCGGCGGCAGGTCGCAGTACCAGTCGTAGAACGAGAGAGAAACGCCGCCGATCAGCTGCATCAGCCGCGCGCCGGCGGCGTAGCTGATCATGGACATGGCGGGAATCGGGGAGAACCCGGCGATCCGGTCGGGGCCGTGCTCCTGGATCGTGTGCAGCACCGAGGCGGCGATGATCTCGAGGGCGGTGTCCCAGTCCATGCGGCGGAAGCCACCCTTGCCACGGGCCCGCTGGTAGCGCTCCCGGCTTTCCGGATCGTGCATCAGGGACGCCCACGCGGCGACGGGGTCCTCGTGCTCGGCCCGCGCCCTCCGCCACAGGTCGTACAGCGCACCGCGGATGTAGGGGTACTTGACCCGCAGGGGGCTGTACAGGTACCACGAGTAGGAGATCCCGCGCTGGCAGCCTCGCGGCTCGTAGGGTGGCAGGCCCGCCTCCAGCGAGGGGTAGTCCAGCCCCTGCATCTCCCAGGTCACGATCCCGTCCTTGACGTGGATCTGCCAGGTGCAGCTCCCCGTGCAGTTCACTCCGTGGGTGGAGCGGACGATCTTGTCGTGCTGCCAGCGGTTGCGGTAGAACTCCTCCCAGCTGCGGCCGCGTGCCGAAACCTCGTCCTTGATCCAGGGGATGCCACCCTTACCTCGCGTCATTTTCCACCTCGCGATCGCGTGTGCTCCACCAGCGCCCTGCGGACCGAGCGAAGACGGCCCTTCCAGATGGCATCGAAGGAAACGACGCACACCGCCAGGCCCCCGAGGGCGAACAGCAGGAGCTCGAGCCCCTGGGGCCGCTGGTCGTCGGCGCCCCGTTTGGCGCTCGCCTCGAGGAAGGCCACCAGCGGCAGAACCTCCTCCGAGCTGAGCGGCCGCTCTCCGAATACCGCCCGCATGGTCGTCGTCGCCGGCGCCAGGAGCCACGCCGCAAGCCCCTTTCTGCCGTGCAGCCTCTCGAAAACCCGGCTGAGATCGGGCCCGAGCCTCCCGCCGCCCAGACCCCCGAGTGAGACCGTCGTGTGGCAGGACAGGCAGGCGGGCGCCCCGCCGGAGAGCCTGAGAGTGCCGGCGAAGAGCGCCTCGCCTCGCGCGATCTCCGCCGGTGTGAACGGCTTGTCCGAGATCGTGAGCCCCTCGAACTGCGAGTGCTCCTTGGCCGACTCGGCCTCGATCAGGTCGAGCAGCGCCCCGGCGCGCTCCGGGGTCATTCCCGGGATCGTCGGCATGACCACACCGCGGGCCTCTTCCTTGAGCTTGAGGGCGTAGGGATCCCCGCCCTCGGTCATCGCCTTGGGGTTCTGCAGGAACTGGATGAACCAGCTCCGGTCCCTCAGAGCGGTGACGCCCTTCAAATCCGGCCCCACCAGGCGTCCACCACCGATAGTGTGGCAGTTGGCGCAGTTCTGCCGGAAGAACGCCGCCGTTTCCTGTGCCTGCCCCGCCACGGGCCAGCTCAACAGGCACAGCCCGACCACCGCGGCACCCAGCCGGCGCCTCGTCAGAAACACGGTTGCCAGTGTCACGACACGCTTCCCCCTTCTCCATCCGCGGCGGGATGGCACGGCTTTCCGTCCTTCGCGTGGGCCACGATGTCCGCCAACGTCGTCATCTCGAGGAAATCGAGGTACGCCTTCTTCACGGCGCTCCAGGCCGCATGAGCCGAGCACGGGTTGTCGTCCGAGCACGAATGCTCGCATCCCAGGAGACACTGGGGGCGCGTGCGAACGCCCTCGAACACTCCCACCACGTCGATCAGGCCGATCTTCCCCGGGGGAACGGCCAGCCGGTAGCCCCCCCCGGTTCCCCGGGTTGCACTGACCAGGCCGGCCCGTCCAAGGTCCAGGAGGATCTTCGACAGGTAGTTCGGCGGGATCTTGGCCATGGCCGCCAGATCCCGTCCGAGCACGCTCGTCTTCTCGTCCTGCGTTGCGAGAACAACGAGGGCGCGAAGCGCGTGTTTGGTTGTGGTCGTCAGCATTCTTGACCTCTGGATCAAGAGATAAACTATTCAAATGATCATGTCAACCCCCAATCCTCCAGGGATTTAGTGCAAATGATTCGCAGTCTATTCGAGTCGTTTACTTGAACATTTGCTCTGTTTCCGGTACAAGGGAGCCAGTCTCCGACCCGCCGGGCCTACGGAATGTCTACGGCGCGGCGGGCGGTGGGCGGGGTCCCGAAGGGCCCCGGAGCCCCAAGGGCCGTGCTGGAAACGGTACGACCTCCCGGCTTGGAAAGGAGGCGGCATGACAGGAGGACGCTCCCCGGGCAGAGGGCGTGGCCGAGGCCATCTGCGATGGGTGGTGGTGGTCTCTCTCCGGCGGTTGGGCAGGCACGATGGGGGGTGATGGCCACGTCCTCCGTCTCTCGGTGACCGACCGCTGCAACTTCCGGTGCCGTTACTGCATGCCGGCGGCCGGTATCGACCTCGTCAGGCACTCCGACCTGCTCCCGCTGGAGAGCCTCGCCGCCCTCGTTCGCTGGCTCGATGCCGAGCTCGGCGTCCACAGGGTCAAGCTCACCGGTGGTGAGCCGCTGGCCCGCCGCGGGCTCGCCAGCCTGGTGAGGGGCCTCCGCACCGTTCCCGGCGTGCGGGAGATTTCGATGACGACCAACGGCTCACTCCTCGCGGACCGGGCCGGCGAGCTCCGCGCTGCGGGTCTCCACCGGGTCAACGTCTCCCTCGACACCCTTGACCCGGGCCGTTTCTCCCGGCTCACGCGCGGGGGCCGTCTGGATGACTCCATCGCCGGCATCGACGCCGCCCTCGCGGCCGGCCTCGTCCCGCTCAAGCTCAACGCCGTTCTTCTCGCCTCCTCATGGCGGGAGGATGTGCCCGCGCTCCTCGATTTCGCCGCCTCACGCGGCGTGGAGATACGGTTCATCGAGCTCATGCGAACGGGAACCGGGGCCGCCTGGGCCGCGGCGGAGCTGGTCTGTGCGTCCACGGTGCAGAGCTGGCTGGGGCAGGGCACGCCGATGGAGCCGCTGCCCGGACCTCCATCGGCGCCGGCGCGCCGTACCCGGCTCGCCTGGCATGGCAAGCGCCTGATGGTGGGCTGGATCACCCCCCAGTCCCACCCCTTCTGTTCGTCCTGCAACCGCCTTCGGCTCGATGCCCGCGGACGCCTTCGCCGCTGCCTCATGGATCCGCTCCCCCTGGAGCTGGCCCGGCTCGTGGCCGCTGGCGGGGCCACGGCGCGACGCCGGATTCGCGCCTACCTCGACGGCAAGCGGCCGCCAAGCGGCATGAACATGCACCTGCCCATGGTGGCGGTGGGAGGATGAGGATGAGCAATCTCACGCATATCGATGACAGCGGCGCCGCACGGATGGTCGACGTCGGCGGCAAGCCGGAGACCTCGAGGCGCGCCGTCGCCGAGGGCTTTCTGATCGCCGGCGAGGCGGTGATGGCCGCCATCGACTCAGGCCACGCCCCCAAGGGCAACGTCTACGAGACGGCGCGTCTCGCGGGGATCATGGCGGCCAAGCGGACGGCCTCGCTGATTCCCCTCTGCCACCCCGTGCCTCTCGATCACGTGGCCATCGACTTCGAGCCCGGCGCCGACCGGATCCGCATCGTCGCCGAGGCGGCCACGCGCGGGCCCACCGGGGTCGAGATGGAGGCCCTGACCGCGGTGGCCGTGGCCGGGCTCACCCTCTACGACATGACCAAGGCGCTCTCGAAGACCATGCGGCTGACCGGGGTGCGCCTCCTGGAGAAGTCGGGGGGCCGCTCCGGCCTCTTCCGCGCCGCGGAGGCGACCAATGACTGAGGCCGTGATCAAGCACGTCTGTACGTCGAAGAAGAAGGGCACCGTCAAGCGCGCCGTCCCCGGCGCCCGGATCGTTGCGGGCCACGGAATCGAGGACGACGCCCACGCGGGTGCCTGGCACCGGCAGGTCAGCCTCCTGGACGAGGCCGACATCGATGGCATGCGTGCCAAGGGCCTCGACCTGGCGCCGGGAGCCTTCGGCGAGAACCTGGTGACCGAGGGCCTCGATCTCGACGCCCTTGGCATCGGCAGCCGGATCGCCGTGGGCGAGGCCGAGCTCGAGATCTCCCAGATCGGCAAGGTCTGCCACACGCGATGCGCCATCTACCACCGCACGGGAGACTGCATCATGCCGCGGGCCGGGATCTTCGCCCGCGTCCTGAGGGGTGGGGAGGTGCGGCCGGGACTGCCCGTCGAGGTGCGCCGCCGCGTCCCCCGGGAGGCGACTCAGGCGGCCGTGCTCACCGTTTCCGACAGCTGTGCCGCGGGCACCGCGACCGATACCGCCGGACCGGCCGTGGTCCGGATCCTCGAGGAGGAGCTCGGGGCCAACATCGCCTTCGCCGGGGTGGAGCCGGACGAGCAGGAGCGGCTCGAGGCCAGGCTCCGGGACCTCACCGGCCGTGGCCTGGACCTGGTCTTCACCGCCGGAGGCACGGGTTTGGGGCCCCGCGACGTCACACCCGAAGCCACCCGCGCCGTCATCGAGCGGGAGGCGCCTGGCCTTGCCGAGGCCATGCGCGCCGCCTCGGCCCGGATCACCCCCCACGCTCTGCTCCAGCGTGGGGTCTGCGGCGTCCGGCGCTCCACCCTCGTGGTCAACCTTCCGGGCAGCGAGAAGGCGGCCACGGAGAACCTCCGGGTGATCCTCCCGGCTCTGGGTCACGCGGTCCGCATGCTGCGCGGAGACACGGCTCACGCGAACGACCCACGGCGCCGGGCCGGTGCCGCCGGAGGCCTGCCCGTCCTCGCCAGCGCCGAGGCGGAACGTTGAGGTTCCTCGCCGCCACCGCCCTGGCGGCCGTGGTCCTGGCCGGACCGGCCTTGACGGCGCCGGCGCCCGAGGTGCTCTTGCTGGCTGGCTCGGCCTCCAAGCCCGTCCTCGAAGCGGCCGTCCCGGAGATCCGCCACGAGCTCGGCATCGAGGTACGCCTCGATCTCGGGGGCTCCGGCGCCCTGCTCTCCCGGCTCGAGCTGGCCCGCCGCGGCGACATCTACCTCCCCGGCAGTCAGGACTTCCTCCAACGCGCCATCGACCGGGGAGTGGTGGACCCCTCCACCCGGGTCGATTTCGCCTTCCTGGTTCCGGCCATCCTGGTGAGAAGGGGCAACCCGAAGGGTATCCGGGGCGTGGCCGATCTCGTGCGTCCCGGCGTCCGCGCCGCCATCGCCGAGCCCAGGACCGTCTGTGTCGGGTTGTACGCCCAGGAGATTCTGCGCCGTGCCGGGATCCCGGCACGGGACCAGGCCCGTCTCGGCAGGGCCCGCTCCTGCGCGGCGACGGCCGATCTTCTCGCCCTGGGAAGCGTGGACGCCGTTCTCGGCTGGCGGGTGTTCGCCGCATGGTTCCCCGGCCGGCTGCAGATCATCGCCCTGCCGGCCCGGCTGGTGACGCGGGTGGCCACCATCCCCGGCGCCGTGACGACCTTCGCCACGCACCCGGCAGCGGCCCGCAAGGTGCTGGCGTGGCTCGCCTCGCCGGAGGGCCGGGAGCTCTGGCGACGGCACGGCTACATCGTCGGCCGCGACGGCCTGGCTGCCGCGGCTCCGGGAGCCCGGGCCGGACGGTGAAGCACAGCGGCCTCGACGCATCGCCG
>JAADFK010000024.1 GCA_013152925.1 Acidobacteriota bacterium | reverse complement strand
ATCGTCCAGCTTCCACAGCCACGACGCGGTGCCTTTCTCTGGGATGGGCCCGCGTGGCGGTGGGTTTTGAGGCACAACCCCGTGGATGTTCTCCACCTTCCGGCCTGGGGTGTGCCGCCGGGGCTCCCGGTTCCCGTGGTGGCGACCTTGCACGATGTGACACCGCTCCGCTTCCCCGGGGCGATCCCCAGCCGACGGGTCCGGCGCCGGGCGGTACAGCGGTTGGGGACCTACCGTCGTGCCACGCTGGTTCATGCGGTGTCGCGGGCGACGGCCCGGGATGCGGTGCGTGTGCTGGGGATCGACCCCGAACGGGTGCGGGTCGTTCACAACGGAGTCGCTGTGCCGGAGGAAAGGCCAGAGGATCCTGGGCAGCACCGTCATGTGCTCTACGTTGGCGGTGCGGACCCCCACAAGCGGGTCGATCTCCTGCTGGCGGCGTGGACAGCGCCCGGGGCCGCGGACCTACCGCCGCTGGTCCTCGCCGGCAGCGCCGCTGCGTGGCCCGGCGCCGTTCGGGCGGCCCAGCACCATCCGGAGAGGGTTCGGCTAGCTGGTCTCGTTGATGAAGGGACCCTGGACGGGCTTTACCAGGGGGCCTTGGCGGTCGTGTTGCCTTCTCTGTGGGAGGGCTACGGACTTCCCGTCCTGGAGGGAATGGCCCGGGGGGCGGTGCCGGTGGTCACGGCGAGGGCTTCCCTGCCGGAAGTGGGGGCCGATGCCGCTCTCTACGTACCCGCAGCTGCCGGGCCGGTGGCTTGGACCGCAGCAATCCGCCGGCTCGTGAATGACCCGGCCCTTCAAACGCGCCTCGCTCGGCGCGGGCGGGAGCTGGCCGTGCGAAGATCGTGGCACGTCGCCGCTCGCAACCTGATCGAGCTCTATTGGGAGGCCAGCATCTATGATCGTGTGGATGACGCCTGAACGGCGTGAAAGAAGCTACCAGAGAACGAGCCTGGTCGCGCCGATGTCGGCCAGCGAGTAGCCGAGTATCCGCCGGGTGAGGTAGGGAAGGTCCTCGCCCGCCGCGTAGTAGACGTGCCGGCCTCGCTCTCGTTCAAGGAGCTCGGGCCGGAGGATCCGCACAACGAGCGTGTCGGTCGAGTGAAGCATGATGGTCTCGGTCTTGAGCTCGGGAAGGGGCGTTCCACGAGCATAGAGCCATGGGGAAAAGGGTCTTCCCAGGATGACGATGGAGTGGGAGGGGAGGACGGCGGACGCCGCCCGTGCAGCCCGCCGCAGGATCTCCGTCCGTTCCACCCGATCCTGCAGGACACGCCCAGCAAGGATCGCGTGGAGGCGGATTCGATGCTCGTGACGCCAGGCTTCCACGTCCACCTCGCCGATGCTGACCATGGAGAGCGTCACCATGGCGGTCAGGATCCATGCGACGGAGCTCCGGCGGATGCGGCCTTCCTCCGAGGCCAGGACCAGGAGAATGATGACGAGGGGCACGAGGCCGAGGAGGTAGTAGGGGTCCGTTGGCAGAAGGATGAAGGGGACAGTGAGCACGGCGGCCATGCCGGCGACCAGCAGGATTCGTGGAGTTGTGAGAGCTGGTTTGTCTGCTGGAGCCGGGCGCCGTTCTGAACGCCTTCGAAGAGCGGCCCGCAGCATCAGGAAAACGGTGACCAGAAGAACGGGGGCCCCGAACATTTCGCGGAAGACCTTGTACAGGCCGATGACGTAGTCCCTGTGGAGCGCCGGGGCATATCCGAGGAACGCCAGTCCGGCTCGTGAAAACGGCAACGCCAGAAGGGCCAAGGAGAAAGTGGCGCCGACCAGAGTGAACACGGTGGCGCCTCGCCTGTCGCGGAGCCCGAAACCGAGATACACGACTGCCGGGAACCAGGCGAGGCCGTTGGTGATGCGGGCGCCTGTCGCCAGTCCGAGGAAGATCCCGGCAAACACGGGGGCGTTGCGAAACAACGCGAGCACGAGGGCCGTGATGGTGGCGACCGAGACGGCAAAGTCGAGTGTGGTCGCCGAGGCGACCCAGAAGGCCGGATGGAAGGCCAGGGCCCCTGCTCCCAACAGCATCAGCCAGGCGGGAGCCTCCCGGAGGGTCAATGCCAGGGCCAGGACCGCCAGCAAGCCGGCCACGGTGGCGGCGCCGTTTCCCACCGCCGGTGAGGCGCCGAAGGTCCGGAAGGCAGCCGCGTACCACAGCTCGGCCGTGGGATAGCCCGGGACTCTGGACATGGTGTACTCGCCGGTGGTGGCCAGGCGATCCGCCGCAGCCGCCATGTACCAGGCATCGTCGTCGACACCGAAGCCCAACGGCAAGAGGGGCAGCCGGCTTGCGATGATCAGCAGGCACAGCAGGATGGCAACCAGTATCGGCACGCGAGAACGGCCGCCCTTCGCAACTCCGGTGTTCCCTTGGAGCATGCCTGCATCATACAACCTCCGAAAAGCGTTCCCTGCACCAATGTCGCCTGGCCAGCTGCTGATGTTGTCAACATTCCCGTTCTCATGGGAGGGCGCAGCTCACCATTGATCTTGGTCCATTCTTGGTGGCTGGGGGCTCTGAGAGGGTCTGGCAATGAGGCCATTCATCGCCGGGTCGATGTCCACCAGGGGGCACGCGTCCGCTGGCGGACGGCTGTCTCCTGATGGCGCAGCATCATTTGGCGCCGTTGGAGCGCCTCCGCCCAGGGGATGGGGAGCGCCGCGAAGGGGTTGCTGCGTTGCCGCATGACGGAGAGCATCGCCAGGTTGCCAAACCAGCTCCTGTCCCGCTGGAGGACGCGGCCGGCCCGGCACTCGACCCAGGGCAGGTCGTCCACGTGGGGCGGGACGCTGGCCGCCCAGGCGGTCGTGGCCGATGGGCCCAGGATTGGGTCGGCCGCAAGCTCCAGGGGAGAGGTGATGCCGGTCGTTTCCAGCGACGGTTGCCATACGGGGTCGTTCAGGAGCTGCCACTGGACCGAGAGCGGTCCCGGTTCCACCTGGCCGGTGACGGCGGTGAATTCGTTGACGGTGGAGAGATCGTGCCGGACGGCAGTGCGCGGGAAAACGTGGTGAAAGGTCGCCCATACGGCGGTCTCAGCGAGCGCCATGATCTCATGCACGTGGCACCGGGACTCGACCCCGGCGCCGAATCCATGCCCCCAGGGCCAGGAGGGTGGTGAAGGCCACGGTGCCGCCGGACAGGATGGGAGTCGCGGGGAAGCCCGGTGGACAGTAGCGGCCCGCGAGGCGGTGGCCGCCAGGAGGGACGGCGAGCGTTTGGAGGATTCCCGGACCGGGCGTCATTCTCACGGGGCGGCCATCCAGGGTGAGCCGCCAGCCCCGGATCGGCGGGAGCGCCAGGCTCAGCCAGGTCCTCTGGGGTGATGTGATCGCCACGGAGAGACTCTCCGGTGTGGGCCGGGCGATCCCGAGGATGGCGGGCGCCAGTGCAACCCCGGGCGCGGGCCTGGCCGTCCAGACGGTGCTCCAGGGGAGGGCCCGGAGGTTGTCGATGAGCCACATCCCCTCGTGCAGCCGCACCAGCCGCATCCTCTGACCCGGTGGCGGAGGGTTGGTCAGGATCATCCACCGGGCCGCCAGGGTGTCCAGCCACCACCGGCCGGCAGGCCCCCGGTCGGCTTCCTCCAGATGCCGGCGAAGGCTTCGGTGCATCAAGGGTGCGTCGCTGCGGACGAGCTCCACCTCGGCGGCGAGGTTGAGGTAGCCGAGCGGCCACAGGCCGAGTCGCCGCTTGGAGCGGGCCAGCCAGATCCTGGCCGGTCCGGAGGGCGCCGGCGTGTAGACCCGCCCGGTTCCGGCCGTCTCGGGCCAGGGCCAAGGCCCCGTCTGCGGCGTGTGGAGGCCGAGGAGTGGCCAGCCGACGGCCATCCCTGCGAGGAGACCGGCGGCGATGGCGCCGCCCCGCAGCCAGGTCCACCGTGGCAGGAGGGCCGCTCCCAGCAGCAGTCCCGAGGGGATGACCACGGCCCCAACTCCGCTGGCCGTTGGGGCCCCAAAGCTCAGGCCGAGGGAGGCAAGTGCCAGGAGCACGGCCGGCCCGCGACCCTTGCCGTCCATCCACCGTTGGTAGCCCGTGCCGGCGAAGGGCAGCAGCAGGAGGAGCGCCAGGACGGCGAAGCGGGAAGGATAGCGCACCAGGGAGTGGGTCAGCGTGAGGTAGAGGCGCCCGTCCCCCAGCTCGGGAAGGGTGGCCAGCACGGCCAGGGCCGCCGCAAGGACGGCGATCCAGCACCGTTTCCCGATGCCCAGGAGCGCGAGGAGCACGATGGGGGCCCCAAGGAAGAGGCTGGCGGCCCACGGTATCCCCGTTGCCGATGCCGGAACACCCGGAACCAGCACGCGGGTCCAGCCCGCCGGGGAAACCGATCCGGCCAGGTACTGGATCGGTGAGCCGGTTCCACGGTCGCCCTCCAGGACCCACGAGACGAAGGGGAGGAGCTGCACGGCGACGATAAGGAGCGAGAGGCCGAGGCCGAGGGACGCGGCGGCCCGGCGGTCTCCGGCGAGGGCCAGGGCCAGGACGACGCCGAGGAGCCAGACGACGGGCTCGCCGGCCAGCCACCCGACGGCGAAAGCGGCGGCGGTGGCAGGGACCGTCCACCGGCCCGGAAGGCGGGCCGCCAGGATCATCCAGGGCATCCACGCCATGGCCTCGAGGTTGTTGAGCATTCCCACCGTGGCGAGAACGGCGCCCGAGCTGAGGGTGGCGGCCTCGGCTACGGCGATCCCCAGGTCGCGGGCTCCGAGCCGCCGGGAGAGCACGCCGATCCCCAGGGCGAGCAACGCCAGGTGGAGACCGATCTCCAACGAGATGGCGGCGTGTGGATCGAGAGCCAGGTGGATCCAGGCCGGCGGGTAGAGCACGCCGGTCTCCGGATTGGCGAACCAGGCCTCGGTACAGCCGTTGAGCGCGTTGAGCCAGGGCCATTCTCCGTGGCGCAGGCGTGTGGCCGTCGCAACCCGGATGGGGGCGAAGAAACCGGGAACGTCCCGTGGCTCCGGCACACGGCCGAACATGGGTGCGAGGACGAGGAGGAAGGGAATCCACCACAGGCGGAGCTTCACGGGATCGCCTCCTCGAGCTGCCGCCACTGCCAGGGGGGCGCCCAGCGGAGGTCGCGCTCGTAGGCCTCCAGCACTCGGCCCCGGAAGCAGCGGCGCGCCCGCCGGGCCCGTTGAAGATCGATCCGCGCCCGGTCCACCCGGCCGAGATCGAGGTCGAGGCGCGCCAGGAAGAGCCAGGCGCGGATGAAGTTTGGCTCCTCCCTCACCGCCCTGGAGGCCAGCCGTCGTGCCGCCTCCAGGTTCCCCAGGCCACGCTCGAAGGCGGCCCAGTCGTTCCAGTACCATGGGAGGTGGGGCTCGAGGCGGCACGTCCGCTCGAAGCCCCTCCGAGCTGCCTCGACGGCGGCGGGGTAGGCTCCGAGATCGACGGTCACACGGGCGTTGACGCGGGCGCGAAGCGCCCAGCCGGCGGCTGCACCGGCGTGAATCCGTGTGGCGTAGTCGCTCCAGTACAGTGCTTTCCCGGCGGTCTTCCAGCTCCAGGGGATCTCCTGGCGGAGCGCTTCGGTGGCCGAGGCGCGGGCGGCCCGGTCGTCCCACGGCTCGAGGCGCAGCAAACGGCGCGCGGCCGCCTCATTGGAAGCCTCCGGGGCCACGGCCAGGCGAGCCAGGGGCGGCTGGACCGTCATCCAGGCGATAATGCCGGCGGCGACCGCGAAACGGAGCGCCGCCTCCGCCGGCTTGGTCGCCCGGCCCGGTCCGGTTTCCCGTGGCATCATTGAGCCCGCCACGACGGCCCACCACCACAGCACCGAAGGCTCTTGCAGGTAATCGTGGAAGAGCATCACCACGAAACACCCGGAAACGGTAGCCAACGCCGCGCGGCGCTCGGGTCCGTTGGGAAGCCGCCGGATCGCCAGGACCGTCAGCACAACGGCTCCCAGTGCCAGCAAGGCGCCGACGGCGCCGGTGCGGACGAGAATTCCGAGGAAGGACGATTCGGCGCCGCCGATGTGCCGCGCGTGCAGGGAGCAGCCGATGGGTGTTGCGAGCCGGACGACGCCGCTCATGTCGCCGAGGCCGCCGGGGGAGACCCCCGTCAGAGGATGGAGGGCGGTCAGGCGCAGCAGGGCTCCCCAGATTTCCAGACGGAACCACGCCAGGGCGTCGGGTCGCGTCGCAAACCGCCACCAGACGAGGGCCGTTCCGGCGGCAGCGGCCAGGGTGGCGGCGATCCAGCGCACCCGGCCGGAGAGCAGGACGACCGTGACGACCACCAGGGCCGCCAGGCCGGCCCGGGAACCGGTCAGGACGATGGCCCCGGCGGTGGCGGCCATCCCGGCGGCGCGGAGGCCGATCGAGGCAGCCCGTATCGTGGTGGGGAGGATGGCGATCAGCACGGCGGCCGCCAGGTTGGGGTTCTCGAAGAGCCCGCCGGGGTAGTGAGGCCCGACAAGAACCGCTGAGGCAGCAGTCCCGAGGAGGACCAGGGTTGCGGTGGCCATGAGAATGGCCCGCATCTCCTCGCGGGCCGGCGCCGCGCACGACCGGGTCAAGATCAGCAGCACCGCGGCGCCGGCCCACATGCCGAGCGTTTGCTTCGAGGCCAGGAGGTTGGGTCTCACCATGATGGAGGAGAGCATCGCCCAGCCGAGGAACAACAGTACGGCACGGTCCACGCCATCGAACCGAAAGGGCAGGACCACGAGGGTCCCCGCGAGGATGGCGATAAAGAGGCCAATCACAACCTGAGCAGCGGATGGGGGGGCGCCACCGAAAGCGACGATCGTTCCCGCGACGGCCGTAGCGCCGAGGGCGCCAAGATCCTGGGCTTTCACGGAGACTCCGGCGGGTTGGAAGGGGAGGTGCGGCGGTCCAGCGGCGTGAAGATCTCGGCCGCCCAGGCGTCGCGCGCGGCGGCCGGGAGATCCCCGATATGGCTTGCGAGGCCGGAGCTGAGCGACGCCAGGGCCGCCGAGTGGGGCCGCCACCAGCGTGCTTCGGCCACAACGCCCGCGAGAGCGCCGGCCCCGGCTCGGCCGGCGGAATCCGCTGCCCGTGCCAGGGAGGGGAGAATCGGGCGCCATGGCGCCAGGTGGAAGGCCCGGAGGGCATGCTCCAGTGCCGGTCGCGGCTCCTGGAGCTCGACGGCGTGCCGGTCGGCGACAACGGACGCGAAGGTCAGTCCAAAGACGGCCGCGGCCAGAGCTCCCGCCACGACCGGGAGCCACCGGCTTCGGGTCTCACGGCTCTCGGGAAGATCCTCGTGGACCAGCGCCAGGCCCCAGCCCGCCAGGAGGGCCCAGACCACGGCGATTCCCGGCTCGAAGAGGGAAAAGTCCACCAGGTTGTGGAGCGGTACCACCAGGAGGGCGATCGCCAGGCCGCGGTTTCGTAGCCAGAGCCGTCGGGCCAGCTTGAGGATCCACCCGTAGAAGAGCAGGGCCAGGATCAGCCCCGGGATGCCCATCTCCGCCAGCCACTCCAGTGGGAGACAGTGGGCGTGCTGGGGGTGATTGGCAACGGCGAAGGGAACGGCGAGGCCGGCCTGGCCGAAACCGCCGAGGCCGACGCCCGTGATGGGGGAGCTCGCCCAGACCCACAGTGCGTTGTGCCAGTTTTCCAGGCGCCACACGACGGGCTGGAGGCTGAGAAGATCCGGTCTCAGAAGAAGCACCGTGGCGAAAGCGGCCAGAGCCGCCGCCGGGACGATCCAGAAGCGCGTCCCCCAGTGACCCCTCGCGAGACCGAGGAGCGCCAGGAGGGCAAGGCCCATGCCGAGAGGAGATCGTGTCAGGAGGAGCCCCGTGGCCGCCAGGGCAAGGACGATGGCCGATACGAATCGGTGCCGTCGCTCGAGAAGATTCTGTCCCGCGAGGGGAACGACCGTCGCCAGGAGGACGGCCAGGTGGCCAGGCTGGGCCTGGGAGGCGAAGGCCCGCCCGGTGTCCAGGCGGAAGCGGGCGGCGGCCCTCAGACCCCCGGGGAGCGAAGGGAGCGCCTGCCGTGCCATCTCGAATCCGATGAGGACCTGCCAGAGCGCCCAGATACCGAGGAGGGATATCCCAAGAACGAGGACAAGGACACCACGATCCGTCGGCCGCCGTCGTGAAGCGGCCGAGATGATCGCGAGCAGGAGTCCCGCCAGCGCCAGCTCCATCAGGGCCTGGCCGCGGTCCCATCCCGTGCTCATGCCGAGGAGGACCCAGAGGATCACCGGGAGGAGCCACCGCCCGTCGGCAACGCCGCCCCGTGCGGTTGTACCGAAGAGTAGGAGACCGGTGGCGGCCATGGCGACCACGACGCCCGCGAAGGCCCACGTCGCCGGCGGCGTCCACGCGGCGACGATGGCTAGGAGGGCGAGAGCGAGGGCCTGCATGGGCCCAGCGTATCAGACCATCATGAAATGGGGACGAAAAAAAAGGGGCGCCGAAGCGCCCCTTTTCGCGTTTTTCCGTTGCAGCCGATCAGTCGATTTGGAGTCCCTCGGGCCACTGGATAAACTGGCCATTCGAGAAATAGATATCAGCTGTAAAACTCGTCGTTCGCGGTTCGCTGGAAAGCCCACTATCACGACTTCCACCCTTACCATAGCAAATGATAGTATAGTCGTTACCATTGGTGGAATCACCGACCCAAGCGAATGCCATATTCCAGCCATCGTTCACGGGCATCTTCTTGATGTACGTGGGTGTAACGTAGTTTATGATATCGCGTACAGTAGATCCGGCCACTTTCGGATAGAAGTTGAAATCAACTTGGTACTGTTCAACGGCGGTAGCAATACTCCGCATGTCCGCCATGGACCTCTTCTGCCGGCCACGGTTGATGGCTTCAGCAGATTGGGGATCGCGATGGCGGCGATGATGCCGATGATGGCGACCACGATGAGCAGCTCGATCAACGTAAAACCACGATCTTTTCTCATATGGGGGTCCTCCTTTCCCATTCACTGGAAAGATGAAGCAAGTATCGTGCCACCGGCCGGCGACGCTCGGGGGGGGGAGAGTGACACAAAACGTCACTCCGGTTCAAAGGAATGTCAATCTTAGGCACCAGGGATGCTGAACGCCCTCGGGCCACGGGTAGAGCTGGTCGTTGGACAGAACGATGTCATCGGCGGTTCTGTGCGTCACGCCGCCGGTCCAGGGCAATGACGGCCTGGAATCACCGCCCCAGGATACCAGTGTGTAGCCGGCGCCTGTGCTGGTGAAGGCAATGGGGCTCGACCACCCATCGTCTATTGGAAGTGGTTTGACATGGGTGGGTTCGCGGTGGAGCACCCCGATCATGGCGACCGTTCCGATAGCCGCCAGGAGGCCGATCATGGCGACAACGGCCGGGAGCGCGATCAGCGTGAATCCGCCCTCGCCATTCTTCATGACCGACTCGCAAGCGAGAGGCGTTCCAGCCCTCGGCGCACGACCCCGCTCTCCCGCCGGTGCCGGTGTTATGCTCGCGGGGAGCCATGAGGAGGGTAGGCCGCCGTACGCTGACCGTGGGGCGCCGGGGCTTCGCGGCCCTCGCGGTGGGTGTTCTTGTGGCGCTGTACGCGCCGGGGCTGATCGGTGGCTCCATCCCCTGCTTCCGGGATCTTCTCTCCCACCACCTGTGGTGGCACCGGCTCGCGGCGCTGAGCCTGGTGCATGGCCGGTTGCCGTGGGTCGATCCGGCCATGGGCGCCGGCGCACCGCTGCTCGCCGATCCCAACACCATGGCCCTCTACCCGGCAACGCTCCTCTTCGCCGCGCTGCCGCCGGCCTTGGCGCTGACACTGCACCTTCTCCTGCACCACCTGTTGCTGGCGATGGGCGCCTACCAGTTCCTGCGGCGCCTCGGGCGCCCCGGCCGGGCCGCACTGGCGGGCGCTGCGTTCGCTGCCGGAGCCGGGCTGGCGGTGTCGCAGCTGGCCTTTGCCAACGCCATCGCCGTGCTGGCCTGGGCGCCGTGGCTCGCCTGGACGGCGGTGCGATTGCCGGAGGAAGGGCGGGGTCTGTGGCGCCGTGCGGCGGCGGCCGCGTGCTTCGGGGCGCTGTCGTTCCTGGCCGGTGAGCCGGTCCTGACCGGGTTTTCCTGGTTGGTGTGGGGCCTGGCCCTTGTGACGGGCAACGGCTGGAGCCGAAGGCGGATCACGCCCCGCCTCCGCCTGGCCGCTGCGCCGCTACTGGCGCTGGCCCTGGCCGCGCCGCTGCTGTTTCCTGCAGCGGCCATCCACGGGGGGAGCGAGCGCGGCGTTCTCGGTTTGGCTCACGGCTCGGTGGCGGCGGACGCCTTCCTGCCGCGACGATGGGTCGAGCCCCTGTTGCCGCACCTCTTCGGAGCTCCGGGGCCGTTCGCGCCGGACGGCTCCTGGGCGTACCCCTCCTTCGGCTGGCTCCGCTACGAGGTCAACCTCCACCTGGGGACGATCCCGCTGGCCCTGCTGCTGCTCGCGGGCTGGGACCGCCGGAACCGGCTCTGGATAGCTGCGGCGCTCGGGGCGACGGTGTTGGCGGCGGCGCCGGGGTTGCTCGTGGCGGCCGGCCGGGTCCTCCCGGTCCTCGGCGAGTTTCGCTACGGCATCAAGCTCCTCGTGCTCACCCAGCTGGCGTTGGTGCCGGTGATCGCGCGGGCGACCTCGGCGGCCCGGGCACGTCCGGGAGCGTTCCGCCGGCGTTCGGCGGTGGCCGGCGCGCTTCTCGTGGCGGTCGGGTTTCCACTGGCGGCGCCCTCCCCGGCGCGGGCCGTGCTGTCCGGGATCTTTCCGGCCTCGGCGTCCAACCTCGCCCGGCCGGGTGTCTCGGAGAGCATTGCCGCATCGGTTCGGTGGGACCTGGCCCTGGGTTTGATACCTCTGGCGGCCGCCGCGGTGGCGCCTTCGGCTCTCCTGCTTCCGGCACTTGTGGGCCAGATGGCGCTGGGGGGGGCCTCCATGCTGATCTGGGACGATCCGGCCTTCTACCTGGACCCCCCGGCCATGGCGGCTGCGATCGAGAAGGATCCGCGGCTGGTGGAGGCCATCGCCTTCCCCTTCGACCGGCTCCATCCTCCCCTCGCACCCGCTGAGCCGGCGCCGGTCAACCGGTCACGGCTCGGAGCGGCCCAGCTCTGGCGCTATTACGGAGCGTTGCACGGAATCCGGTACCGTGGGGAGGCCGGCCCGGACGGGATGGGGCCCTGGCGGGTGGCTGACTGCGCGCGGCGCCTGGCGGGGACGGCGCCGGGGCGCCGGGCCAGG
>JAADFK010000023.1 GCA_013152925.1 Acidobacteriota bacterium | reverse complement strand
GCCGGAGTCCGGTGCGGGACGCCTCACTCGATGGCCGGCGGCTGCTGCGGGCGGTGTCGCCGTGCAGTGCCAGCCTTCGCGTTTCCCCCGGTGGGTGAAGCTTGTCGATGGAGTGGAAAACGCGAAGACTGGCACGTGCCGCCGGGAGAGATCTTCTCCTCGGGGTGTTCGTCGCGGCTGCTGCTGGGCGCGAAGGGATCGCTGGGCGGGACGTGCCGCCCACGTACTTCTCTCGAGCGCGCCGACGATCCCTTCACGCCAAGGAAAGAAGTGCGTGAGTGGCACTCCACGGGAAGGGCGGCCGAGCATTCGTGTGCCCTCGAATGAGGCGTTCCGCCTACCCCGCGGGAAAGCGAGTTCGTGGCCGTGGCCAGGGGGGTCGGAGGCCCGAAGGGCCGGAGAGGGGGAAGGCTGGCCTTACGGCCACCTCGCTTTCCAAGGGGTCGCGTGGCCCTGCGGGACACGCAACGCATTCCGGCGGGCGCCGCCGAAACGCTCTCACGACCCCTCGCGTCGCTTCCGCCGGAAGCGGACGGCGCTCCCGGGCGGGCCTCCGCCCGCCCGCCCGGGAGCGAACGCCGGAGCCGAGGAGCACCGATCCCCCGCACGCCAAGGAGAATCTCTCCACCTGCCCCGGCGGCACGGCATCCCCCTTCGCTCACACCCAGCGCCCGGGTGGGCCGCCTCACGAACCTTCGGGATGGGGGAAATCGAGATCTTCGAAAGGGAAGGAGGGTTCCAGGGTCGCCACGGCGGAGGGATCGGTCCGGAGGATGTCACGGGCTCCGCGGTCGCCGCGCAGGGCCTGGAGCCGGGGAAAGAGCTCCCGGGAGAAGCAGGCGGGAGCCTGGAGGAGGCCGGCGGGACCGGCGGTGGCGGCCATGGGCCGGCCCGACTGCCGGGCGAGCTCCGGTAAGCGGGCGAGATGGGCGGCGCTCAGATGGGGCAGATCGGCAGGAGCGACCACGGCTCCGGCGGCATCGGGATGATGCTGCCCGACGGCGGCGATACCCGCCGCCAGGGAGCGGCCCATGCCCTCGCGCCACGCCGGGTTGTGGACGATTTCCACGGAAGAGCCCTCCAGGGCCCGGCGTAACTCCCGGGCATGGCCCCCGAGAACCACGAGGACCGGTCCGAGCCCGGCCTCCAGTGCAACTCGCACGCTTCGCCCGAGGAGGGTCTCCCCGTTTCCGGCGTCGGCCAGCAGCTTGATCCCGCCGTAGCGGCGGGAGGCGCCGGCCGCGAGCACGATGACGGCTGCGGGCTCAGCGGTCATGGATCGGCCCCGTGGTCCGGGAGAGGCGGCCTCCTTCCCGGCTGCGGAGGACCGACAGGATCTCGGCCGCCGCGGCCAGGGCGATCTCGGCGGCGCTCTCGGCACCGAGGTCGAGACCGATGGGCATGCGGAGGCGCTCCAGCGCGCCGGCGGGGATGCCGCCGTCTTGGAGGGCGGCGACGAGCCGCTCTCTGCGGCCCCTGGAGCCCATGACGCCAACGTAGGGCATGCCACCCGAGAGGAGCGCTGGTACGAGGCGGGTTTCCGCCGCGGTATCGTGGGCGAGCAACGCCGCTACGGTCCAGGGGTCGGGCTCGAATCCGGCGGGGAGGATTCCGGGGCGTGCCGGTGCGGCTGCGGGGGAGCTTCCTCCGGGCGGTTCCACGAAAACGGTTGCCCATCCGAGGACCTCCGCGAGGCGGCCGAGAGCGAGGGCGGGGGGCGTGTCCCCGTGGATGAGGAGCCGCAGCGGGGGGTCGATCCGTTCGAGAAAGACGTCGGTGCCGCCGATGCGATGGATACCGTGGGCGCCCCGAATGGCCTGACGGCTCAGCTCCTCCAGGAGCCCGGAGAGGCGTGGCGGCGCGGACACCTCGGGGCCGCCTGCCGGTGTCATCACAGCCCGGGCTCCGAGGGTTTCCGAGGGCGCGATGACGGTGGCGAGACCGGCCGGCCGTCGTGTACGGGCCACCGTCTCCGCCACGGCAAGTGGATCGGGACGCTCCTCCGGGGGCCAGGGCTCCAGCAGCACGGTCATGGTTCCGCCGCATCCGAGCCCGAGGCCCAGAACGGGGTCGTCCAGCCCGGCGGCGTCGTACCGGACCGTCTCGGCGTGGCCGGTGGAGAGGACCCGTTCCACCCGTGCGGCAAGATCCGCCTCGACGCACCCTGCGCTCAGGAATCCGGCGAGCCGGCCGTCGGGCAGGATCAGGAGCCGGGCGCCGGGGCGCCGAACGGACGACCCCTCCACCGCCACGAGGGCGGCGAGAACGGCCCGCTCACCCTGCCGGCGCATGGCGGCTGCGGCTTCGAAAAGGTCGATCTCTCCGATCATGCTTCCCAGGCCTTGAAGCCGTCGTGCCCCGAGATCGGGAGGGAACGCACCCTTTTCCCCGTGGCCGCGAAGATCGCGTTGACCACGGCCGGGGCGATGGGTGGCAGCCCCGGCTCGCCGATCCCTCCGATGGATTCCTCGCTGGAGACGATCCGTGTCTCCACGACGGGCATTTCGGCGTAGCGAAGGGGCTCGTAGTCGGCCCAGCTGCCTTCCACGACGGCCCCGCCGCGGATGCTGATCCGGCCGCGGAGCGCGGCAGAGAGACCGTACACGACCGCGCTGTCCATCTGGGCCGCGATGGTATCGGGGTTGACCACTGGACCGCAGTCGACGGCGGCAACAACCCGCAGGACGCGGACCGTTCCCTTGGCGACTGCCACCTCGGCGGCATGGGCCACGAAGCTGCCGAAGGAGGCGTGGCAGGCGATACCCAGTCCGTGCCCCGGTGGCAGGGAACGTCCCCAGCCGATCCCCTCGGCGGCCATCTCGACGGTCTTCCTGAGGCGCGGCGAACCCTTGAGAAGCTCCAGACGGATCTCCACGGGGTCCTTGCGAAGGAGCGCCGCGATCTCGTCGAGGAAGGCCTCGTTGGCGAAGGCGTTCTGCGAGGCGTAGACCGATCGCCACCACATGACCGGGACCGGTGTGTTGGCCATGACGTAGTCCACGTGGATGCCGGGGATGGCGTAGGGCAGGTCCTTCGCGCCCGATACCGCCATCTCGTCGAGCCGGTCGCCGATCGAGCCCGGCCAGAGCTGCTCGAGGATCGAGGGTGCCACCAGGCGGTGCCGCCAGGCGAGAACACGGCGGGAGGTGGGATCGACGGCAGCCCCCATCAGGTGAAGGGAGGCTGGCCGGTAGAGGTCGTGCCGCATGTCGTCCTCTCGCGTCCACGTCAGCTTGACGGGCGCGCCGGCGGCCCGGGAGACCTCCACGGCCTCCAGCCCGAAGTCGGGCCAGGCGCGCCGTCCGAAGCCCCCGCCGAGGAACATCTGGTGAACCGTCACCCTGGCGACGTCGAGGCCCAGCCGCTTGGCGGCTTCTGCCTGGAGGCGCGTGGGTGACTGGGAGCCCACCCAGATCTCGCACCGCCCGGGGCGGACATCCGCCACCGCGTTGAGGGTCTCCATGGGGGCGTGGGCCAGGAAGGGTACGGAGTAGCGGCGCTCGATCCGCGTCGCCCCGTCCGCGGCGCCGGCGACGGTGGGGCCCTCCGAACGCGCCTCGACGCCCTTTGCCGGCGCGCGCTCGTTCAGATAACGGGCGATCCTCGCGTCGTCCCACGCGGCGGCCTCACCCCGGTCCCAGGCGATCTCCAGGGCCTCCCGTCCGCGGATGGCGGCCCAGGTCGAGTCGGCGAGCACGGCGATGCCCGTCGGGACGCGGACCACTTTCCGGACGCCCAAAACGGCCAGCGCCGCCCGGTCCTCGTACGCCTTGAGCGTGCCGCCGAAGACGGGGCACCGGGCGATGACGGCATGAAGCATGCCGTCCCGGCGCACGTCGATGGAGAAGGCGGCGCTGCCGTCGACCTTGGCCGGGGTGTCCACGCGGGGGATGGGCTTGCCGATCAGCCGGAGCTCCCCCGGCTTCTTCAGAGCGACCTCGGCCGGAAGCGGTAGCGCCGCTGCGGCCTCGGCCAGCTCACCGTAGCCCACCGACCGGCCGCTGGCCTCATGAATGACCCGGCCCCGGCGGGCTGCCAGCTGCGAGCGGTCGACGCCCAGACGGGCCGCCGCTGCGGTCAGGAGCATCTCCCGGGCCGTCGCCCCGGCACGGCGGAGGGGCTCCCACCCCTCCCGGACCGAGGTGGAGCCGCCGGTGGACATCTTGCCGAAGCGCTCGGGGTCCACGGGCGCCTGCTCCACACGGACCTTCTCCCAGTCGGCCTCCATCTCGTCGGCGACGAGAACACCGAGGGCGGTCAGGACCCCCTGGCCCATCTCCGCCTCGGGGACCCAAACGGTCACGGCGCCCTCACCGTCCACCGCGAGGAAGGCGTTGGGCACGAACACGGGCGCCGTGCCGGTGGCGGCATCCCGCGGCGTGATGCGGCATCCGAGGACGAGCGAGCCGGCGGCGCCGGCGCCAAGTGCCAGGAAGGTGCGGCGGGAGATCAGGACCACGTCGCTCATGACGCGGCCCCTTTCGCCGTACCCGCGGCACGCCGGATGGCGCGGCGGATCCGCTGGTAGGTGCCGCAGCGGCACAGGATTCCCGACATGTGCTCGACGATCTCGGCGTCATCCGGATGGGGATTCCTGGCAAGGAGCGCCGCGGCCGCCAGGAGCTGACCCGGCTGGCAGTAGCCGCACTGCGGAACCTCCTCGGCGATCCACGCCTCCTGCAGCGTGTGGAAGTGGGTGTGGGCGAGGCCCTCGATGGTGGTAATTTCGTGGCCCGCCGCCTCGGAGACGGGCGTTGCGCAGGAGCGGATCTCCTCCCCGTCGAGGAGGACGGTGCACGCCCCGCACTCCGCGATCCCGCAGCTGTACTTGGTCCCCGTCAGCCCGAGCACGTCCCGGAGCACCCACAGCAGGGGCATCTCCGGCTCCACGTCGATCCTTCGCCTCTCGCCGTTGACCACGAGCTCGATAGGCTTCGCCATGGGGTCACCTCCGGTTCCATCGTTCGCTCAAGCGTACACCAGATCCGGGCACCTCGGCCGCCGTTTCCGGTCCGGTCGGGCCTGCGTCAGGCCAGGTGTCCGAGGACGAACGCCGCCTGCGCCCCGACCACCTGCTCGAAGACCGGGCCAGAGCAGACCTCGAAATGCCCCACTGGGAAGCGCCGCAGTCTGGCGTTCGGCGAGAAGCTGAGCCCGAAGCGCCGCTCCCCGGCGAAGCCGTGGGCCGTGATGACGACAGGCGGTCTTTCGGTGGCCTCCGGGAGGTACAGCCAGCCAGCGCATCTCGCTCCACCGGAGAGGGGGCTCGTGCCGTTTCGGAACCAGCTTCAGGACGCCGGGGCTCTCGGAGTGAGCATGCCAGCGTGTGCCTTCCGCCCGGCATGGGGAGACGCCGGCAGACCGGTTCAGCCCGCGGGCTCGAGCTCCACCGAGGCGAAAAAGCCGTCGGCGATCCACTGACGGAACCAGGTGAACACCTGCTCCTGACGTTTGGAAGCCTTGACCCTGGTCACGGCCAGAGCCAGCGCGTCGCCCAGGGAGACACCGTCCACGAGGTTCTTCAAGAGGGCGTGGGCCGGCCGCCTCAACTCCAGGTGGTAGACGGCGAGCTGGCTCCTGTGGACCGCGATCCAGGTGGCCCGTCGCCTGGGGCGCGGGTTCGGACGCTCCTGGTGGAAGGCCTTGAGGTGGGGAAGAACATCGTGCCGGAGGGCCAGCAGGCGCAGGCTGGGGACGGGCACGAGGCGGGCCGACTCCCACGATTCGGGCGGCACGGCCTGGAGAGCCTCGGCGGTCAGGGTCTCGCTCTGCTCGGCGTCGAAGGCGCCGGTAATGGCCAGCTCCAGGCGGGCCAGGTCGGCCAGGAAGCCGGCGTCGGCCCAGTCGCTCGCCTCGAGGAAATCCGGGAGGTGATCCCCAAGGCGGTTGAGGGTGTAGGAGCGGGAAGGGTACTGGGCCACGTACGCGGCCACGAGGCCCGAGAAGGCCTCCTCGCCCAGGTAGTACCGCAGGGCCGGGTAGTCGGTCTCGAGCGCCTCCTCCATGCGGAGGAGGTACATGCCGTGGTAGATCCCGACGCGCTCGGCGGGTTCGAGGGACCAGGAGGGACGAATCAGCTCGCCCAGGCGCTCGGGGGGAAGCAGCGTGGCCGCGCCGGGGTCCTCGATCGCCTCGAGCGTGGTTCCCGGGCTGGAGATGACGGCCTGCAGCCAGCGCTGGGTGTCATGAAGGCTGGGCATGCCGGGTGGAGCGTTCTCAGGCGACATTGGCCACCTCCCGATCCCGCCAGGCGCGCGCCTTGAGGACCTCGTCGTGGACCACCTCGAATCCGGGGATATCAGCGTCCCACTCGAGAAGCGTCGCGCGGAGCCCGACGTGCCGCAGGGTGAAGCCGTAAAGGTCCCACACGGTGTCGATCACGTGGTCCGAATGCGTGTCGATGATGTGCGTGCCCTTGTGGGTGTGCCCGGCCATGTGGTACTGGCAAACCCGCTCGCCGGGAATGGCAGAGATGTACTCCTCGGCGTCGAAACCGTGGTTGAAGGCGCTGACGTAGACGTTGTTGACGTCCAGGAGGATGCCGCTGTCGGCACCCCGGGCGAGGCGCAGGAAGAACTCGGACTCGGACATGGTGGAGGTGGCGAACTCCAGGTAGGTCGAAGGGTTTTCGATGACGAGGGGCCGCTCGAGGAAATCCTGGATGATACGGACCTTCTCGATCGTCCGGGTGAGACTCTCCTCTGTGTAGGGGAGGGGCAGGAGGTCATGGGTATTGCGGCCCAGCACGCCGGTCCAGCAGAGGTGGTCCGAGATCCAGAGGGCTCCGGTCCGCTCGGCCAGGGCCCGGACCTTCTTCAGGTAGTCAATGTCCACCGGGTCGGTGCTCCCGATGTTCATGGAGACGCCGTGCATGACGATGGCGTACCGTTCCGCCACCTGGTCCAGCACATAGGCCGGCCGGCCGCCGGTGTCCAGGTAGTTCTCTGTCAGGACCTCGAAAAAGTCCACCTTGGGTTGCTCCGTCAGGATGTGGGTGAAGTGCGGGCTCCTGAGGCCCACGCCCAGGCCGAGGTCTTGGAATCCCCACCGGTTGATCGTTGTCATCTCGCTCGCTCCTTCCGAATCGGTCCGGGTCATCCGGTCGCGTTGGCCGTTCGCCACGGTCCGGCCATGCAAGAGGACGCCCGGGAGGAAGGCTCGCGGCCCCCCTCCCGGACGTTGGAGGTCGTCACGCAGCCTTTTTCTTGGGGACGGCGCAGCCGCCCTTGCCCTTGCAGGAGTTCTTGGCGGCGCAGCCGTTGTCGCCACTCTTGCAGCCACCGAGGCCCTTGCAGTCGTTCTTGGCCTTGCAGGCGTGCCGGGCGTCGGCGGAGGCACAGCCGCCCTTGCCCTTGCACGAGTTCTTG
The DNA here is from genome assembly GCA_013152925.1 of Acidobacteriota bacterium. Classification (GTDB taxonomy): domain Bacteria; phylum Acidobacteriota; class Thermoanaerobaculia; order Thermoanaerobaculales; family Sulfomarinibacteraceae; genus JAADFK01. Next base: position 1,626 of record JAADFK010000023.1, on the reverse strand, counting down.
CCGGCACATCCGTTGTCACCGCTCTTGCAGTTGCCTTTGCCCTTACAGGAGTTCATCCCCTTGCACGCGTGGCGATCCCTGGTCTTCGCTTGATTGTCGGATCCACTCTTGCTGCCGCAGCCGCCCTTGCCACCGCAGCCGTTGCGCATGGCGGCGCTCGAGCTCCCAGCGCCCGTGGCCGTTCCCGGCATCACGACGCCGACGCCTGCGATCATCCCGGCCATGGCCGCGTTGACGAGAAGCTTCTTGACCTTGGAATTCATGACCTGACTCCTTCTTGGGTTCGTGGCCCTTCCGCCGGGCCGGTTGTATATGAGTGTGAGACGCTGTTTCATTGGCATACGTGGGGTACTACGCACCAACGCACGACGTGGTTACACGCGATGGATCGCGTGTGGGGCCCGACCCGATCCGGAAGGCCGTATGGACACGAGCGACGGGGAGGATTCCAGGCGCATCAGGTACCTGCCGGGGAAGCCGCGGAGCGGCCTTCAGATCGACGGCGCGCTCTGCCCGACCCGCGCATGGTGGTACCAAAGCTCGAACGGAGCGGCCGAAGCACTGTTCTCCGCGGGCGCCCAGCCGGCGAAGTCCTTGTCCTCGATGGGGTGGTACGGACCGGGTTTGAGCTCGAGAAGGAGGGTGCCGGACTCGAGGGCGGCCACGGCGTGGAAGACACCGTCCTGAATCTCAACGGCGAGGTCCGGTCCGCGTGGCGAGATCACGGAGCGCGCCGTGACCGTCCCGCAATCGTCGAAGATGAGCACGGCCGCGCGGCCGGCAAGGGCGACGAAGAGCTCCCACCGGCCCGTGCCGTGACGGTGGGGGCGAACGTAGCTGCCGGGTTCCATGGCGTTGAAGAAACGCTGGACTGGATCCCGGAGCTCGCTGTGAATGTTGAGGTTGAGCCGGCCCCTGGGATGTTCGCACGCCGCCTTCGCCAGTTCTTGGAGCTGCTCGATGGAAAACGTCGTGATCATGTTCCAGGAATACCACGTACCGGTCCCGGCGCGAAGACCGGGATGGTCCGGATTGCCGAAACGGCCCCGCGGCGCTGGTCCGCGAGCGGTGCTCCATCCTGCCGGCTCATTGACCCTGGCATCGGCGTGGTGCTACCGTTGCCCGCACGCGGCCGGGAGGGTACCGGCCAGGGAGGCGCTGATGGCACGAGACGGAGTCCATCTTTTCACGTCGGAATCGGTGACCGAGGGTCATCCGGACAAGATCGCCGACCAGATCTCCGACGCGATCCTCGACGCGGTCATGGCCGAGGATCCCGGCGGCCGGGTGGCGTGCGAGACACTGGTGACCACGGGACTGGCATTCATCGCGGGAGAGATCACCACCAAGACCTACGTGGACTTTCCCGACGTGGTACGGAGCACGATCAAGGAGATCGGCTACACGCGGGCCAAGTTCGGCTTCGATTATGCCACCTGCGCGGTGGTCTCCTCCATCGATCCACAGTCGCCGGACATCGCCATGGGTGTCGACCCGGGGGGTGCCGGCGACCAGGGACTGATGTTCGGCTTCGCCTGTGACGAGACGCCCGAGCTGATGCCGCTCCCCATCATGCTGGCCCACCAGCTGACCCGCCGTCTCAGCGAGGCGCGCCGGACCGGGGAG
>JAADFK010000022.1 GCA_013152925.1 Acidobacteriota bacterium | reverse complement strand
AGGTAGTCGTAGACGACGATGGAGCCGGCCACGGCGAGATTGAGGGAGGGGACCAGGCCCCACTGGGGGATCTGGACGATGACCGGGGCGGCGTCGAGGAGCTCGGAGGGCACGCCGCCCAGCTCGGCGCCCAGCAGGAAGCAGGGCCGCTCCGGGTACTCGGCCTCGAAAAGACTGACGGCGCGAGGGTCCAGCTCAACGGCCACCAGGCTCCAGCTCCGGCACTCGAGGTGGCGAAGAAGGGCGTGGGGATCGTCCGGCAGATGGAGAACGTTGGTGTAGAGCTCTGCCGTCCGGGCCGCCTCCACGTTCCACACCCGGCTGCCAACGAGCACGACTTCCGTGGCTGCAACGGCGTGAGCCGTCCGGACAAGGCTGCCGACGTTGTGCTCCTTGGAAATGTTCCAGGCGGCCAATGAAAACGGCCGCAGCCCACGGCGGTACGTCTCCCGGCGCCGGGCGCGCCGTATCGCGCGCTGCTCGTCGAGCCATTTCTGGCGGGTCTCGGACATGAAGCCCCCCTTTCCGGCGGCGGCCGCCAGCATTCGGCGCCGGGCCGTGGCTGGACTATAATGGACGACCATAGTATGGCGAAACCAGAGCCCTTGAAGTCATCGCCGGCCGTCTCAGCGCCCCGGCCAGCTCCCACCTGGCGGGCTGGCGCCGGATGCTCGAAGATCGGCGCGCCCGGCGAAACCGGGGATCGCGCCGTCGGATGGGTGGTGGTCCCGATCCGGGCCCGGGGGTGTTGAACAATGGGAACGGCGAAGGTCCTGGGCGATTCGAGACCGGTGTTGGAAACACTTCCGGATCCGGCCCTTGTGCTTCGCCGCGACGGGAGCATCGTCGACGTCTCGGAGTCGGCCGGCCGCATGCTCCGAAGGGCGCCCTCGGATCTCGTGGGCCGGTCCCTGGCCGACCTGGTGACCGCACAGGACAAGGAGCGGCTGGCGGCGGAGCTGGCCAAGGTCCCGGCGGCCGGAGGGATGGAGACGACCGTGGCCATCGAGGTCTCCGGCGTGCTTCGGCGGATCAACGTTCGCGCCCGGCAGCTCGGCGGTGACGAGCTCCTGGCGTTGCTCCGGGACCACACGCATTTCGCCGCTCGTGACAGGGGACGGCGGCTCCTCCTGGACCACGGTCCGAAGATCGCCGCCGCACGGGATGCGGAGGAGCTGTGGCGCAGGTTGTGGGAGGCGGTTGGGGAGCTGTTGCCCCGGGCGGCCGCTCTGAGGGTCTACCGGGGCGATGAAGCGGCGGTACGGCTCGCCTGGGCCTCCGACCTGCCACCGGGCACCCAGTTGGTGTTCACGGTACGCGGGTGGGGTCCGAAGCTGCTGGCCATGCTCCAGGATCCGGACCGGCTCGAGGTGTTCGTCGATTCGCTCGAAGGGAGCTTGGGGGGGTCCCGAGGACGCCTGGCAGGCCTGTTTTCGGGCCGGGGCAACCCGCTGTTGCTGGACGACCCGGATGTTCAGCTGCGCGCCTTTCTCACCGAGGAAGAGCTGCAGAAGGTCCGGGCATTGCGGGAGCAAACGGCACCTCCGGGGCAGGAGATCCTCTGTCCCGTCGTGGTCGACGGGCGGGTCGATGTGGTGGCGCTCGTCATTGGCCCGCCCAAGGACCGTCCGTTCAGCTGGGATGATGCTGCGGACGTGTGGCAGCTGGTCGTGCTGGCCCGCGAGGTTCTGGCCCGCGTGGAGGCGGAGGAACGGGTCAATGAAGACCGGCGCCTGGCGCGAGCCTATCGGCAGGCCCTGCGAGGCATAGCGCATGCGCCTGAGCTGGAGGAGCTCTACGCCGCGGTGGGGGGAGAGGTGCTTCTCGGTACCGGGGCAGACGGCATGGTCGTGCTGTCTGGGAGGAGGGGCTCGGAGGTGGAGTGGTCCCGGAATCTCGAACCGGAGACGTTGAGCGAGGTGCGCCAGGTTGTGGTGGAGATCTTGCGCCGGCTCGGCCCGCGTCCGGAGCCGGTTTTCCTGGGAAGCGCCGGCGCCGACGAAGTGGTGGGCGAGTTGGGCGCTGCGCTCCGTGAGGTGGAGGCCCTGGCAGTGGTTCCGGCCTACCTCGGGGGGATTCACCTGGCCACACTGGTTCTGACCTGGGCGAAGCCGCGAGTGTTCGGCCCGGACGAACGGGCCCTGGTGGAGTTCCTCGGCGTCGGTCTGGCGCTGGCCCTTTCGAATCACCAGCTGGGGCGCCGGCTGAGCGTTCTCAGGGACCGCGTTCGGCGGATCACGGGAGCGGTGGACCAGGGAGTGCTGGAGGTCGATGCCACGGGGAGGGTTCATTTCGTCAACCCTCTCGCCATGCGCCTCCTGGGCATCACGAACGTTGAAGCCCGCCACAGGGCTCTCCTGAGCGTGGTGACACCCGAGCTTCGGGAGCAGCTGATCCCGATTCTGGAGAGGATTCTCCGGGGGCATGACGTGGGCTCGTTCAACCTGGTGACCGGCGGCCGGACGCTGAAGGTCCGGGTCGTCATGGAGTCCGAGGCGGGCTCGATCGTCCGGGGTCCGACGTCCACATGGTCCATCACCGAGCAGAGCGGGGCGGAGCAGCGGCGTCTGAGACTCGAGAAGATGCTGGCCGCCTCTTCCGAGATGGTGATCGACCTGGCTCCCGACGGAACGGTCCTGGAGGCGAACCCTGCGGCGAGACGCTTCCTCGAACAGATCGGTACGCTGGCCGGAAGTGGTGGCGAGGGGAAGGAACGTTCGGCCATGGTGTGGCGGTTGCTTGGCCGCGACGACCTGGAGAGGCTCAGAAACGGTGAGCCGGTCCGGAAGACGGGAGAGCTGCTCCGGCCGGGTGGCCCTCCCCTGGTGTGGGAAGCGGAGCTCCACGCGCTGAACACCTCGGGCGAGATGAGCATTCTCACCGTGGTCCACGACCGTACGGAGCGGCGGGCCCTGGCCGGGGTCCGGGAGACCTTGCAGCGGGTGGCGGATACGGTTCTCGGCTTCGAGGCGTCCATCGCCAGGCTGGGCGAGGTTGTGGGCCGGGGACACGACCTGGCGACCGCCGTGATGATGCAGGCGGGCGTGTCCCAGGGGAGAACGGAGGATCGCGAGCGCTTGGCCCGCACCATGGAGATACTCTCGGAGTCGGCCTCGAAGGTGCTGGACAAGGCCCCGGACGACCGTCGCGTGATCCTCGAGCTCGAGACCCAGCTGGCTGCCGTCCGCCGGGCCTTGCGGAGCGCCGTGGGGGTGGCAGGACGCGTGGCCTGGGTGATTGCGGACCGGGTCCGGCACTCCGAGTTGATCGTCCAGGAGCTCGAGAGGGTCGGGTGGAATTGCCGTGTCGTCCTCCCCAGCGACACGCTGGCCCAGGGTGGCCAGCAGGAACCTCAGGTGGTCGTTCTCGACGTCGGTTCCCTGACCATGGCGGTCGATCTTTACGGGAAGATCCGGGCGTCTCATCCGCGGGCCGGCATTCTCCTGGCGGTGCCCTTGGGGGGAGCGACGGCGGGCGGGCTGTCCGAAGACCCCTCCCTGCGTATCGTCGAAGCCGTGCCGTCGGGTCAGGAGCTTCAGGAGCTGTTGCAAACCTTGGCGAGCCCGGCGGGAGGCGGCGCCGGATAAAGAGGCTCTCCAGGCGGGGGTCGAGGGCGCCATGACCCCGGACATACGAAATCCCGCGTCCGCGGGATTTCGTGGTGGCGGGATGCCCGCCCGGACCCTTGCAGTGGCTCACGCGGCTGCGAGGCCCGTCCAACGCCCGCGGTCTTCGAAGACGCTTCAAATATGGGTCGCGGGGGAGCCGGCGTCAAGCTCTACGGCGTGGCCGCGCCCAGGGCGGCGGGACCGAAGGCGTCGGGGAGCAGGAGGGAAACGGTGGTCAGGCGCCGTTCGCCGGATGGATTCGCCAGAATGATCGCGAAATCACCGAACTCGGCCAAGACCTGGCGGCAAGCGCCGCACGGAGTTGCCGGAGGTGAGGAAGCGGTCACCACGGCCATGGCGATGAGCTGCCGCCGCCCCGCGGCGATGGCGGCGCCCACGGCGTGGCGTTCTGCACAGACGGAAAGGCCGGAGGAGGCGTTCTCCACGTTGACGCCGGTGAAGAGCTCCCCATCCCGGGTCAGGAGGGCGGCGCCGACGGCATAGCGGGAGTAGGGGGCATAGGCGTGTGCCCGCACCTCCAGGGCCGCGGCCACCAGACGATCGATGACGTGGGGCTCGACTTCCATGCCATGGAGCTTACAGGATCCGGCCGCCCCGGTGCGCCCCCGTCGTACGGGTCCTCAATGACGCCTGCCGGAGGAGCGGTGTGAGCTGGACCCGGAGGGCCTGCTGTAGCTTCGTGACGATGGCCTGCTGTAGCTCCGCGACGATGGCCGGCTGTAGCTCCGCGACGATGGCCTGCTGTAGCTCCGCGACGATGGTCTGCTGTAACTCCGCGACGATGGTCTGCTGTAGCTCCGCGAGGAGGGCCTGCTGTAGCTCCGCGACGAGGGTCTGCTCGGTGTCGAGGGCCGGAGGAAGCCGCCGTACGATGGGCGGCTGGCGCCGGGGGAAGCGGACCGCGTATTGCTGCGCGGGGCCGGCCGGACGAAACCGCCGTAGGAACCGGTGGTATCCCCGCTGCGGGAATTCGTGAGCGGCTCCCGCCGGCCCGCAGGCGTCCGGAGGGATCCCCCGCGAAGGTGGACCGGGTCCCGGCTCGTTGGATTGGGCCGGACGATCTCGCCCGAATGCCGGGGGCTCGTCGCCGGCGACGGCGAGGAGCGGGACGGCGAAACGGATCCGCTCCGCCGCGGGTCCGTGGACGCCGGGCGGCTCAGGCCGGACCGGCCACGGGTCGTGGGGACCACCGAGCCGTCTCCGGTATGCCGGAGGGTGGGGCGGTAGAGGTTGGTGTTGCGTGGGAGGGTGCCGAGCCCCCCGGGGCCCCGGACCGTCCGTGACGGCGTGGTCGAGGAGAGATGGCCACCCCCGGTGGAACGGCCGTCCGACCGCAGGGCGCCGCTGAGGCCGGAGCGCTCGCGGGCCGACCGTATGAGCCCTGACTGTGTGGTCGGCCGAACCAGCTCCCCGGCCCGGGCGGCGGGCAGTGAGGGGTCGCGGGCGAGGATGGGTGTCAGGTCCTTCGAGGCCCGGTTCCCGGCCTCGCGGAAGGGCCGCTGAATGGCGGTGCCGACGTTCCTGGCGGTGGGACGTGCCGTCAGCAGGGGGCCGGCCCGGACAACACCCCGAACGTCCGGCGAAAGACGCGGGAAGACGTCGCGGCCCGGAGTGACCAGGCGAGGCAGGTGGGGGTTGGTGAAATCGTCGGCCCGGACCACGTTCCAGCCTCGTGGATCCACGTCGCGCAGCCGTGCGCGGCCCTCGAAGCCCAGGGCGAAACGGTCCACCCGGATGGGAGGGCGGGTCCCGGGGCGACCGACGCCGTTGATCGGCCCCGGAACGCGGTCACGAGCCCCGGGATGGGGCGACGGATGACCCGGGGTCGTGGGGTAGCCGGGATAGCGATTCCAGTACCAGTGGTCGTAGTACCCCATGGGGCACCACCCCACGTAACCGGGCCACCAGGCCCAGTCCACCCAGGCCGGACCCCAGTACGACCCCCAGCTCCACACCCAGCCGAAACCGACGCTGAAGTACCAGCTCCCGTAGTGGTACGGCATCCATCCCCAGGGTTCGTACGAGATCCAGGACCAGCCGGCGGGAGTCCAACCCCACCGTCCATAGGTGTATGGCGTCCATCCCGCGCTGACCGTTGGCTGCCAGGCGTAGCCGCCCAGATCGTCCACGTAGATCCACCCGCCGTAACTGTCGAGGACGGCCTCCTGGCGTGCGTAGCGTTCGTCCATGTGGAGGTCCGCGTTGCCGCCGCCGGGTTGGCGGCGCCCCTCGACCCACCGCGCGAAGGCATCGTCGCGGGTCAGCACCGCCTCGGTACGTTCCACACTGCCCGCAGCGACCTCGGCGGCCGAGCCGGCCTCGATGGCGGCGCCCCCCTCCGGGGTCGCCACCTCGGCGTGGCCGTTCCACACCTCGACACGGAGGCCGCCGTTGCGCAGTGCCTCCAGCCGGTAGATTCCGGGGCGTGAGAGGTACACCGTGGAGGAGGCCGTGTCGACGCGGGTGGGTTTGGAGGTCAACGCCGTGGTGGGAATCTCCAGGACCATGCCGCCGTCTCCGAAGAAAAGCACGGTGCGGTCGGCGGCATCGCCCCGGCTGAAGGCGAGGGCGTCGAAGGAAACGGAGGTGTACTCGTCGAGCCAGAGTGTCGAGCCGTCGGCCAGCTGAACCTCGACCCGCGCCTCCCGGGCCGTATCGAGCCGGTCGCCGGGGATCAGCGGCATGTTGATCACGGCCTCGGCGCTTTCCGTCTGCGAGGCCGACCGGACGGTTGCATACCGTTCCATGTAGGAGATGTAGCTCAGGGATGTCAGGTCGTCCTCGTTGGAGGCCAGGCCCGGCGTGGCGGCGGCCGCCACGATGATCAGTATGGCGAGGAGCCTTCTCATGGTCCGTCTCCCTTCAGCCTGAGCTCACGCAAGAACCGTGCCAGGTGCGCGCTCCCGTCTCACCCGTCCCGCCGGAGGCGGCTCAGCTCGACCAGCTGCTGCTCCTGGCGCACCTTGACCAGGGTTGCCGCGGGGTAGAACCCGCCGCGAAGGGTCGCGTTGGGGTAGGTGACACAGCCCGGACCCATGAGAACACCGGGGTTGAGCACGGTATTGCACCCGGTCTTGCAACCGTCGCCCAGGATGGCGCCGAGCTTGCGCAACCCCGTGTGAATAACCTCGGCCCCGTGCCGGAAGCTGACCTCGCGGCCAACGTTCTTGACGTTGGAGCAGATGGTGCCGGCGCCGAGGTTGACGTCCCGTCCCAGGATGGAGTCGCCCACGTAGGCCTGGTGGGGGGCGCGCGCGCCCGGCAGGAGGACGGAGGACTTGACCTCGGAGTGGGCGCCGACGATGGCGCCCTCGCCGACGATGACGTTCTGGCGGACGTACGCCCCCGTCCGGATCTCGGCGCCGGCTCCGATGATGACCGGGCCGATGAGCACGGCGCCCGGCTCGATGCGGCATCCTGCTCCGAGGAAGATGCGGTCGCCGAGGAGATGAACGCCCGGCGGGATCTCGCCGGTATCGTCCCACTGGGTCCAGTCCTCGAGGTACCGGGCGATGTTCCCGAGCGCAGCCCACACGGGCTGGCCCGGGGAGAAGATGGCGGCGTGCTCCCAGCCGTGGAGATCGAAGAAGCTGTGGGGAAGGAACTGGCTCATGATGGCTCCTCATCCCTGGCTCGCCGGCGAACGAGCACGAGGGTCTGGTCGTCCTCCGGCACCTCCCGTTGGGAGAGGTCGTGGACCTCCTGGAAGAGACGATCCGTCAGCGTGTGGATCGGCGTGGCGCGTCCCTCGCTCAGGAGTCGCGACAGACGGGAGACGGAAAACTCCTCGCCCGTTTGCGGGTCGGTGGCCTCGGTCAGCCCGTCGGTGTAGAGGGCCAGGAGGTCGCCGGGCTCCATGCGAACGATGTCCAGGGTGTAGTGGGCGTCAAGTCGAGGGCCGACGATCATCCCACCGGAGCGGAGAAACTCAAGGCTGCCGTCCGCCCGCACCAGGATGCCCGGCGGGTGCCCCGCGTTGACGTAGAGCACGGTGCCGCCCACCTCCAGCTCCGCGAGGAAGATGGAGACGAACTTGGTCGCCAGCCGGCTCCGGTGGATGATGGCGTTGAGGCGCTCGATGGTCCGTGTCAGCTTGTAGTCCCGGGTCAGGCCCATCCGGAGGCCGGTGAAGACGTCCCGCACCTGGAGGGCGGCGGGAAGTCCATGGCCAGTGGCGTCGGCGACAACCACGTTGAAGGCCGTGTCCGTCAGGGTGATGAAGTCGTAGAAATCGCCACCGACGATCTCGGCGGGAATGGAGCGGGCCGCGAGCTCGAAATCGCCGTACTCGGGGATGCGCCGGGGGAGGATCGAGGTCTGGATCCTCCGCGCCTCCTCGAGGATCTCCAGCATTCGCTCCTCCCGGAGCTTCTGGTTGACGGCGAGGCGGACGATGTTGAGGGTTGCAAGAAGGTCGTCGGGGTCCTCGGGCTTGGTGGCCACGTCGAACGAAAGGACGTAGGCGCCGTCGGCGACGGCGATGGCCGCGAAGTGCTCCTGGGTGCCGAGCGCCTCCTCGAGTCTCCGGTCGAGGCCCGAGTCCGAGAGGGCCATGACGACGGAGCCCTCGTCCAGAAGGATCTCCATGCCGGAGTAGTGGCGGTCGACGCAGAGACCGATGGGCGCCCTGCTGACCGTGCCGAAGGTTTCCACGAGCTCGTAGGCCTCGTCCTGGCGGGCGTAGATCCGGCCTCCCTGGATGCCGAGATCCTCGGAGAAGTTGTCCACGAGGAACTGGGCGGTGTCCCGGATCGTCTCCAGCGGGGTCGACCCGCGGGCGATGGTCTCCAGCGCCTTCTCGATGCGTCGGAAGAGGGATCGTGTGCGTCTCGGCATTCCCGTATGATGTCACGTTGAGGAGAGGTCCTCAAGGCGGACCGGGTCCGGGATCAGCGTGGGGCGGTGTTCTGGAAACCGAACCCGTGCTCACCAATACTCTTGGGTGTGGGAGGTCGTGTAGAATGCGTTGGCGTTCCGGGCACCCCGGAGCACGCGGGTGTAACGAAGACGGCCCCGCGAGAAAAGAAGAGGGTGGACGCAGCACCGGCACGCCCGTGGTGACGCCGGTTCCGTGCACGTTTTGGAGGCTCATGTGAAGAAACAGTGGATTCCCGTGGCCCTGGTGGCCGTGGTCGCCATGCTCGCTCTCGGTGTGGCCAGCTCGGCCTGCCGGAAGAGTGGAAGCACGGCAGCGAAGGAGATTCCGCCGGTGGCGGCATCCCACAGCACCTCCGGAGTGAAGTGGATCACCAGCTGGGACGATGCCCTGGCCCGGGCCAAGAAGGAGAACAAGGTCGTCGTGATCGACTTCTATGCCGACTGGTGCGTCTGGTGCCGGCGCCTGGACTCCACCACCTACCGCGATCCCAAGGTCGTTCGCTACCTTGCCGAGAACACCGTTCCTCTCAAGCTCGACGTCGAGGCTTCCCCGGGTCGCGCCATGGCCAACAAGTATGGTGTCGATGGGCTGCCGACCATCGTCATCCTCAGCGCCGAGGGCAAGGAGCTGGGCCGTATTCCCGGCTACATGCCGGCCGATGGCTTCCTGGAGGCCGTCCAGCGTTACGTTTCCCGGTCCTGAGCCACTCCCGCCCCGCCCTCCCGCGGGAACCAGCTACCGTGCGGGCTTGGCAGCGTCTTCGGTGTCCGTCAGCCGCTCGTCCGCCACGGCGATGGCCTCGGGCGTCGGCATGGGCTCGCCGGGGCGCGGTGTGTAGTAGGGCAGCTGGAAGGGCCAGGGAAGCTTGATGATGCGGTGCCACTCGTCGGAACAGGATTCCGAGGGCTCCGTGCCGTCGAGAAAGGCCTCCAGGATCACCTTGGGGCAGGACGGAATGGCGCGGAGGCCCGTGAAGTAGTCCACCGGCGTGAAGACGACGCCCGCGGGAACGGGAAAGGCCTCCCGCCGGGCGGAATCGTCGAGGGTGGCGAGGTAATCGCTCATGAAGCGGATCCAGATGGGCAAGGCGGCCCGTGCCCCGGTCATCCGCTTCCCGATGCGCTTCTTGAGGTCGCGGCCGACCCAGACTCCGACGGTCAATCGCGGCGAGAAACCGAGGAACCACGCATCGGTGTAGTCGTCGGTCGTGCCGGTCTTGCCGGCCAGGTGGGCCGGGAGCCCGGCGGCCCGCACGCCGGTGCCTTCCTTGATGACCCCCTCCAGCACGTGGACCATCAGGTAGCTGACGGCCGGAGGCATGGCCCGGTGGAGGGTGGGGTAGCTGCGTTCCAGGGTCCTGCCATCGCGGTCGTCCACCTCGGTGACGAAGCGGGGCTCCGGCGCCTCTCCCAGGTTGGCGATGCCCGCGTAGGCCTGGACCAGGTCCACCAGCCGGACCTCGAGGGCCCCCAGGGCCAGGGTGGCATAGGGGTGGAGCGGCGTCGAGATGCCGAACCTCCTCGCCGTGGCGACGACGGCGTCGCCGCCAACCAGCTGCTGGAGCTTGACGGCCGTGGCGTTGTAGCTGTGTTCCAGTGCCCGGCGGAGTGTCGTGATGCCGAAGTACTTGGGGTAGTAGTTCTTGGGGCAGTAGGTCAGGTTACCCTCGGCGTCGGGGAGCAGGAAGGGTGCGTCGAGGAGCGTGTCCGCCGGCGTGAAACCCTGCTGGAAAGCGGTCATGTAGACGAAAGGCTTGAACGCCGAGCCGCACTGGCGCTTGGCCTGGATGGCGCGGTTGAACTCGCTGCGGCTGTAGTCGAAGCCCCCGACGAGAGCCCGGACGGCGCCGGTGCTGTTGTCCATGGCGATCAGGGCGCCCTCGACGGCCGGCTCCTGGAGCAGCGTGACCTTGAGATCGGCCGCCTCGTCCTTGGGCAAAGGGTCCGGGAGCCGCACCAGGACCAGATCGCCCGGCTTGAGGATTCTTCGGAGGGAGCGGGTTCCCGTCCACCTGGCGCCTGCCAGGCCGAGCACGGCATGGCGGTCTGCTATCCGCAGGCGGGCCTTCCTGCGCGAAGCTTCGAGGACGACGGCGTGGACCATCGCCCCGGGCTCGAAGACCAGGTCGCGCCAGGATGGAGCCTCCCAGTCGCCGGGTTTCTCGGCAAGGCCCTCGGTGACGATGTTGTCCGGCCTGCGGTACCCCAGGGACATGTCCAGGCCGACGAGCCCCTCGTGAACGGCCCGTTCCGCCGCCCGCTGCAGCCCCGGATCGAGCGTCGTGCGGACGGTCAGCCCGCCGGAGTACAGCGTGTCCGTGCCGTAGCTTTTCTCGATCCGCTGCCGGATGGTCTCCACGAAGAACGACCCGGTCGAGTAGTGGGGACGGTGGAGGGAAGCTCCCAGAGGCGCCTTCTTGGCCGCTTCGCACTGCTCCGGCGTGATGAACCCGAGTTGCCGCATGCGATCCAGCACGTAGTTGCGCCGGTGGATGGCGCCCTTGGGGTTGCGGAGGGGTGACCAGCGGCGCTCGGGGTTCTGGATCATGCCGGCGATCAGCGCGGCTTCCGCGAGGGTGAGCTCCTTGGCGGGTTTGCCGAAGTAGAGACGGGATGCGGCCTCGACGCCGTAGGCGCCGTGTCCCAGGTAGATCAGGTTGGCGTAGAGGGTCAGGATCTGGTCCTTGGAGAGTCGCTTTTCGATGTCGATGGCGAGGAACATCTCCTTGAGCTTGCGGCGGAGCGTCCGCTCATGCATCCGGAAGAAGTTCCGGGCGAGCTGCTGGGTCAGGGTGGAGGCGCCGCCGTGGGCGCCGAGCCGGCCCTCCTTGATACTGTAGAGAACGGCGCGCAGGATGGCCGCGGGATCGACGCCGCCGTGGTGGTAGAAATCGGCATCCTCGGTGGCGACGATCGCCAGCTTGAGGTTGTTGGGGATCTCCTCGGGCTTGAGGACGATCCGCCGTTCGATGGCAAAGGTGGCGAGTGTGCTGCCGTCGGCGGCGAGGACGCGGGTTGCGCTGGCCGGCTGGAAGGCCGTAATCTGGTCCACCTGCGGGATGTGAAGGGATTGGGCGACGATCCAGCCCGTCAGGGCGCCGAGGACGGCGGCGATGACGAGAGCCCAAACCAGGCGGGTCAGGAGCGAAAGCAGGCGGTCCCGCATGGCCACAGGGTAGCAGAGGGGAGCCGGAGGTGGGTGCGTGAAGCTGTTGATCGGCCTTGGTGGCAACGTGGGGGCTGTCCCGGCCGCGTTCTCCGATGCCCTCGGGGCCATGGGAACGGCCGTGGTGGTCGAGGCCGTGTCGCCGCTGTACCGGTCGCGCCCCCTGGGCCCCCCACAACCGGAGTACTGGAACATGGCGGCGCTGGTGGCCGTGGAGATGCCGCTGCTCTGGGTTCTGGAGCGTTGTCAGCAGCTGGAGCTTCGTGCTGGCCGGCACCGGCAGGGGGAGGAGCGCTGGGGGCCGCGTCCGCTGGACCTGGATCTGCTGTTGGCCCCGGGCCTGGTACATCGCGGTCCCCGGCTGACCCTTCCGCACCCGCGCTTCCATCGCAGGGCCTTCGCCGTGGTTCCCGCGGCGGACCTGGCGCCGGAGTGGGTCCATCCATACCTGGGCCGCAACCTTCGGGAGCTCGCCGGCGAGCTGCGGTCCGCCGACCCCGGAGCGGTACGTCTCGCTACTCCTCCGGGTTCGTGGTGAAGCGGTAGCCGACGCCGCGGACGGTGTGGAAGTGCCTCGGACTGTGCGGGTTGGCTTCGAAGTAGCGCCGGAGGCGGTGGATGAAGGTGTCCAGCGTTCGCGTTGCGGTGTCGAAGTTGTAGCCCCAGACCCGTTCCAGGAGCTCACCCCGGCTGAGGACGCGGCCCTCGTTCTCGGCGAAAAAACGGATCAGCATCAGCTCCCGTTCGGTGAGCTGAATGGTGCCGTCGTTGGTCGTGGCCTGCATGCTGGCCAGATCGACGGAAAACGCGCCGATCTTGATGACCGGCCCCGTGGAGGCGGCGCTCATGGCCCAGGCGGTTCGGCGGAGGATGCCGCGCACGCGCAGGACCAGCTCCTCCACCAGGAAGGGCTTGGTCAGGTAGTCGTCGGCGCCGGCGCGGAGCCCGAGGATGCGATCGGCGTCGGAGCCCCGGGCCGTCAGGAAGAGGATGGGTACCAGGTTGCCCGACTGGCGGAGCCGCTGGCAGATCTCCAGGCCGTCCATGCCGGGCAGCATGATGTCGAGGACGACCAGGTCAAAGACCTGCGAGGGATCGGCCAGCAATCCCAGGGCCTCCTCGCCGGTACCCACGTGCCGGGCGGAGAACCCCTCCATCTCCAGGTTGCGGGCCAGGCCCGTCGCCAGGAGCGCGTCGTCTTCGACGATCAGGAGATGCGGTGTCGGTTCCGTGGTTGTCGTCATTGCCTCCGCCGGTCGTGCTGGAACCATGATACCCCGGGTCCTGGGATTCCGGCGCCATTGTCGTGAGGCATGGCCCCCGCGACCAGCGGTGTTACAATTCGCGGCCCCGGGGTTTCCGGGACGGGAGGTTGACCATGCGACGTGCAGTGCTTTCGACAGTTCTGGCTCTTGCGACGGTATTTGCCGCGGTTCCGGTATTCGCCGGCGGCAAGGTGGGTTTCGTCGACGTGGAACGGGCCGCCACCACCGTGAAGGAGGGAAGGGCAGCGCTGAAGAAGCTTGGCGAATGGGCGAAACCCCGGCGCAAGGAGATCGACACCCTTCGCGACAAGGCACGCGAGCTGGCGTTACAGGTTCAGAAGGAACAAAACGTCGCCGGACCCCAGGCGTTGGATGCCCTCAAACAGCGGGCCATCGCGGCCCGCCGTCGCTTCGAGGACTCGGCGCGGGAGTTCAAGCGGCAGTACGACGAGAAGCAAACGGAGTTCACCGCGAATGTGGCCAAGAAGATGAAACAGATCGTCGTGGGGTACGCCAAGGACCACGGTTTCGACGCCGTCTTCGTGCTCAAGCCCATGATGCTGATCTACCTCAAGGACTCGGCCGATCTGACCGATGCCATCATCCAGGAGTACGACAAGCAGTATCCACTCAAGCCCGGAGGCTCCAAGTGACGGGCGGCCTGGAGACCGGTGCTTCCTGACCCGATGGACCCGGACGAACGGTGAAGCCCGGCCGTGCCTTCACAGCGCGGCAAGAAACCCCCTGACGGCGGCGTTGAGCTCCTCCGGGGCCTCGAGGTTGGAGAGGTGGCCGGCGCCGGGGATCCGGACGAGCCAAGCCCGGGGGATACGTTGGTACATGGCTTCGGCGTCGGAAGGGGGTGTCAGCGCGTCCTCGGCGCCGACGATGACCAGGGTCGGCACGGCGATCTGGCCGAGGATTGCGGTGGAATCGGGCCGGTCCCTCATGGCCGTGAGGGCGGTGGCGACGGCTTCCGGGGATTGCTCGAGCATGACCTCCCGAGCCCGTTGGACGAGGCCGGGCTCCGCACGGGGTGAGAAGAGCTTCTCGAGAAGTCCCTCGGCAATGGCGCCGACGCCCTGCGAGCGAACCAGGGCTGCCGCCTGTTCCCGGCCTGCACGGGCCTCGGGCGTGTCGGCATGGGCCCGCGTGTCCGCGAGGATCATTCCCTCGAGACGTTCCGGGTGGCGAGCCGCCAGGCGCAGCGCCACGTACCCCCCCATGGAGAGTCCGGCGACGACCACCGGACGCCCGCCCACCGTCGCCTCCAGCAGCTGATCCACCCGGTCGGCCCAGGCATCGAGGCTGGCCGAGCGCGCCGGTGGGGAGTCGCCGAAACCGGGGAGATCGACGGCAAGGACCGGGTACTCGGCGGACAGCTCCTCCACCTGGGGCGCCCAGATGCGCCGGTCGAATGGAAAGGGGTGGAGCAGCAACAGGGCGGGTCGCAGGTCGTTCAGGTCGTAGGCCAACTGCAACGCATCGGCGTGGCACACGGTACACCTCCGAGAAGCACTGTACCCGATCTCCTTCGGGCCGGGTCTATACTGCTCCTCATGCCGACGAGGCGTTGGAGCTCGCGCCGGGTGCCGGCCATGGTCGTGGGCGTTCTCGCCCTGATCGCGGTCCGGGCGCCGGCTCAGGAACGGCCGGAGCTGGGCTTCGAGATCGTCCGTGCCGAGATGCCCCGGACCCTCGAGGCGGGACGGCCGGTGCGAATCACGGTGACGGTCCAGAACACGGGGTCTGCGCCATGGGACCCGGCACACGGATTCTCCCTGTCCTACCACTGGCTCGATGAGAGAGGGGGGACGGCCGTCTGGGACGGACGGCGTGCCCCATTTCCGCGGGTCGTCGCTCCGGGCGCCCGGGTCACGGTCGATGCCACCGTCCAGGCTCCCGCGCGTTCGGGACGGTACGGCCTTCAATGGGACGTGGTGCAGGAGCGGGTCTGCTGGATATCAAGGCGAATGCAGCGGCCTCCGCCGGTGATGCCCGTCACCATCGTCGCCGAGAAGCCGGTACACGCCTTTTCCCTGGTCGGGCGGTCCTCCATCCCGCGGCTCGTGGTGGCCGGCCAACGCTTCCATGTCCATATCGTGCTCCGGAACGACGGTACCATCACCTGGCGTCCCGACGAGCCGTTCAACGTCTCGTACCACTGGCTTTCGAGCGACGGCACGAACCTGGTCTTCGACGGCAAGCGCACGCGGATCAGCGGAGTCGTGCCACCCGGCGGCACCACCGCCGTGGAGCTCGAGGTGGTGGCGCCGAACCGCTTCGGCCTGGCCCGCCTCCAGCTCGACATGGTGCACGAGGGCGTCACGTGGTTCGCTGGGCAGGACCCGACGCCCCAGGCCCCCGTCGCCGTTTTCCTCGTTCCAGACCCTTTGCGCGCTCCCGGAGCGCCGCTGCTCGCCGCGCTCCTGCTCGTGGGCCTGGTCCTGGCAGCCAGGAAGAGCGGCACGACCGCCCTGCTGGCCGCGGCGGGGCTGGCGGACCTCGCCTGGCTGCTCCTGTCCATGACGGTGAAGCAGTGGGCCGTACTGGAGGCCGCGGGACGAAATCCCCTGCCCGATTGCGGCTGGATCACGGCCTCGGGCGTCGCGCTGACGGCGCTCGTCCTGCTGGCGTTGCCGCAGCGGTGGAGACCGTGGCTCTCCTGGCTCGCCGTTGCTGCCGCCAGCTTCGTTATCTTTGCGGACGTGGTCTATCTGCGCTACTTCCACGACGTGCTGTCGCTGGAAACGCTGTCGGCAGGCCACCAGGTGGGCGATGTGCGCCAGAGCATCGAGGCCCTCATGCACCGCAGGGACTTGTGGCTGGGGCTCGATCTCGTACCGGGTATCCTGCTGGTGGCGCTGGTGGCCCGTCTCGAGACCGTCAAACGCCGGTTCCTCCGGCCGGTGGTCGCCGTCTTGCTGATCGCCCTGACGATCCCCGGCCTCATGGCAGGGTGGCGGGCGGCCCGAAGCGAGAAGGGCGTCTTCGTCCAGGTGTTCCAGAGTATCTTCATCGTCCAGCAGGTGGGGATCCTCAACTACCACCTCTTCGATGCCTGGCGGACCCTCAAGGAGAACGTCTTCCGCCCGCCCCTGGGGGATGCGGGCTACGCTGACGTGCTTCGCTGGTTCGAGGACCGCCGGCCACTCCGGCGCGGCGCCGGGCCCTGGTTCGGGATCGGCCGGGGAAAGAACCTCCTGATGATCCAGGTGGAGTCGCTGCAGGGCTGGGTGCCCGGGCTCGTCATCGACGGCCAGGAGGTGACCCCCAACCTCGACCGCTTCGCCCCGGCGTGCCTGAGCTTCCGGCGCTGCACGGATCAGACGAACATGGGACGGACCTCCGACGGGGAGATCACGACCCAGACCTCCATGCTCCCGGCCCTCCACGGTGTGGCGGCCTTTACCCACGGCGCCAACCACTGGGTCGGGCTGGCCGGGGTGCTCCGGGACCATGGCTACGCAACCCTCTCCGCCGTTCCCTTCCAGCCGGCCTTCTGGAACCGCCGGATCCTCCACCCGGCCTTCGGCTTCGACACCAACCTCTACGCCTCGGACTTCGGCCCCGGAGAGCGCATCGGGTGGGGCCTCAACGACCGCGACTTCCTGCTCCAGCTTGCGGACCGGATCGCCAGGCTGCCCGAGCCCTTCTGTGCGTGGGGGATCACCCTTTCGCTGCACCATCCTTTCGAGGGGTTTCCGGAGCATCTCAGGGAGCTTCACCTGGGGCGTTTCGAGGGAACACCTTTCGGCAACTACCTGCACGCCATGCACTTCTTCGACAAGGCCCTGGGCGCCATGGTGGACCGGCTCGGCGAGCTCGGCTTGCTGGACCGGACGGTCGTCGTCATCTGGGGGGATCACGACGCCGGCTTCCCCTGGTCCCGCGACATCGCCGAGGCCGTGGGCTTCCCACACACAACGGCCGGATGGTACATGGAGGATCGGGTGCCGCTGATCATCCATGTGCCGGAGGCCAACGGCCCACGGGGCGTCTCGGAGCAGGCGGCGGGACAAACGGACATGGCGCCCACCGTGGCAGCTCTGCTGGGGATCGACCCTGCCTCCGAGCCCTGGCTGGGCCGGAACCTCCTCGGCAATCCGGGGCCGGGCCCCGTTCCCCGTCCCAATGGGAGCTGGCTCAGCGGCCGGCACCTCTACGTCAGCAAGGGCCCTGCGCTGAACGATGGAATGTGCTTCGACACGAGGACGCTGAAGAACGTGCCCGTGGAGGAATGCGCCGGCGAGGACGCCGCCGCCCGCCGGGAGGTCAGGATCGCGGACACCGTCCTCCGCTACGACCTCCAGCGCCGCCTCGCCGGCGACCTGGCCCGCCAGGATCGCCCGGCCACCTCCCTCCCGCCGGTCCAACAGCCGGCGGATTGACGCACCTCCCGCCCCACAACCCTCAGCCGCTCCACGCCAGGCCAGCAGCCGTCCAAGTGCCATGGCATATTGGAAGCCGTCGCATTTCATCTTGTCATGGGAAGCGCCCAGCGATATCGGGTGTGGCTTCCTCATGCGGCCGTTGAAACAGCCTGGTCGAACTGCCAACCTTCTCGTTTCCTCCCACTCCTCAGAGCTCTCCATAACGATCACCTCAATGGAGAATGAAGGAATCGTTGATGGTGCCATGCGCCAGGTTTTCCTGAAGGAGAATGGGGGAACTCCCATGAATCACGATCGGGAACCGGATTCCGGCTGGTCGTCGCCAGCTGGGCCGCTCCCTTTCAAGGATCAACGGCGCCAGGAATACGCCCTGGTCCACACCTTCCGTTTGTCACGCACTGGCGACCGGATGGATCGCATCCGAGAAAGCAGTGTCGGTGTCACACTGGTGCCCTGGTACCACACGCCCCGCCTCCAAGGTTACGACGCGGTCCGCCAGGCTGAGAAGCCGCGGATCGTGGGTGACCACAATGACAGTGCGATCGGTGCGTAACGCCAGCAGAGCTTCCCGAAGCGCTTCCCGCGATTCGCCGTCGAGGTATGTCGACGGCTCATCAAGAAGTACCACTGGCGCTGGCTCGAGAAGTGCCCGTGCGAGGGCAATTCGTTGGCCCTCCCCTCCGGAAACGCGAGCACCGCCCTCACCAATTGGGGTGTCGAAACCATTTGGCAGACCGCGAACGAAATCGAGGGCGTTGGCACGTTCTGCCGCAAGGATGACATCGGCTTCCGAGTAACTGGTTCGGCCGAGAAGTATGTTGTCACGGATCGTGGCATCGAGAAGCATTGCGGGTTGTGGAACCATAGTTACGCAGGCACGTACCGAGGCCGGTGCCAGGCGTCTGACATCGATCCCGTCAAGAAGCACCATCCCCTCATCAGGTTCGAGCAGGTGTGCAACGAGCCACAATACGGTGGTCTTGCCCACGCCACTGGGACCGGTGAGGGCCACAAGCTCTCCTGGCGCGGCCTCCAGATTCACCCCGCGCAACACCGGCTCATTGTCCCGAAAGGCAAACCACACTTCGCGCAGCTCCACGTGTCCCACCGGATGAACGAGGATCTGCACGTCTGGTCGCTCCAGAATGCCCGTCGGAAGCCTGAACAGCTCCTCAGCCCGCTCGAGCGCGGCCAATGCCCGTCGGAATTCGAGGCGAGTCGACGCCGCTCGTTGCACCGGATTGAAGACGTATCCCACAAGCCCGAGGAATGCCACCAGCCCACCAACCGACAACTGGCCGTTCATTGCCTCGATTCCGCCAACCACCAGCACGACGACGGGAGCCAACCCGGAGAGGAATGCGGTCACCCCTGTGGAGCGGAACAGTGTGTCGGCAAGTCTCAGCCTGGCCGTGACACCGCGTCCCCAGGCCCGCTCGTGCCGCTCGGCAAGAAAACCAGCGGCATTGTGGAGTAACGCAAGAGGAACGTTGCGAACCAGATCCAGGAGCTCCCGCTGGATCGCGGCCGTGGCCTCAAGAGTTGCATGTGACCGTTCTCTCACCTCTTCTCCGAAGCGGAATACTGCGAGCGCATAGACGGGTACCAGCACGAGGGTAAGTCCCGCCAATCGAGCCTCGTAATGCACCATCAATCCCAGACCAAACACAAAGGTGAGAGCATCAAGCAGGAGACGCAGCACCGAATCCGACAGCAACCGGCCTGCGGCCGTGGCGTCGCTCGCCACACGAGAGGTCAGGTATCCTGGAGTCTTCTCGGCGATGACCGTTGGCGAGAGCCGGAGAAGGTGAGCCACGAGCCTGTGATGGAAACGGGCGGTCACCGCCTCGCGAAGCGTGGCCAACCGCTTTCCCTTCGACACGTGAAGCAGCAGTTGAAACGCCGAAACCACGATCAACGCCGCAGCAAGCGGAGGAAGCAAGTTGGCCTGCCCGCCCGCAATAACCCGGTCGATGAGGGTCTGAGTCAACACGGGGACCGGAAGACGAAGCAGGGCAGAGGCGGCAAGCATGGCGATCACGACCGCCAGTCGGCGCCTGTCAGGCCCAGGAAGTGGACCCAATAGCTCGAGAAGCCGCCGCTCTCGACGGAAACGTCCGACAATCATGCCTGCACCTCCTCGCGATGATCGTCGTCCAGCTCCCACATCGGAGCGCACCAAAGTCCTCGTCGGAAAGCTGTTTGCATCAGCTCACACTCGGGGTCAAGTCCAGCAATATCGCCGGTGAAGGCAAGAGCTCGTGCCCGACAACCGCCGCCACACAGGTACCGGACATCGCAGTTCGTGCAGGCCGTAATCTGCCCGTCCACCCGCAGGTCGCGGAACCGTCGCAGTGGGGTGGATGCGAAATAGATCTCCGCAAGCGTATTCCTTCGCAAGTCGCCAGCAGCGAATTGGCGGTCATGGAGCCAGTGACATGGATAAACCGTTCCGTCGGCGTCGATCGAGAGCGTTCCTGAACCAAGGCCACAATTGACCTTACGGACGCCATAAATGACTCTACGCGGAATGAAGTCCTTGAAAGCCCGGCGCGCGGTTCCATCATCCGGTTTCCGCGTGCCATCCAACTTCATGCGTGCAATACGTTTCAAGAACTCACCAGGAGGAATATACAGCTCGCGAAAGTGGCGTGCTCCTCGACCAGTTGGGTGAAAACGGGCGAACGCGAAGCGCCGATCATCCTGGCGTAGCGTCTTGTAGAGGCGTTGCAGCTGGGGGAGATCTTCGATGTTGAGCTTGGTTACGGTGGGGTAGATTCTCACATCCACTCCGAGCTCAGCGAGGTTTCTTGCGCCTGCAAGCGCGCGCTCGAAACTGCCAGAACCCCGAATACCGTCATTTACCTCCGGGCACGATCCATCAAGGCTCACCTGCACGACGAGGTGAGGCAGGCGCGCCAGGCGTTCGGCGCGTGAACGGTCGATCAGGGTACCGTTTGTGATGATGAAGATCTCGAGATTGCGTTTCGCCAACGCCTCAAGGATGAGATCAACGTCCTCGCGCAACAGAGGTTCGCCGCCCGACAAGATGACACGCCCCGTGACGAGGCTAGGAATCTGATCGATCAAATCCACCAATTCCTGCGTGCTGAGCTCTGATTTGTACGCAGGGCCGGCATCCTTGAAGCACGTGATGCATCGGAGATTGCACCGGTTGGTCAGGTTGAGCCACACTTCTTCAAGGCGATCTAACGATGTCGTTTCAAGAATCGGTGGTGGTGTCTGGTCGTCCCAATAGAGAAGCTTCTGCGCCGTGAGCCTGTCCAGAAAGTCCACGACGCTTTCCATGGCAACTTCAAGAGGCAATGCCGGTTCTTTTCGCGTCAGCATGGTCGCAAGCTGCGAAACTGACCGGGTGCCGTTGACCTCCGCGGCGATGAGCTTCCCTGCTTCGTTCAGGAGAGCAAAAGTCGCGTGAAGGGGATTGAAAAGACGGTATCTTTGCTCCCCGCCGGGAAGGTCAATTGATTCAAACCGCGTACCCGGAACGGGCCGAGGTGTTCTTTGCGCCTGGGCAAGTACGTGTTTCCCGCCGGATGACGTTGGTCTCCCGTGGTTACCCTCAGCTAGCGCCTGCATATCCACCCCCGAGGAAGGCGGGGTGGCCTCCACGACCACCCCGCCGGTTCGTGACACGGCTATTCGGCCGTGTCAGTGTCGGCATCGATCACCCCGAGCACGTTGCACGTATGCGTGTGACTGTGCGCCGCAGGCGCCGCCTGCAGATCAGCGTAGCTCGAGATGACGTTGAGATCGGTGAGAACATCGGGAATGATATCATCATGCATGATTGCGTTTCACCTCCTTTCTCGTGAGATTGTTCGCTCTGCCCGGGCAAGCTCGGCCGGGACATCTGCAAGGCACATGCCAGTGGCGCTTTGGTTGGGAAGGGCCGACGAAAATTGGTTCAGCCAGCGGATCGTCCGGCTCCGGAGAGGTTGCGGACAGTGTCGGACAACTGTCCGCTTTTATACCATCCGTCCGGATCCGGACGGTCAGTGGGATGTCATGAGGTTCATGGGATTTCCCAAGGAAGGGCTCTCGTCCCAGGAACACAGGGCCGTGATCTCGGGGCGGGAGCGGGTACGATGAGCTGGTACGATTCTTGCTGCTCAATGAGTGGGGCGTGATGCATGGATCTTCCACTGACTTCCGGCGAGTCGCGGAGGCGCGGGCGCTGGCTGATCCCGGCGGCGGGGATCGGTGTCCTCGTGGCAGTTGCCCTCGGCGCCCGGTTGCTGCACGCTCCGACGGTGCCGCGATCGGAGGTCTGGATCGGCACGGTCCGGAAGGGAACGTTCCGGATTGGTGTCAGTGCGCACGGCGTTCTCGAGCCGGCCTCGAGCCTGTGGCTGGCAGCTCCGGGACCTGCCGTGGTGAAGCGCATCCTGGCGCCGCCAGGAACCCGGGTGCGACCCGGATCGGAGGTGGTGGAGCTGGCCAATCCGGAGCTTGAGAGTGCCCTTGCCGAGGCCGAGCTCCGGCTCCGGGCCGAACGCGCAACGCTGACCGAAGCAAAGGCACGGGTGGAGCGGGACCGGTTCGACCAGGAAGCGGCCGTGGCGCGGGCGGAGTCCGCCCTGGAAAAGGCGAAGATCGATCTTGAAGCCGATCAGGAGCTTCGTGATCGTGGCCTGGTACCCGACATCACGCTCCGTAAGGCCAGGCTCGACGTGGCGCAATTCGAGCGTGACCTCGAGCTCGAACGGAAACGTCTCGAGGTGGTGGGACGCACGGGGGCGGCGCGTCTGCGGGAGCTCCAGGCGCGTGTCCGTGAGCTGGAGAGCGCGGCGGTGCGTGCTCGTGCGAGGGTCACGGCTCTCCACGTGCGGGCCGGCATCACGGGTGTGGTTCAGCGGGTGCTGGTGGAGCCCGGGCAACGGGTGGCGGCCGGCGCTCACCTCGCCCGGGTTGCGGGTGGTGGCGCCATGGTCGCTCGCCTCAAGATCGCACAACGCGATGCGGCCCGGGTGGCGCGCGGCCAACGTGTCGAGCTGGATGTGGCCGGAACGAAGGTGAAAGGACATGTAACGAGGGTGGATCCGACCGTGGTGGGCGGATTCGTGGAAGTGGAGGCCGCTCTGCCGGCCCGGCTGCCCGCGGGAGCCCGGCCGGATCTCGCAGTGGAGGGAGATATCGTGCTCACCGAGGTACCCGACGCGCTGTATGTGGAGCTGCCCGCCGGCGCAACGGCGGGCGGCGAGCTGCAGCTGTACCGGCTGGACAGGGTGGGACGAGGGGCGGAGCGGGTCCGGGTGCGGCTGGGCCGACTCTCAGCCCGGTATGCCGAGGTGGTTGCCGGACTGAAACCCGGAGACCGGGTCATCGTGTCAGAACCCGGTCCGTGGAAGAACGTTCGAAGGATCCGGCTCGCCGAGCGGTAAGGAGGTCGTATGGCTGATGATGATGTGCTCATTCGGCTCGAGAATGTCAGCAAGGTCTACACCACAACCCAGATCGCCACCCATGCGCTCGGACAGATCCACCTCACGGTGCGCCCGGGGGAGCTCGTGTGCATCATGGGTCCGTCGGGCAGCGGCAAGAGCTCGTTGCTCTTCGTTCTCGGGCTGCTGGAACGGCCGACCCAGGGGCGGTATCTGCTCGCGGGCCGTGACACGAGCGGACTCGGGGCACGAGCTCTGGCACAGCTCCGGAATCGTTACCTCGGTTTTGTCTTCCAGACCTTCAACCTGATTCCAGAGCTGACTGTGGAGGAGAACGTGGAGCTGCCGCTCG
Source organism: Acidobacteriota bacterium (assembly GCA_013152925.1). Lineage (GTDB taxonomy): Bacteria > Acidobacteriota > Thermoanaerobaculia > Thermoanaerobaculales > Sulfomarinibacteraceae > JAADFK01. The sequence continues at coordinate 10,627 of JAADFK010000022.1, read as the reverse complement.
TCTACCGTGGCGTGAAGGCACGTGAGCGGCGGCAACGGGTCGAGGAGGTCCTCCACCAGGTGGATCTTCTCCACCGCGCGCGGCACTATCCGGGGCAGCTCTCGGGAGGACAGCAGCAACGTTCCGCGGTGGCGAGAGCGCTGGTCACCCGTCCCCAGCTGATCCTAGCCGACGAGCCCACCGGCAATCTGGACTCGGCGTCCGGGGCGGCCGTCATCGAGCTCCTGGAGCGGCTCCACCGGGAGGGAACGACGGTGATCCTGGTGACCCACAACCCGGAATACGCGGGGGTTGCGGACAGGGTCCTTCATATCTACGACGGCCACATCGTGGACGAGATCCGGCAGGTGGCATAACCATGGTGCTCGATCACGATTTCCGCTTCACGCTGGCCGCACTCTCCCGCCGGCCTGCGCTGACCGTTTCTGCGGTCGGCCTGCTGGCAGTGGCGATGTTCGTGGTCTCTGTTCTCGTTGCCGTGGCGGGCTCGCTCCTGCTCCGGCCGCTGGCCTACCCCGAAGCCCGCCTGCTCGGCGAAGTGGGGCTCCGTGGCTCGTGGGGGGAGGGCCCGGGATCTTACGAGACACTCCAGACCCTCCGGTCCGCTGCCCGGACCGTTGATCGCGCCGAGGGGTACGCCGTTCGTTGGTTGGCGCTCGGAGGGGGCGGTGATCTCGAGCTCGTCTCTGCGGCCAACGTGACCCCGGGGGCGTTCGGGCTCCTCGGAGCGACCAGCTCGCTGGGACGGTTGTTGCTCCCCGAGGACGCCGCGGCCGGAGCTCCCCGAGTTGTGGTTCTGGCGTGGCGGACGTGGCAACACCGGTTCGGTGCCGATCCGGCCATCCTCGGGCGCACGGTCAGAATCGACGGCGCTCCCTGCCGGGTCGTCGGCGTGCTCCGGCGTGGTTTCACCTTCCCGGGAACATTGGGAAAGACGGTGCGACCCGACCTGTACTTGCCGTACCGCCAACCAACATCTGCGGCGGGTGTCCGCTCCAGGGATCTGGTGATCCTCGTTCACCGGGCCCCTCCGGCATCGTGGCGGGCGGTGCGCCACGAGCTCGGAGCGTTACTGCACAACCGTGAAGTGAGTCCCGTGGTGATGCCGCTGCGGCATGCGATCCTGGGGTCCGCGGAGGGCCCTCTGCGAACGCTTCTGGGCATCGCGTGGCTGATCGCCGTCCTGGCCGCGTGCAACCTCGCCATCCTGTTGCTGGCCCGAACCGATGCCCGCGGCGGGGAGCTCGCCGTGCGCGTCGTCGTGGGCGCGCGGCCATGGACCGTGGTGCGTCTCGTCGTGCTCGAGGCCGCTTTGCTCGCCGTGGTGGGAACTGCAGTAGGCCTTGGTGCGGCAGCGGCGGTCCAGCGATGGCTGGGGCGTTCACTCACCGGCTCGTTGCCCCAGGTCATCCCGGTTCATGTGGATCGGTGGGTGATCCTCATTGTTGTCGTGGTGGCGACGGCAGCCGCCTTGGCGGCTGCGTTGCCAGCCACGCTGGCCGTTCTCCGCGTTTCCTACGCCGCCCTGCTCAAGGGAGTCGGATCGTTGTCAGGCGGCGGACGGTGGGCCGGACGGATGCGCCGGCTCCTGGTGGCACTCGAGGTTGCCATGGCTGCCGGAGTGCTGACGGTCACCGCGGCGGTAACCCGGAGTGCGGGCCGGCTCGTCCAGGTTCCACTGGGGTTCCGTCCCCAGGGTGTGAGCACCTCCCTGCTTCTACCCGTGCCGCATGGGCCCAAGTTCACGCTGGAGCAGCAACTGGAGGTCTACCATCGGCTCCGGGGTACACTGGGACGGACGGCACTGTCGACGGGCGTGCCCCTCGGGGAAACCCGTTCGGATGTTGACGTCGTCAGCTCCGATGGACGACACCTGCGGGTGCGCGTCCAGTATGTGACGGAGAGGTACTTCGACGTCCTCGCCATTCCGATCCTCGACGGCAGAAGCTTCAGCGCCGGCGAGACCCGCGCCGGTGCTCCCATCGCGATTGTCAGCCGTGGGCTGGCCCGAAGCCTGTGGCAGCAACCCCGTTTGGGCCGGCGACTGGCTCTCGGCGAGGAGTTCTCTCCTGGGAACACCATGGTGACCGTGGTCGGAATCGCGACCGATGTCCTGGCGGAGGGGCCGGCAAAGCCACCCCCGCCCACGCTGTACCTGCCGTTCGGAATGGAGCTGGGGGGAGCGTTTGCCGTGGTACGTTCAATGACGCCTCCCTATGTGGTTGCGAGGACCTCCACCGAGCCGGAACGTTTCCTGGGGCTGCTCCGCCGTGCCGTGAATGATGTTGGTTGCCAGGTCATTGTCCGCAGACCCCAGCGGCTCTCTGCACGGATTCGGGCAAGCCTGGAGAACACGCTCTTGCTGCGGAGGGTGCTCCTGGGCCTGACCATTGCGGCGCTCGCCCTCGCGTGTGGCGGCGTCTATGGTCTGGTGACGTTCTGGATCGTCCAGAGGCGCCGAGAGCTGGGCATCCGCGCGGCGTGCGGTGCTACGCCCGGCCGCCTCGTCCGCGATCTCCTCGCCGAGGTGGCACGGGTGGTTGTCCCCGCGGCCGCCGTGGGAGTGAGCGCAGGAATTGGTGGAGCGTGGTACGTGGCTTCCCGCATCCCAGGGTTGGAGATTCCAACGGCAGCTCTCGCGATGGCCATACTCGTCGCGGCCGCTCTTTCCGGTCTCCTCGGAGCCCTGCCAGGCGCTCTGCGCGTGACCTTCGTGGATACAGCAATGGCGCTACGCCACGAGTAGTGAGGCGGAATCCATGTCATCTGAGAACCCAGCCCGGGCGTTGATCGCCGACGACCAGGCGGACGTGAGAACGGCGTTGCGCCTTCTCCTGCGTGACGAGGGTTTCGAGGTCACGGAGGCTGCCACGCCGGATGACGTTCAAGAGCTCGTGCGGATCCAGGAGTTCGACGTGGCGCTGGTCGACCTCAATTTCACCCGTGGTGCCACGTCGGGGGACGAAGGAATCGATCTGCTTCGCTGGCTCGGCAGCGTGGACGACACCTTGCCGGTCATTGTCATGACAGCCTGGGGGACCGTACCACTTGCCGTGGAGGCAATGCGGCGTGGAGCCAAGGACTTCGTTCAGAAGCCGTGGCAGGGGTCCCGGCTGGTGGCATTGCTCCGGACACACGCCGAGCTTGCCCGGGCGGTTCGCTCGGGCCGGCGGTTGGAGGCGGAAAACCGGTTGCTCCGCGAGGCCGGCTTGCCTGACATCGTCTCCGAATCACCCGCCATGCTCCGGGTGCTCGACCTCGTCCACCGGACGGCCCCCACCGAGGCGAACGTGCTGATTCTTGGGGAGTCGGGAACGGGGAAAGGCGTTGTCGCGCGCATGCTGCATGCTCTCTCGCGCCGCTGCCGGGAACCGTTCATCACCGTGAACGTCGGTGCCGTCCCCGAGAGCCTTTTCGAGGCCGAGTTCTTCGGACACACCCGAGGAGCGTTCACGGGCGCCGCCGAGATGCGTCTCGGACGTTTCGACCTCGCCGACGGGGGCACGCTCTTCCTCGACGAGATCGCCACCGCTTCCCCCGCGGCCCAGGCGAAGCTCCTCCGCGTGCTCGAAACGGGTGAATTCGAGCCCGTGGGCTCCTCACGAACGAGGGGTGTGGATGTTCGGATCATGGCCGCAAGCAACAGTGACATGGTGAAGGAAGTGTCGGCCGGGAGGTTCCGGGAGGATCTCCTCTACAGACTCAATGTCGTCGAGATCCGGCTGCCACCGTTGCGCCAGCGACCCGAGGACATCCCCGTCCTGGCCCACCTGTTCCTGGAGCGGTTTGCGCGCCGCCACCATCGCCAGCATCTGGGGTTCTCGCCGGAGGCGCTCGAGCAGCTTGCCACATACTCTTGGCCGGGAAACGTACGGGAGCTCGAGCATGTGGTGGAGCGCGCCGTGATCCTGGCCCCCAACGACCGCATCCGGCCCTCTGACTTCTGGCTTCCCGCGGAGCCGGCTGGCAAGACGGAGGGCGTTGGCCTCCACGCCACGGAACGCCAGCTCATCGCGCGCGCTCTGGCTCGAACCCGGGGCAATATCGCCGAGGCTGCCCGTCAGCTGGGCCTGAGCCGGCAGGCGTTGTATCGGAGAATGCAGAAACACGGGTTGGAGCGGCCGTGAGCGGCCTTGGAATCCTCGCGTGCCTGGTCATTCCAGCGGTGTTCGGTTCGGTCGTGCTGCTCGTGCTTGGCCGAACGCGGCGTGAGGTTGCCGACCTGACGGCGGTGATCGCCGCCCTCGCCGAGGGTGATCTCGAAGTTCGTGTTGGACGACGTGCCGCCCAGGGCGTCCACGCGGAGCTTGCCGCTGCCCTTGATCGCCTCGCCACCCGCCTGCAAGACAGACGGCTCCGGGAGGCCGAGCGCACGGCACTCCTGGAACGGGTGACCGATGCTCTCGACGTGGCCCTGCTGGTGCTCGATGCCCGTGGTCGGACGCGGTGGGTGAACCGCGCTGCGGCGCGACTCGCCGGAGAACGGCCCGGGGCGTGCCTGGGCCGTTCTCTCCCGGAGCTTCACCTCGAGCCGCTCGAGAAGCTCGGAGAGGACCAGCCGGCCGATCTCGAGCTTCCGGGCGGGCGTGGTTATTGGGAAGTTCGGCGACGTCCGGTTCGTGTCCACGGGAGGGAGCACACACTGCTCGTGGTGGCCGACGTGGGCCGTGCCCGGCGCGATGGGGAGCGGATGGGCCAGTGGCGTTTGCTCGAGGTGCTGGGTCACGAGCTGGGCGGCTCGTTGGCACCCATCACCTCGCTCGCGGAATCTCTCCACGGATTGCTGGAGCGATCGGACCCGCCCGAAGGGTGGCGGGACGACCTCCGACAGGGCCTCTCGGCCATCCGATCCCGCGGCGAGGCGCTCACCCGGTTTGTGCGGGGCTACAGCCGCCTGGCGGGGCTGCCCCGGCCCCGTCCGGCGCCCGTGCGGGTACGCGATCTGTTGGCCCGGGTGGCCAACCTGCTGGGGCACCCGGCGGTGGAGGTTGTTGGTGGGCCGGACGTGGTGGTGCCAGGGGACGTCACGTTGCTCGAGCAGATGCTCCTCAACCTCCTTCGCAACGCGGTGGAGGCAACCGCGGAAGGAGGTGGCGTGAGGGTCCGCTGGCAGCTGCGTGACGGTGGCGTCGAGTTCGAGATCCTGGACTGTGGCCCGGGTCCACCGGACGGGGAGGACGTCTTCGTGCCGTTCTACACGACGAAACCCGATGGAATGGGGATCGGTCTGACACTCTCACGCTCCATTGCCGAGGCTCACGGCGGCCGGCTGACGCTCAAGCGGCGCCGGGACCGGAGCGGCGCCGTCGCACGCGCCTGGATTCCGCGAGGCACGGCGGGACGTCCCGACCAACAGGATTCCTGAACGCGTTTCCAGTCGGAGCTGCCCCATCGCGAGCGAGTCGACCGTCCATTTGACGTGTTACCATCCGGGAACCTGGATGGGAACCGGGTGGTTCCCGGTGCCAAAACGAGTGGTTTTTCGGAACGCCAGGAAGACAAGGGATTCCGAGGAGACGCACTCGGGACCGCACAAGGGAACCCGCAGTGCGGGCCAAGATTGAAACGAGGCGCCGTTTCTGGACGGGAACGAATGTACCGCCGGTCATCCCCGGATCATGGGCTGACGGGAGATAATGGCGTCTGCCGATCGAAACGGGAGGCCATGTGAAGCTCAGCATCGTCATTCCCATCTTCAACGAGGCCGGCGTGCTGGAGACGGCGATCCGGCGGTTGCTCGAGGTGGACCTCGGGCCCGAGGTGGAGAGCGAGCTGATCGCCGTGGACGACTGCTCGACCGATGGGACACGGGAACGCCTCCTGGCGCTGGGGGAGGAGCTGGGCTTTAGGGTGCTCCTCCATGGGGAGAATCGCGGCAAGGGGGCGGCGTTGCGGACGGGCTTCGGCGCGGCCACGGGAGAGTTCGTCCTGATCCAGGACGCCGACCTCGAGTACGACCCCCGGGACATCCCGAGCCTCCTGGCGCCCGTCCTGGCCGGGCAGGCCGACATCGTCTACGGCAGCCGCTTCACTTCCGGCGACGCACACCGGGTGCTCTACTACTGGCACTACGTGGCCAACCACGTGCTGACCGCCATCTGCGACGCCATCACGAATCTCAACCTGACGGACATGGAGGTCTGCTACAAGCTGATCCGGCGGGATCTCCTCGAGAGGATCAACCTCCGCGAGGACCGCTTCGGTTTCGAGCCCGAGGTGACCATCAAGCTGGCGCGACTCCAGCCCCAGCCGCGCTTCTGGGAGGTGGGGATCAGCTACGCCGGCCGGACCTACGAGGAGGGGAAGAAGATCGGCTTCCGCGACGGCGTCCGGGCCCTGTGGTGCCTGCTGCGCTACGCCGTTGCCGACTGAGATGGGGATGGGGACGGAGGAGACGAGGGGGAGGCTGGAGGCCGGAGGGGCGGCCATGGGAGGAGGCTCCGGCTGGCAGAACGCCCTTCTCCTCTTCGGGTTGCGCCGCCGCCCGATCGACGTGCTGCTGACGGCCGGGCTGGCGGCATTCCTGCTGTGGTCCCGTTTTTCGCTCCTGGCCTCGGGGCCCTGGGAGTGGGACGAGACCATCTTCGCCCGGGGCATCTTCCACTTCGACCTGGTCTCCCACTTCCCCCAGCCTCCGGGCTTCCCCGGCTGGATGGCCCTGGGCCACCTGTTTCTGCCGCTGGGCGGCACACCCCTGAGGGCCCTCCAGATCGCCTCGGCCCTGCTTTCGGTCCTGGCCCTGTGGCCCCTGGTCTCCCTGGGACGGCGGGTGGCGCCGCCGGTCGTGGCCGTGGCGGCGGCGCTGCTGGTCCTCGTGCTTCCCGGCCCCTGGCTCCACGCGGTCCGCGGTTTTTCGTCGACGCCGGCGACGACCTTCGCGCTGGCCGCCGCGGCGCTGCTGGCCGGAGGGCTGGCCGGACGGCGGGCGACGGCTTTCACACTCCTGGTGGCGGCGGCCGTCCTGATCCGGCCGATCCTCCTGCCGGGTCTCGGGCTCCTGTGGCTCGGCGGTGCGCTGACAGTGCGGCCCTCCAGGCGGTTGCTCCCCGGCGTTGGGGTGGCAGTGGCCACGGGCGTCGTCTCGATGCTGGCCATGGTGTATGCCCAGGGCGGATGGCAGCTCTTCGTGCTGGCCTTCGAACAGCACGCCAGGTTCCATTTCTCGCGGCTGGTGAACAACCCGGGCGGCGTTCTGGATCTTGGCCTGATCCACGGCGCAGGCGGTCTCTGGTGGGCCGTGCCGCTCTGTATCCTCTCGCTGTTGGGGCTCATCACGTGGGCGCGGCGGGCCGGACGGCGAGCCGCTCTACTGTGGGTCCTGGTTCTCGGCGTCACCGTGCTCCAGCTGGTCTTCCTCCAGAACCGCACCTACACCCGCTACGCCGTGCCGGTACAGCTGGCTTTGGCCCCCCTGCTGGCCGCGGGCGCCGCCGCGGCCGCCCCTTCGGCCATCGCCACCGCGGGCCTGGCCGGCCTGGCCCTGCTGGCCGGCAGCGGCGCCTGGCCGCTGCTGGTGGAGCAGCACGTCGACGAGCTTCCCGGCTGGAGGGCCGTGGACACGGGCTTCTCGGTCGCGCGGCGGAAAGAGTGGGCCGTGGTCAGCGAGGGTGGCCTCTACCCCTTCGCCAACTACCGCTGGTACCTGGAGGGAGGGGGATGGCCGGCGAAAATGCCGGAGCTCTTTCTCTCCCCCTGGGACCCGAACTTCTACGGTGTTCCCGGCCGGCCCTGGGTCGTGGTCACGGACCGCGAGCGCTGGCACCTGCCGCCGCTCTGGGGTCACACGATCCGGTGGAGCGGTCCCTCCGCGGAGCTCCTCCCCTACACCCAGGGGCGTTTCCTGGACGCGGCCGTGATCCCAAACCCTCCGCTCCTGACGGGGAAGTGGTGGGCGCCCGAGCACACTTCACGGGGTGAGCTTTTCGTCTGGGGCTCGCCGGATGCCGGCCTGGCGCTCCCGCCCCTTCCGCCGTGGACCCTGGTGATCCTCGAGCTGCGGCCAGCGAGGGGACCCGCGCCGTTGGGGATCCTCGTCGACGGCACACCGAGGATGCAGCTGGATGGCCATGCCCACCGGGGCACCGTCTGGCTCGAACCTGGCTGGCTGACCGATCACGGTGCCAACCGGATCGAGCTCGCCAGGGACACCGGCTATCCCCCGGGCGGGAAGGATCACCGGCCGCTGTCGGTCAAGCTCTTCTCCGTCCGCACGGTCGGTCCGGGTGTTCCCTGGGGAGGCCCGGTGGCAAACCCGGCCCAGCGGCGCCGGCTCGGGGTGGAGGTGGACGGGGCCTGGAAGCCCGAACGCTTCGGGCGGCTCGGCGAGGGGTGCTGGCTGCGCCCCCGGGCGCGGATGAACGTGCCGGCGGGCGCGGGCATCCTCCGCATCCACGTGGCGGCCCCCCGGAGGAGGCCCGCCGAGCTGGTGGTCCGGATCGGTGGCCGGAAGGCCGCGGGACCGTTGCGGGTGAGTCCGGGCGGCACCACCGTGAAGGTCGACATCCTGGAGCGCGAGAGCCGGAACGGGCGGACGAGGCTCGAGCTCGACGCCACGCCGCTGAACCCGGCGGCGGAAGGGCTCGGCTCCGACCGGCGCGATCTCGGCGTGGTGCTCCTGGAGCTCTCCTTCGAGCCGGCCCGGCGCCCGGACCTCACCCGAGGGCCGAGGCGATGACCTCCGCCAGCTGCTCGGCCAGCCGGTCGGTCAGCACGGCGTCGTCGGCCTCCACCATGACACGGGCCAGGGGCTCCGTTCCGGAGTAGCGGAGCAGGATGCGGCCGCGTCCCTCGAGGAGGCGTTCGGCGCGGGCGGTCTCCTCACGGATCAGGGGCTCCTGGTCGAGGGGGGGCGTGCGCCGGACGGGGACGTTGATCAGGCGCTGGGGGTAGCGGCGGAGGTCGGAGAGGGACGAGAGGGGGCCGGAGGCCGCCGCGATGGCCAGGATATGCGATCCCGTGACCAGGCCGTCGCCGGTGACACCGTGGTGGGCACAGATGATGTGGCCGGACTGCTCGCCACCGAGAACGAGCCCTTGGGACTGTATCGCCTGCCAGACGGAGCGGTCGCCCACGGGACATCGCACGAGGCCGAGGCCGCTCGCCTCGAGGGCCTTCCCGAGGCCGTAGTTGCTCATGACCGTGGCGACCACGCGACGCCCGCGGAGCCGTCCCTCGCGATCGAGGGCCCGGGCCCAGACCAGGAGAATGTCGTCGCCGTCGAGGACACGGCCGCCCTCGTCGATCAGGATGGCGCGGTCGGCGTCCCCGTCCAGGGCCAGGCCGGCGTCCGCGCCGTGAGCGAGGACGGCCTGGGCGGCGTGGGCAGGGACGGTGGCGCCACAGCCGGCGTTGATGTTCTCGCCGTCGGGCGAGGAGGCCAGGAGCGTGACCCTCGCCCCCAGGCGGTCGAGGAGCCGGCCAGCGAGCCCGGAGGCGGCGCCGTTGGCCGCATCGACCACCACGTGAAGACCGCGGAGAGGCTCCGGCCTGCCGTGCGTCGCCGCCACCAGGTCGAGGTAGGCCGCGGCAAGGGAGGGGTCGGCCACGGGCAGGCCGGGGCCGCTTGCGGGTTCGAGGGTCTCCATGCGCCGTTCAAGGGCCGCCTCCAGGGTGTCCTCGACCTTCTCGCCGGAGGCCGCCAGGACCTTGATCCCGTTGTCATGAGCAGGGTTGTGGGAGGCCGAGATGACGACGCCGGCGGTGAACCCGCCGCGGCGCAGCAGGTGGGAGACGCCGGGGGTCGGCAGGACGCCCGCCCAGACCACCGTGCCTCCGGCCCCCTGGAAAGCTTCGGCAAGCCAGCTCGCCAGGCGGGTGGTGGAGGCGCGAGTGTCGCCGGCCATCAGGAGGCGGGGCGCGCCGCCGTTCCCGAGCTCGGTCGCCAGGGCGGCGCCGAGGCGCCGGACGGTGGGCTCGTCGAGGGGCGGCTCGAAAGCGCGGCCCCGGATGCCGTCGGTTCCAAACAGTCGTGGCATGGTGTCACTTCCTGCGCCTGGTTCGCCGGCTGTGGCGCGGTGTCGGTTTCGGTGTCGGTGTGGGTGCCGGCGCAATATCGACCACCACCAGGACGGGCATGCTGTTGGTGAACCGGAGCAGGGGATGGGGCAGCCGGGGTTGCACTGCGGTCTCCACCGGACCGGAGGCGCCGTCGATGCGGACGGGCGTCGTGGCGACCTCCTTGAGCTTCTCCACCAGCGTCGTGGGCCCCTGAACGCTGAGCTTGGGCGGGACGGTGCGCACGCCGGTGACGACGTAACCCGGCGCCGGCTGGCCCTCGATGGAGGGCTTGACGGGAACCAGGGCCGTCTGGGTGGTCTCCATGGTCAGGGTGATCTCCGGGGGGTCGATGCTGACGACGGAGACGTCCTGGGGCAGGCGGATCTGCGATTCCTTGATGGGATAGGTGCGGGTGCCCGGGCGCGCGTCGGAGAGGTCGAGAACGACTTCCAGGGCCTTGTCGTTGCCCAGGGCGTGGGTCAGGGCGCCGCGCAATCTGAGGGAAACGGATTCAGGAACGTCGTTGGTGATAATGAGGTTGTCCGGGACGTTGGCCAGGGTCAGGGGGACGACCACCTGGCGTTCGGAGATCCGTTCACGGCGCTGTCAGGCCACGGCGTACCACAGGGCG
>JAADFK010000021.1 GCA_013152925.1 Acidobacteriota bacterium | reverse complement strand
TCGGGCTCGGTGCGGCCTGCTGGCGCCTGGCCCGGCCCGCCGGGCGGCCAATCGCCGCGCTGGCCGCCCTGGCCGGCACGTGGTTTCCCACACTGCTGGCGCCGGACATCTCCCACTCCGGCTCCGCGGAGCCCCTCGCCGCGTTCCTCTTCGCCGCCGCTCTGGCAGCAGCCGCTCTGCTCCGGCGCACCCCGGGCTCCACGGTCGTGCTGGCGGCCGCCCTGGGCGCCCTGGCGGTCACGAAACGTGAGGGAAGCGTCCTGGCGCTGCTGCTGCTCCCGGGCCTCCTTCCGCACGTGGAGAAACGGCTCCGGCCATTGGTCGTTGTGGCGACTGCAGCGCCCCTGTTCCTCTGGCAGCTGGCCGTCACGGTCTCCGGCATCCCGCGTCTCCCCCTCAACACCGATGCGGCCCGCATGCTGTCCCGCTTCACAGCATTGCCCGCGATGGCTCTCTCCGTCCTGACCCCCGTGCTTCTCCTGGAGATTATCCTCGTGGGAGTGATTCTCACGGCCCCGTGCTTCCCCGGCGCGCGGCCTCTCAAGCTCGTCCTGATTCTCTGGCTCGCCGCCGTTGGCCTGGCCTATCTCACGTCCCTGCGCGGCCTCCACTGGCAGATGGAGACCTCGCTGGCGCGGGTGCTCGCCATCCCGCTGCCGGGAGCCCTGGCGCTGGCCCTCGGTGGCGGGCTGGTTTCGACCGTTGACAGCCGGCTCCCCGGCCAGCACAATGCCCGCTCCGCCATGCCGGGACGGAAGGAGGACGCATGAGCGACGCAACCAAACGCCCTGTGGCCGTCATCGCTTTCGGGGGCAACGCCTTGCTCAGGCCCCAGGACCACGGCACCCAGGAGGAGCAGTTCACCCTGGCCTGGAAGGCCACCCGGTGGCTGGTGGAGATCATCCACCGCGGTTACGAGCTGGTCATCGTCCACGGCAACGGCCCCCAGGTGGGCAACATCATGATCCAGGTGGAGGAGGCGGTCACCAAGATCCCTCCGCAGTCACTGGACGTCTGCGTCGCCCAGACCCAGGGCTCCATGGGGTACATGCTGGCCAACCAGCTGCGCAACCGCTTCAACGAGGAGGAGCTGGACAAGGAGATCGCCGCCGTCCTGACCGAGGTGGTCGTCGATCAGCACGACCCTGCCTTCGAAAACCCCTCCAAGCCGGTGGGCCCTTACTTCACCTCCTACCGCGCCAACCTGCTGATGCAGGAGGCCGGCTGGCAGATGGTGGAGGACGCCGGGCGCGGCTGGCGCAAGGTCGTGCCCTCGCCCAAGCCCCGGGAGATCCTGGGGGCCGCCCTCTACCGCCAGCTGGTGCACCAGGGGGCCGTCCTGATCGCCGGCGGCGGCGGCGGCATCCCCGTCTACCGGGATGTGGGTGGCTACTACCGGGGCGTCGAGGCGGTGATCGACAAGGACTACGTCGCTTCCATCCTCGCCCAGGATCTCGACGCCGACCTGTTCATCGTCCTGACGCAGGTCCCCATGGTCGCCGAGAACTTCGGCCGGCCCAACCAGCGCTGGCTGCGGACCCTCCCCGTCACCAAGGCCAGGCAGATGCTGGAGAGCAACCAGTTTCCGCCGGGTTCCATGGGCCCGAAGATCCAGGCCGCCGTGGAGTTCGTGGAGACCACCGGCAAGGAGGTGCTGATCACTGACGACGAGCACCTCAAGCGGGCCCTCCGGCGCGAGGCCGGCACCTTCATCGTGCCCGACGGCCAGCTGGAAACCGCCCCCCGGGAGGCCTGACGCGGCGGCACCGGCTCGAAACCGGCGCTGGCGAAGGCCGCCCCGGATCTTTCCCGGGCGGTTGCGGTACCCTCTGGGGCATGAGCGGCGCCCCCCTCTGGTTGTACCGGGCCGCCCTCCGCGGCGGGCTGGCCGTGGCGGCGCCCCTGCTGTGGGCGCGGGACCGCGCCACCGGCAAGGCGCGTCCTCCGCTGCGGCACCGCTTCGGCCGCGAGCTGCCCGAGATCGCGCCGGGAGGCCTGTGGATCCAGGCGGTCTCCGTCGGCGAGGTGGAGATCGCCCGCCGCCTCATCCGCGAGCTCGGGGGGGTGGCGCCCGATCTACCGGTCTTCCTGACCGCCACCACGGCCACCGGCCTGGCGCTGGCACGCCGGTCCGAGGGCGGCGGTGTGGTGGTCCACCCTTGCCCCCTGGACCTGGGAAGGCCCGTCCGCCGGGTTCTCGACGCCGTCCGGCCCTCGGCGCTCGTTCTCGTGGAGACCGAAATCTGGCCCGAGATGCTGCACCAGGCCGCCGCCCGCGGCATGCCGGCCGTCATCGCCAACGCACGCCTGTCCGGGGAGTCCTTCGGCCGTTACCGCCGCGTCCGGGGTCTCCTCCGGCCGCTGCTCGAGCCGCTCCGGCTCGTCCTCGCGCGCAGCGATGCCGACGCCCGCCGCTTCGCCGCCCTCGGCCTCCCGGAAGACCGGCTCCGGGTCACGGGCAACGTCAAGTACGATCTCCTGCCCGACCCCGAACCGCTTCCCTGGGCCTCTCGCGTCGAGGAGTGGGCCTCCGGCCGGCCGGTTCTCGTGGCCGGCTCCACCATGGAAGGCGAGGAGCCGGCCGTGCTGGGCGCCCTGGCCAGCCTTCCCGGGGACCTCCGTCCCTTCCTCGTGCTCGCCCCCCGCCACCCGGAGCGCTTCGAGGAGGCGGCCCGCCTGCTGTCCGAGCGGCGCCTCGCCTTCGTCCGCCGCAGCGCCCTCGACGCCGGCCCCGGCGAGCCCGACGTCCTCCTTCTGGACACCATCGGAGAGCTCTCCCGGGCCTACCGGAACGCCGCCGCCGCCTTCATCGGTGGCTCCCTCGTGCCCACCGGCGGTCACAACCCCCTGGAGCCCGCCGTCTGGGGCGTTCCCGTCCTCTCGGGCCCCCACGTCCACAACTTCCGCGAGGTCTATGCCGAGATGACCGCCGCCGGAGGCGCCGTGATCGTGGAGGACGCCCCGGGGCTTGGCCGCGTCCTCCGCGAGTGGCTCGAGGACCCCACTGCCGCCCGGACCGCCGGGGAGGCAGGCCGTGCCGTCGTGGAGGCCAACCGCGGCGCCACCCGGAGGACCGTCGATGCCGTCCTCCAGCTCCTCTCTTCGGCTTCGGCCACCGATCGTTGAACCCCGGGGGCTCGGGCGGCCGACCGGCTCTCGGGCTCCGGGGATGCGGGGCTCTTCAAGAGGATTCGTCCCGAAAACACGGAAGCGTTAGAATCACGGCGTGACGACTTCAAAGAGGTCGCGAACATGGATCCTGGGCGGCATCGTCCTGCTGCTCGCCGTTGCCGGATACGTCAACAGCGTCGGCGGCCGGTTCGTGTGGGACGACCGCATGTTGATTCTCAAGGATCCCGCCGTGCATTCGTTGCGTAACGTGAAGGAGGTCTTCCTCTCGGACTTCTTCGGCCGCTCCGAAAGCCCGCTTCCCTACGGCTACTACCGCCCGCTGACGACCCTGTCCTACATGCTCGACCGGGCTGTGTGGGGCCTCAAGCCCTTTGGATTCCATCTGACGAACATCTCGTTGCACGCCCTGGCTTCGGTCCTCGGTTTCCTGCTCCTGTTGCGGCTCGGACTCAGCAAAGGCCAGGCAGGTGTTGCAGCGGCACTGTTTGCCGTTCATCCCGTCCACACGGAGAATGTCGCATGGATCTCCGGCAGGACCGATCTGCTGGCCTTCGCTCTCGGGGCTGGCGCCATGCTGGTCCATCTGGCGGCGCAGCCGCCCCCCCCGGCGACGCAAGCTCCCTCGAAGAGCCGGAAACGGCGGACGGTGGAGCCGCGTGCAGGCTCGACGGGGGTTCACGCCGGGCTGGAGGCCGTCGCGCTCATCCTCTTCGGGCTGGCGCTGCTGGCCAAGGAGATGGCCGTGGTGATCCCGGCCTGGATCTTCCTGGTCCACCTGCTCAGCCGCCGCGAGAGCTGGCGGCGCTCGTTCGGGGCCGTCGTTCCCTACGGTGTCGTGGTCGCCGCATACGTTGGGCTGCGGCTCGCCGTCCACGTGCCCATGCCGGACCAGATTCCGGGTGCGGGGCTCCTCCCGGCCCTCGCGACGGCGCCGGCGACGATCCTGAGATACCTGGGATGGCTGCTGTCCCCCACGAGCCCGGGCGCCTACGTCCAGAATCCGTACGTCCGGATACTGTCGGATATCCGGTTCTGGGGCGCCCTCCTGGCCGTGGCCGCCGCCGGCCTCGGTCTGGCCAGACTGGCACGGAAGGACCGGCGTATCGGTCTCCTGGCGGCGATGGTCGCCGTCTCCCTCGTGCCGATCCTGAACTTCGTCAGGGTGGCGAGTCCCGTCGACATGGGCGATACGATGGCGGCGCGATTCTGCTACATGCCGTCCCTGCCGTTGCTGGCACTGGCCGTCGTGCTGCTGACGGGACCGAAGTGGCCACGCCACGCCCTCGGCGCAGTCCTCGTGGCCGGGCTCGTCGGTGTCGGCCTGGCCAACACGTGGCGGCGCAACCGCGACTGGCACGACGATCTGACGCTGTTTTCCAAGACCGTTCGCCAGGTTCCGGAAGCGCCGCTTCCCTGGGCGCGCCTGGGCTTCGCCTATCTCCGGACCGGGAAACTGGAGGACGCCCGCCGGGCCATCGCGAGGGCCACGGCCCTGGCCCCCGGCTCGTGGCTCGCGCTCAACGCCCGCGTGAACCTGCTGGCGATCGAAGGGAAGGTGCGGGAAGCGCTTCCGATCCAGAGGCAGCTCGTACGAACGGCCAAAAGGGCTCGCCCGGTCGAGCTCGGCAACCTGGCATACCTCGAACGCGTCAACGGGCATCCGGACAGGGCGCGGGCAATCCTGGAAGGGCTGGTCGCCACAGGTCATGCAAGCTCCGACGTCTGGTTCAATCTCGCCGAGCTGGACCGGACCGAGGGCAGGAACGAACAGGCTCTGGCGGCCTATGCGAAGGCCCTTGCGGATGATTCCGGCAACGTCGCAAAGATCCTGCGGTTCGGGTCGCTCCAGCAGCGTGTGGGACACTTCGCCGCCGCACGGGCGCTGTACGAGCGGGCTCTCCGGGCACAGCCCGGAAACGTGCAGGCGAGGCTCGGCCTGGCGGATATCCTCCTGCGGGAGGGCAGGCGCCGGGAGGCCATCGCCCGCCTGATGGAGCTTCGACAGGAAGCTCGCGATCCGCGGGTTCAGGCAGCCGTGTCAACCCGCCTGCGCGTGCTCCAGGGACGTCCCGACACGGGACCCGCCCATGACTCGAAGGGAAGAGCTACCAGATGAACGAGCTTTTGAGAGCAGTGTCGATCCTGTGGATTGCCGTGGCGCTGGCCGTGCCCAGGGCCGCGCCGGCCGCGACGCCGTCCATCGTCGTCCTCGTCAGCGTGGATACACTTCGCGCCGACTTCGTCTCCTTCAACGGCCACCAACCCGTGACGACGCCCTTCCTGGACGGCCTGGCGCGTCAGGGAATCGTCTTTCGTACCGCCTACTCCACATCGTCGTGGACCCCGCCGGCGATGGCCTCCCTCCTCACGGGCCTCTATCCGACCAGTCACGGGGTCACGACCGGGAACATCCAGCACCTGGATCACGTGGAACAACCTCCACTTCCCCAGTCGTTGACAACACTCGCGGAGATGTTCCACGGCGCGGGGTACACGACCATCGGCGTGCCGGCCAACCGCCACCTGATGGCGCGCCTGGGATTCGCCCAGGGCTTCGACTTCTACTACCGCGATGCGGCCTTCCTCCCCGCCGCCCGGGTCAACGACCAGGTCCGCAAGAAACTCGCCGAGGCCTTTGGCAGCCACTGGCGGCGGACGTGGAAGCACGGCAAGGTCTTCCTGTGGATCCACTACTTCGATCCCCACGATCCCTACATCGCCAGGCATCCGTGGATCGATCGCTACGCACCGGATTTCAGGCGGCACCGCAAGGAGTATCCGGCGAATCTGGTCATGAAGGAGATCAAGATCCGTTTTCCCCACCCCGATGCGGCGCTCGGCGCTCGGATCCGCCCGCTGTACGAGTCCGAGGTCTCGTACTGGGACGCCCAGTTCAAGCAGCTGGCCACCGAGCTTGGCCTTGCCGATCCGGACATTCTCCTGGTGTTCGTTGCCGATCACGGGGAGGAGATGGCCGAGCACGGCGCCCTCGGACACTCCCAGAGCCTTCACGAGGAGCTGGTCCGCGTGCCCCTGATGGTGCGCTGGCCCGAGGGGCTTCCCCACGGTGCTCACATCATGCAGCCGGTCAGCATTCTCGACCTCATGCCCACCATGGCCGATCTCGCCGGCATCCCGGCCCCGCCGGGCCTTCAGGGACAGAGCCTCGTGCCGCTGATGGCGGAGAACGGGAACCCGCGCCGCGGGCCGGTCTACATGGAGCTTTTCCCCCCAAAACCCCACCTCCTCGCCATCAGGCAGGGACCGTGGAAGCTGATCCGGGACATCGGGCCCTCCGGCGGCGTGAGCCTGTACAGCCTTCCAGCCGATCCCGGGGAGCATCACAACCTCGCCTCCGCTCGCCCGAAGCTGGTCTCGGAGCTGCAGAGGACCATGGCGCGCTGGTATCGCTCCCTCCCGCCGGCGCCCAGTCAGAAGAACATTCCGTTGAAGAACAAGGAGATCGAGGAGGAGCTCCGGTCACTCGGGTACATCCACTGACCACCGGCCGGAAGCAGGACAGCTCCCCGGACGGGGATCCAGGTCCGGTTGCGGGACCGCTCCCGCGCCGGCCGGCGCCCTCCCCGGGCGGCGCACCCCGCAATGCTACTCTCGGAGCCATGGGACTGGAGCAGCTCCTGAGGCCGTTCACGCCGCTCTATTCGGGGGCCGTGCGCACACGGGCCGCCGCCTACCGGCGCGGGTTGCTTCCGCGGGTCCGCCTGCCGCGTCCCGTGATCTCCGTGGGCAATCTCAGCTTCGGTGGAACGGGAAAGACGCCGACCGTCGTCGCCCTGGTCCGGGACCTGGCCCGCCGCGGCCGCCGGCCGGCCGTGCTGACGCGCGGCTACGGCCGGAAGGGCTCCGAACCGCTATTCCTTCTGGGCCCGGACGTCCTCGCCCCGGCCGAACGCGCCGGCGACGAGCCCCTGGAGATGGCCTCCCGGCTCCCCGGCGTTCCCATCGTCGTGGACACCGATCGCGTACGCGGCGGCCGGCGGGCCATCGACGCCGGGGCGGACGTGCTGGTCCTCGACGACGGGTTCCAACACCTCCGTCTGGAGCGCGACCTCGACCTCCTGCTGATCGACGCCGGCGACCCCTGGGCCGGCGGACACCTCCCGCCGCGCGGCCGTCTGAGGGAGCCGCTCGCCGCCATGGCCCGTGCCTCGGCCATCCTGGTCACCAAGCTGGGCCAGAACCTCGAGATCCTCGAGACCATTGCGGCAACGGTGCACCGTCACGCCCCGGGGCTTCCCGTGCTCGGCGCCCGGCTGCAACCCAGCCGGCTCGTGGGGCCCGACGGCCGGCTGCCCCTGGACTCGCTGCGCGGCCGCGCCGTGGTGGTCTTCGCCGGCGTCGGCCGGCCCGGCGCCTTCGAGGAGCTGCTCAAGGACCTGGGCGCCGAGATCGCCGCCGCCCGCTGGTTCGAGGATCACCACCGCTTCACCGGCCGGGAGATCAAGCGGCTGAGCCGGCTGGCCGCCCGCCACGGCGCCGTTGCCGTCACCACGGCCAAGGACGCCGTCAAGCTGCCACCCGGCTGCCCGGCCTGGGTTCTCGAGGTGGAGATGGCACCCCTGGACGGCTCCTGGGATGCCCTGTGGGCCGTGGCCCCCGGGATCGCCCCATGAGCCGGAGGCGTTCGCCCCTCCGCAACCGGGCGGAGTACGGCGCCTACCTGGCGGCGCGTTCCCTGGCCCATCACGCCGGGCCACGCCTCCTCGCCCGTACCGGCGCCGCCATCGGCGGTCTCTATCTCCGTACCGGCCGGCGCCGCCGCGAGATCCTCGAGTTCAACCTCCGCCTGGCCTTTCCCGAGCTGGACGAAACCGGCCGCGCCGAGCTCGGCCGCAACGTGGCCCGTCACTTCGGCCGGGCCCTTCTCGACGGGCTGCGGCTTGGGCGGGCGACGCCGGAGGAGCTCCTCCGGGACGTGACGATCGCCGGCCGGGAGAACCTCGAGCGGGGCCTGGCCGCCGGCAGCGGTGTGTTCATCCTCTCGGCCCACATCGGTGCCTGGGAGGTGGCCGCGTTGACCGCGGGTCTCCTGGTCCCCGGCGGCATCGCCGTCGTCAACAGGCCCCTGGACAACCCGCTCCTGGAAGCGGAGCTCGATCGCTTTCGCGCCCTCTTCGGCAACCGCGCCATGGGCAAGGAGAACGTCACCCGCGCCATGTTGCGCGAGCTCCGGCGGGGCGGCGTCGTCGGCATCCTGATCGACCAGCGGACCCTCAAGGAGGAGGGCGTCCGGGTACCCTTCTTCGGCCACCCGGCGTGGACTCATCCCGCGCTGGCCCGGCTCTGTGTGCGGACCGGATCGCCCGTGGTCCCCATCTGGGGGTTGTGGGACGCTCCGGGCCGCTACACCGTCCGTTTCGACGAGCCGGTCTTCCCCAACGAGCTTCCCGAGGCCGAGCGCGCCGAGGTGCCGCTGACCGCACGCTTTACCAGCATGATCGAGAACGTCATCCGCGAGCGGCCCGAGCAGTGGCTCTGGTTCCACGACCGCTGGCGTGACATCCGGCTCAACGATCGACGATGAACGAGCCATCGACCCAGCGCCCGGGCGTGACGGCTCCACCAAGCTCCCCGTCCTGAGGAACCTCCCGGGCAGCTGGCCTACCGTCAACGGACGAAATGCGAGACCGGGACGGGTCGTGCACCCATCATCAGGAAGATACCAGTGCTTCACACGAGCTGGGACAGGAAGGTCGTCGCCGGCACGATGACCGGGCGATGTTCGCTGAAGCAGTCCCGGTCCACGTGGGGGAGATCCATGGCCAGCTGGAAGGCGTGGGGTGCGCCGGTCTGCTTCTGGAAGCGCGCCAAATTGGGAGAGAGCCCGGCGTTTCCCGAGAGCTTGGTCTCCACGAGGAACCACGGCTGACCCTCGCGGGCCACGAGGAAGTCCACCTCGTGCTTCTCCTTGTCCCGGAGAACGAACAGGCCGAGCTCGCCCAGGCCCCGGTCCGTCCACAGGTGGACGGCCTTGAGAAGGGGGTCGCAGCTGCCCTGCACGCACTGCTCGTTCCGCCCGCACGACCTGCCGCACCCGCCGCAGTCGAGCCTGTTCGTGAGGGGGTCGACG
>JAADFK010000020.1:2620-3610 GCA_013152925.1 Acidobacteriota bacterium | reverse complement strand
GGCGCCCCGCGGGTCCGCCGGCGGCTGCGCCGCAGCCGGCTCTACGTGCCGGGGAGCGGGCCCAAGCTGATGCTGTCGGCCGGCCTCTACGGCGCCGACGGCATCATCCTCGACCTCGAGGACTCGGTGGCGCCGGCGGAGAAAGACGCGGCCCGGCTCCTGGTTCGCAACGCCCTGGTGTCCATGGACTGGGGCTCGTCCGAGCGGATGGTCCGCATCAACCAGGGCGAAACGGGCGAGGCCGATCTCGAGGCGATCGCTCCCCACAACGTCCACACGATCCTTGTGCCCAAGGTGGAGCGGCCGGAGCAGGTGCGGGCCGTGGCCGCGCGCCTCCGGGATCTCGTGGATGGCCCGCCCTTCCTGATGCCGATCCTGGAGTCGCCCCTGGGGATTCACAACGCCCACGAGATCGCCGCGGCCGACGAGCTCGTGGTGGCGTTGACCCTGGGGCTTGAGGACCTGTCGGCCGAGCTTGGCGCGCCGCGGACCCCGGAGGGGTGGGAGAGCTTCCTGGCCCGCCAGACCACGGTCTACGCCGCCCGGGCGGCCGGCGTGGATCCCATCGCCTCGGTGTTCTCCGACATCCGCGACGAGGCCGGTCTCGAGGCCTACGTGCGCCGCGAGCGCGGCCTGGGCTTCGAGGGGATCGGCTGCATCCACCCGGCCCAGATCCCCGTGGTGCACCGCGCCATGGCCCCCTCCGAGGCCGAGCTCGAGAAGGCGCTGCGCATCGTTCGCGCCGCCCGCGACGCCGAGGCCCGCGGGCTGGGCGCCGTGGCCGTGGGCTCCAAGATGGTGGACCCCCCGGTGGTCGCCCAGGCCGAACGCACCGTGGAGCTGGCCCGCGCCGCCGGCATGCTCCCGGCAGACGAGCCGGAGGAGGCGTAGGCGAAGGAAGACGACGAGAGGCGCCGGGCGCCTCCCTCCGTCATCCCGACCGCAGCGCCCCGGTCTCGTCCCTCCGTCATCCCGACCGCAGCGCCCTGC
>JAADFK010000020.1:0-2595 GCA_013152925.1 Acidobacteriota bacterium | reverse complement strand
TCGCCCGGCGTTTGGTGCTCCGAGGCGACCCGCAATCGTGGGGGAGATCCCTCCACTTCGCGTCCCTCCGGGACGCTCCGGTCGGGATGACGTGAGGGGGGTGGTGCTCCGGGACGCTTCGGTCGGGATGACGTGAGGAGGGGGGCCCTCCGGGACGCTCCGGTCGGGATGACGTGAGGAGGGGGGCCCTCGGGGGCGCTCCGGTCGGGATGACGTGAGGGGGTGATGCTCCGGGGCGCTCCGGTCGGGATGACGTGAGGAGGGGGGCCCTCGGGGACGCTCCGGTCGGGATGACGTGAGGGTGTGATGCTCCGATAGTCAGGCCGAACGCACCGTGGAGCTGGCCCGTGCCGCCGGCATGCTCGCGGCAGACGAGCCGGACGAGGTGCCGGCGAGCCCCCCCCAAAAACGGCGCTCTCTTCTTGGCCCAGCCTGGGGATTCTCCGCCGGTCTTGGGGGCAAGGTGCGGTCTCTCAGCGGGTGAGCTCCAAGAAACGTTCAACGGTCAGCCTGGCCTGTTTGAGGATGTGGGCCAAGGTCGAGCGCTTGATCGGGAAGTGAGCCGGGACGATCAGCTTCAACATGCCGTCCTCGGTTCGTTTCTGAAGGCGGATGTGACTGCCCCGCTGCCGGACCACGACCCAGCCATCCCGTCGGAGAGCCGCCACAACCTGCCGGTACCCGGCCACCGGCACCTTGCTCACACGGCGACCTCGACCACCTCGGCGTTCTCGTCGAGCGTGCTGTCGTCCTCCACGGGCTCCAGGTAGAGCAGGATGGCTTCCCGTACGTTGGCCAGGGCCTCCTCGCGGGTATTGCCCTCGCTGATGCAGCCGGGAAGCGCCGGAACGATCGCCGTGTAGCCCCCGTCCGCGCTGGGTTCCAGGACAACCTTGAGATTCATTCCTTGACCTCCAAGGCTCTCCATCAGTATAGCCGACCGTCAAGCGCCGCCGGATGACGGGGTTGAACCTGGAGCGGGCCACGGGCGTGACCGTGACGCCGGACGCCTCCCTCCGTCATTCCGACCGCAGCGCCCCGGCCCCGTCCCTTCGTCATCCCGACCGCAGCGCCCTGCCTCATCCCCCCGGCAACCCCACCGCAGCGCCCCGGTCTCGTCCCCCCGTCATCCCGACCGCAGCGCCCTGCCTCATCCCCCTGTCATCCCGACCGCAGCGCCCTGCAAGGGCGCGGAGTGGAGGGATCTTCGCCCGGCGTTTGGTGCTCCGAGGCGACCCGCAATCGTGGGGGAGATCCCTCCACTTCGCGTCCCTCCGGGACGCTCCGGTCGGGATGACATGAGGGGGGTGGTGCTCCGGGACGCTCCGGTCGGGATGACGTGAGGGGGGCAGTACCCCCGAGATCACCGTCAGCGGGCGAGGCGGAAACGGACGGTCAGCTTGTAGCGAACGGCGACCGGTTCGCTCCGGGCGTTCCGGGCGGGCTCGAAGCGCCACTGGCGTACGGCGGCCTCGGCGGCGCCGGTCAGGCCGGCGGGCTGGGACTGAAGGACCTTGAGGTCGTGCACCGAGCCGTCGGTGCCGATCAAGGCATCGAAAACGACCGTACCCTGGATCCCTTGCCGCCGGGCCTTCTCGGGGTAGACCGGCGCCACGGCACGGATCTTCCGGGGCTCGGTCAGGCCGCTGTCCGGGCTGAAGTGTGGCGTCTCGCCGGACAGGACAAAGCGGACGGTCAGCGTGTAGCGCACGGGAACGGCCTGGCCCGCGGCGTTCCGGGCCGGCTCGAAGCGCCACTGGCGCACGGCCTCCTCGGCGGCTTCGGTCAGCCCGCCGGGCATGGGGCGGAGCACCTTGAGATCGTGGATGGCGCCGTCGGTGCCGATCAGGGCCTGGAGGACCACGGTTCCCTGGATCCGCTGCTTCCGGGCCTCGTCGGGATAGACGGGAGCGGGGGCGCTGATCTTGCGCGGCTCGGTCAGGCCGCGGTCCCTGGTCCAGTGGATCGGGTTGCCGTCAGCGGCGCGGGGAGCTGGCGAAGGTGCCGCGGCGCTGGCCGGCTGGGCGCGGGCCGGGGCCATGGGCAGGAGGAGCCCGCCGAGCAGGGCCAGCACGGCGAGCGTGACGGAGAGCCGGGGCGCAAGCCCGCGGGCGGATGTGGTGATGGCATGAAGGCGCATTTCCAGTCCCTCCCGGGTCTCGGCCAGCGCGGGGGCGGCCGGTTGCAGCGACGGGCCGCCGGCAGGGGCGGCTCTCAGGGTTTCGAGGAGGCTCCGGGCGTAGGGCTCGGCGTCGAGCCAGGGCCCCGAGAGCACGAGGCGGTCGCAGAGGAGCTCCCGCAGCCGGCCCAGCCGGCGGGGCGCGATCCACGCCGCGGGATGGAAGAAGAACAGCGTCTGGGCGAGGTTCTCCAGGCGGAGCCACAGGATGTCCAGGCGGGCCACGTGGCCCAGCTCGTGGGCCAGAACGGCTTCCAGGCGGGCCGGGGACCATGCGGCGGCGCCGGCGGGCAGGACGATGGCGGGCCGGAGCAGGCCCATGGTGAAGGGGGTGGTGTGGCCCTCGGCCAGGACCACGCGCACGGGCCGCCGGATGCCCAGGCGCCGCCGCCACGCCGCGGTCAGCCCTGCGATGG
>JAADFK010000019.1 GCA_013152925.1 Acidobacteriota bacterium | reverse complement strand
AAGCGAGCGAGTGGAGGGACCTCCCCCGGAATGCAGCCCGTTTTGCAGAACGTGGCCGGTGGTTCCATGAGATCCCTCCGCTCCGCGGCACTTCGTACCGCTCCGGTCGGGATGACAGAGGGGGTGTCGTTCCGGGCGGATCGAGGGTGTCCGCGCCGTTCCCTGTCATTCCGGGCGGATCGAAGGGGTCCGCGCCGTTCCCTGTCATTCCGACCGGAGCGGGCGGGAAGCCCGCGGAGTGGAGGAATCTTCCCCGGCGTCGGAGGACGCCCGGCTCTGCCGTGGGGCGCATCATCTTGGATGAGATCCCTTGCCGTCTCGGCGGGCCAGGTACACTGTGCGGCGTCCGGACGGTGCGCCCGCGCCGTTCGGCCGGACGGTTCCTGAAGGAGGGGCTCATGACAGTGTATCTCGCGGTGATCCTGGTCTATCTGGCCGTCCTCGTGGGTGTCGGCATCTGGGCTTCGCGCCGGGTCTCCTCCCAGGAGGACTTCTCGGTGGCCGGAAGGACGCTGCCGATCCCCGTGCTTTTCGCCACGCTGCTGGCCTGCTGGATCGGTACCGGGTCCATCTTTGGGAATGCGGAGAAGACCTACGAGACGGGGATCGCCGCCTGGATCCTGCCCATCGGCGAGCTGGCAGGGATCGCCGCACTCTGGTTCCTGGCCCACCGCGTCCGGCGGCTCGAAGTGCTTTCGGTGCCGGACATCTTGGAAAGCCGGTACAACGCCACGGCGCGCGTCCTGGGGACCATCGCCCTCGTCCTGGCGTACACGACCATCGTCTCCTACCAGTACCGTGCGGCGGCGCTCGTCATCCGCCTGGCCATGCCCTCGATCGACCCGGGCATTACGGTTCCCATGGTTGCCGCCTTCGTGATCGTGTTCACGGCCCTGGCCGGCATGTTTTCCGTGGCCTACACCGATGTGGGTAACGGTACCCTGATGATCGTCGGCCTGGTGCTGGCCTTCCCGATCTTCTTCTCCAAGGCGGGGGGGGTCGAGGGGATCCGTGCGGCGCTCCCCGCCGGCCACTCGGCGCTCTTCGGGCCGATCACCGGCTGGCAGGCCCTGGGGTACCTCCTGCCACCGTTCCTGCTGATCCTGGGCGACGCCAACATGTACCAGCGCTTCTTTTCAGCGAAGAGCGAGCGGTCCGCGCGCTGGGCCATCCCGATCTTTTTCGTGGGGGTCGCGTTGGTGGAGTTCCTGATCATCGGCTCGGCCTGGGCGGGCTCGGCCCTGATCCCCGACCTGGCAAACCCGGGCGCCATCATCCCCACGGCGGCCAAGGCTGTCCTGCCCACGGCCCTGGGCGCGCTCCTCATGGCGGCGATCATGGCCATCATCCTGTCCACTGCGGACTCCTTCCTCCTGATCCCTTCCACCACATTCGTCAACGATGTCTGGGTCCGTTTCTTCAGGAAGGGCGCCTCCCAGAAGGAGATCGTGCGGGTCTCCCGGATCGTCGTCGTGCTCTTCGGCCTGTGGGCGCTGTTCCTCTCGACGCTGTCCGACAAGTTCCTCGACGTGGCCCTTTACGCCTATACCATCTACGGCGCCGCCATCACGCCCTCCATCGTCGCGTCGTTCTTCTGGAAGCGGGTCAACGCACAGGGTGCGGTGGCGTCCATCGCCGCTGGCACGGCGGTCACCGTGGCCTGGAAGAGCCTGGGTTACGAGGCGCAGGCGCCGCTGTGGCTGGGCTTCCCCCGAGGGTTCGGTCTCGATGCAGTTCTCCCCGCCATCACCGTCTCGCTTCTGGCCCTGGTGCTCGTCAGCCTGCTGACGCCGCCGTCGCCCCCGGAAAAGGTCGCCCGTTTCGCCGCGTGAGACCTTCTCGGGAGGTTGCGCCGGTCCGCGATGCGCTTTCCGCGGCGCTTGCCCGGGGGGATCAGTGTCAGGGAGGGTGGCAGACTCCATGCACCGGCGATGACCGGCGAGTCACAGATGTACAGCGTGTCGATCCTGGTGTTGAGGTCGGAGCCCACGGCCCGGCAGATCGTGACCGTGCCGCCGGGGCGGACGGCCAGGGTGATTCCGTTGCCGGTGTGATCGCTTGGGGCGCCCCGGTCCGGTTCGGCCAGCCGTGCCAGTGGGCCACCGGTTTCGGGAGAGGCTCCGAGCGGGCCAGGCCAGCGATGGCGGTCAGGATCCGGTCCACCTTGGCACGTTGTTTCAGCGCCGGAGCTTGCGCCGGGGCGCCGGGAGGCGCACTCTTTGCGGCATGAACATCCTGGCCCTGGACTTCGACGGCGTCATCGCAGATACGAGCCGGGAGACCTTCATCGTCTCGCTGCGGACCTGGGCGCGGGTTCAGCCCCGGAGTGAGCTGGCTCACCACCCGCTGGCTGGCGGGAACGGCGCCGCCGCGGCGGGCTACCCTTTCGACAGCGACCCGATCTACGTTCTCTTCGTGGAAACGATGGCTCTCGGGAATCGCGCGGAGGATTTCGGCGTCGTGCTGGCTGCCCACCACCGTGGGGTTCGATTCGCCGATCAGGAGTCGTATAACAGCTTCAGAGACCGGTTTCCGGCCGCGTGGCTCGAGCGCTTCCACCACGCGTATTACCAGGAACGGGACGCGTTTCGTCAAGGGGATCCCAGGGGGTGGCAGGCCCTGCAACGGCCGTACCCGCACATGGTCCGGCTCCTTCGACGACGCGAGGCGCAGGGTTCGACGGCGGTGGTGACGGCCCGGGACCGGGCCTCGTTGCTCCAGCTATTGGCGGCGTGGGGGCTGGACCGGGTGATTCCGACGCAGTTGGTGTACGACAAGGAAACCGGCCTGCGCAAGACGGCTCACCTGCGCCGCCTGCTGGAGGATACCGGCGCGAGCCCCGAGGAGGTGACCTTCGTCGACGACAAGGTCAGCCACCTGATGGCTGCCGCCCCGCTGGGTGTCCGTGGCGTTCTGGCGGGATGGGGTCACAACACCCGGCGTGAACGCGAGGAAGCCAGGCGTCTGGGGCTCCCGGTGGCAACGGTCAAGAACGCATCCAGGCTCTTACTCTGAACCTGGCGGGCCCGTGCGTCCCTTTCGCAGCTCGTGGATTCCCCAGATTCCCAGCCCGCTCCCGACGGCGATGGCCCCGATCCCCAGGAGGGCGAACGGGAGGTACCAGAACAGCAGCGACTGGTCCGGCTGTCCGAGCCTGGCCACGATGGCTTCAACGATGTAAACCGTGACGAGCGCGAGGCCCGCAAGAACGGCGAGACCGCCGGTGGCTACAATGGCGCGGGCTCTGATCTTCTTCCAGCTCATCGTGTGGCGTTGGCCTCCCGATCGCCCACATCCTATCACCGAGAGGTCGCCGGTGGCGGGATGGGAGCTCTTGCGGGGGAGCCTCGCTGTCTTCATCCACTGGCCAGTGGTATTCCGCCGGCAAGGTAGGGACTGCCGTTTTCATGTCAAGTGGAAGGCTGTAGCATGGCGGGCCGGGATGGGAGGTGCCGATGAAGAGACGGTCGTTGCGCCTGGTGAGCTGGAACGTCAATGGTCTCAGGTCCTGTGTGGCCAAGGGGTTTCTGGAGTGGCTGCAGACGGCACGGCCGGGCATCGTCGCACTGCAGGAGGTCCGGGCGCTTCCGGAACAGCTGCCGCCGGAGGTGCGTGTGCCCGAGGGCTACCACGCTCATTGGAATCCGGCGGCACGGAAGGGCTATTCGGGGGTCGGTCTGCTATGCCGGGAGGAAGCGCTCTCCGTGGTCCCGGACGGCTTGGGGGATCCGGAGCTCGATGCCGAGGGAAGGATGATCGTCTCGGACCACGGCGCGTTCCTGCTGTACAACGTCTACTTTCCAAACGGCGGGAGGGACCTCTCCCGGGTTCCCTTCAAGCTGGAGTTTTCCGAGGCCGTCCTCCAACATGCGCAGCGCCGGCGGGCGGAGGGACGTTCCATCATCATCTGCGGTGATGTCAACACGGCCCACCAGGAGATCGATCTGGCCCGGCCAAAGGCCAATGTGCGGAACACGGGCTTCCTTCCCGAGGAGCGGGCGTGGGTTAGCCGGGTTCTGGAGCACGGCTGGGTGGACATCTTCCGCGTCCGGCATCCGGCTGAGGGAGGTCACTACACCTGGTGGAGCAACCGCGCCGGCGCCCGGCAGCGGAACGTCGGCTGGCGGATCGACTGCTTCTTCATCACGCCGGACCTCGTGGAGCGGGTGGCCGAGGTCCGCCATCACCCCGGGGTCGTGGGCTCCGACCACTGTCCCATCGAGCTTGTCCTCGCTCTCTGAACGGCCAAGCGGGCTTCGTGCCCGGGGAATGCTCTGCATGTACCGAGTCGAGAGGATGATTTTTGAATCCGCACTTGATTCCGATTGGATTCTTGTTATGATGCGCGGCGATGCGGTGCGCCCGGTTTTCTCGACTGCGGGTGGGGATGCCAGGAGATACAGACCGGGCCACAGCCCGTCGTGAATGCGAGGGGCGCGTCCGTGCCGGGGATCCCATTTCACCGCCCCACCGCCATCAGCGAACCCCCGGCGGTCCTGCGGGCAACGAGGGTGGCGAGCTCTTCCTTCACGGCCACACGGTGCGTCGCCTTCCCGTTTGCAATTCCATGAATCCAGCGCTTCGTGAAAGGAGCGGTCGTTATCGGTTTCCCGCAGGTATTGGGTATCCCTGCGGCGAGCAGAGGCCGGGCCGATACCCCTGTTCTTTTTCCCAACTCAATCGTAAGGAGGCCTGAGTTATGAGTGTCGTAGGAAAGGTTTTCGTCGAGAAGTTCATGGAACAGCTGGTGGCCAAGAACGCCGGCGAAAAGGAGTTCCACCAGGCCGTTCACGAGGTCGTCGAGTCGCTCGTTCCCGTCCTGGAACGGCACCCGCGTTACCTGGAGTACAAGATCCTCGAGCGCATCACCGAGCCGGAGCGCGTGATCATGTTCCGGGTACCGTGGATGGACGACCGCGGCGACATCCATGTGAACAAGGGGTACCGGATCGAGTTCAACTCGGCCATCGGACCGTACAAGGGCGGCCTGCGTTTCCATCCGACCGTCAACCTCGGCATTCTCAAGTTCCTGGGCTTCGAGCAGGTCTTCAAGAACTCCCTGACGACGCTTCCCATGGGTGGCGGCAAGGGTGGCTCGGATTTCGATCCCAAGGGCAAGTCGGACACCGAGGTCATGCGCTTCTGCCAGAGCTTCATGACCGAGCTGTTCCGGCACATCGGTCCCAACACGGACGTTCCGGCCGGCGACATCGGCGTGGGAGGCCGTGAGATCGGCTTCCTCTTCGGCCAGTACAAGCGCATCAAGGATGCATTCGAGGGTGTCCTCACGGGGAAGGGCCTCAACTGGGGCGGCAGCCTGATCCGCCCCGAGGCGACGGGCTTTGGCTGTGTGTACTTCGCCAAGGAGATGCTGGCCACGCGAAACGACAGCTTCGAGGGCAAGCGGGTCGCCATTTCCGGCTCGGGCAACGTGGCGCAGTACGCTTCCGAGAAATGTATGGAGCTTGGGGCCAAGGTGGTCACCCTCTCCGACTCCAGTGGCTTCATTGTCATCAAGGATGGCCTGAGCCAGGAGATGTGGGAGGAGGTCATGGACCTCAAGAACGTGCGCCGGGGCCGGATCCGCGAAATGGCCGAGAAGTTCCCCAAGGCCATCGAGTACCACGAGGGACGCGGCGTGTGGAACGTGCCGTGCGACATCGCGCTTCCCTGTGCCACCCAGAACGAGCTGGACGGCAAGGATGCCGAGACTCTCGTCGGCAACGGTTGTTTCTGCGTTTCCGAGGGTGCCAACATGCCCTCGACCCCCGAGGCCATCGAGGTCTTCCAGGCCAAGAAGGTCCTCTACGGTCCCGGCAAGGCGGCCAACGCGGGCGGCGTCGCGGTTTCCGGCCTGGAGATGTCGCAGAACAGCATCCGGCTGTCCTGGACCCGCGAGGAGGTGGATCAGCGTCTCCATGGGATCATGAAGAGCATCCACACGGCCTGCGTCACCACGGCCGAGGAGTACGGCGACCCGGGCAACTACATGATGGGCGCCAACATCGCCGGCTTCGTCAAGGTGGCCGACGCCATGATCGATCAGGGCCTGGTGTAGACCCCGTCACCGAGAGTGTCAGCGGCGGCCTTCGGGCCGCCGCTTTCTTGATGCTCGGTGAAAGGCGTCCCCGGCGTGTGGGCGGCGAATGCCGCTCCATCCCAGGAGCAGCAGGGCGATGGCGGCCAGGGCCTGGCCGACGCGTGAGAGCGGGTTGCCTGTCCAGCGGACGTCCAGCGTGTGCCGGCCGGCCGGGACACGGACCTGGAGAAGCCCGTTCCGGCGGATGGCCCGGGCCGGCGTGGCGTCCACCGTCGGCAACCACCAGGGGTAGTCGAGGAGCCGCAGGATCACGGTTACCGGCGCCGGCGCATCCACGGAGATGGTGCGGTCAAGCGGCCGCCAGCGGCGGATGGAGAGTTGCGTGTCCGGCACGTCCGCCACGGCCAGGCGATTCCCGATCACCGGAAGCTGGCGGATGAGCTGGGGGTACCACGGCGGCCGATTCTGGGTGGCGTCCACCAGCAGGGGGTTGGCACCGATGGCGGCTTGGAGGCGCAAACCGGAGATTCGCCAGCCGTCGCTGGAGCCGAGGTGGGGCGCATGGATCAGTGGGGGGAGCGGCAGGGCCAGAAGGGGAGCGAGCCAGAGAACGCCGAGCACCCAGGAACGGGGGTTGCCGATGGGCGTGCGCAGTGCCAGCGGCCGGATGGCGAGGAGGACCGCCGGCACCAGCCATCGCCAGGGAAACTGGAGCCAGGTCAGGGGAGAGCCCTCGCTCCAGAGGGGTGCCGCGAGGGGAGAGGCCAGGCCGACGCAGAGGGTGATCAGGGCCGCGCGCCGCGCATCGGTTCTCGGCCAGCCCTCCACGAGCACGACCAGGAGGAGAGAGATACCGGCAAGCGAGAGGGCCGCATTGAGCAGGGGATCGTGGGCCATGGGCGCCCCAAGTGTATTGGCGCGTGCCCTGAAGATGCCGGCCACCAGGGCGTTCCGGTTGCCGATCAGTACCATCTCGTTGGCAAGGGGCAGGGCGTGCCAGGCCACGAGCGCGCCGGCGGTCACACCGGCGGCGGCGAGCTGCCAGAGCCTTCGAACGCCGTCGAGGAGGGCGGTGAGACCGAGCAACACGGTCACCATCAGGGCCGTCGGGGCGTGGATCAACCACAGGGCGGCCAGGGCCACGGCCTCGGCCTGCCAGCGCCGGGAGTCCGGCGCCGGCCCCGAGGCCCCGCGATCCAGCAGCCACCACGCGGCCGGAACCGCCAGCAGCTCGGACCACGCCCCGCGCGTGGCAAGATCGGCGAGGACCGGCGGCGCCACGGCGATCAGCGCCAGGCCGAAGGCGGGCCGCTCGACGCGCCTCCGTGTCAGGAGAACGAGGAGGAGCAGCGCCGCCGCACCGAGCGCGATTCGGAGCCCCGCGGCGGCGTTCCCCGCCAGGAGACCCAGGACGCCGGCCAGAACGGGTCCCCCGGGACTGTAAAGGCGAATCCCCGGGCTGCCGCAGCCGGCGTTGAGGCCGGGAAGCCACAGGGGGAGCGATCCGGCGGAGAGGGTTCGCATGACCTGCTGGGTCCAGATGAGATGGACATAGATGTCGACGCCGGTGCTCATCCAAGGTGCTGCGACGAGGGCGGTGACCAGGAGGATGACGGCGATGGTCGCCGGCCGCATCCTTCGGCGTGTCGTGGTGCCCTTGGGAGAAGCGCCTGCCATGGAGCCACTCTACCGCGGCACTGGCCGGTGGCGTATGATGGCGGCGGCGCGACCGCGCCACACCGTCACGAAGGAGGTCGTCGTGAAACGAGCGCACTGTCTGGGAGCGATCGCCGTCATGGCCGGGTTGCTGGTCTCGCCCGTCATGGCCCAGGAGGTTCAGCGGCAACACATTAGGTGGGAGAAGCGGCAGAGGGACCCGGTCCTCAAGGAGATGATGGAACGGGACAAGAAGCTGCGCAAGGAGGCCGAGAAGAAGACCGAGGAGATCGTCGACAAGATCAAGGCCGAGAAGAAGAAGGAGCGGGAGAACCGGCCGAGGCTTCGTTTCGACCTCAAGGGTATCGAGATTCCGAAAGGTCCCAACGCCTTCACCGCCTCGTGGCACACCCCGCCCGTGGCCCAGTACCTCAGCGGTACATGCTGGGATTTCTCCGCCACCTCGTTCATGGAGTCCGAAATCAAGCGCCTGACGGGCCAGGAGATCAAGCTCTCCGAGATGTGGACGGCCTACTGGGAGTACGTTGAGAAGGCCAAGGGCTACATCCGTACCCGGGGGCAGTCGGAGTTCGGCGAGGGCTCCGAGTCCAACGCGTTGACAAGGATCTACTCGGAGTACGGGGTCGTTCCCGAATCGGCGTACACCGGCGTGCTCGCCAAGGACGGCCGGATCGATCACGAGGCCATGTTCAAGGAGATGGAGGACTTCCTCCATTGGTGCAAGCAACACAACTACTGGGACGAGCGGCTGATCGTTCCCACGATCCGCCAGATCCTCGACCTGACCATGGGACCGCCGCCGGAGACCTTCCAGTGGAAGGGGGCCACCTACACGCCCAAGGAGTTCCTCACCGGCGTCTGCAAGCTCCATCCGGAGGATTATGTCAGCGTGATGTCGACGCTCTCGGTACCGTTCTGGACCCACGGCGAGTACAAGGTTCCGGACAACTGGTGGCATGACAAGAGTTATGTCAACGTTCCGCTGGACGTCTGGTACTCCATCATCGTCACGGCGGTCAAGGCGGGCGAAACCATGGTCATCGGCGGTGACGTCTCCGAACCGGGGTACTGGGGCGAGCACGACATCGCCGTCGTGCCGAGCTTCGACATCCCCGGCCCCTTCATCGACCAGGACGCCCGGGAGCTCAGGATCTACAATCACACCAGTGAGGATGACCACGGGATCCACCTGGTGGGGTACACCAGGACGAAGGACGGTCACGACTGGTTCCTGATCAAGGATTCCGCCCGTTCGGCCCGTCACGGGAAATATGAAGGCTATCTCATGTATCGGGACGATTACGTCAAGCTCAAGATGCTGACCTTCACGGTCCACAAGGACTTCATCAAGGACGTCTTGAAACGGGTGGAGGCCAACGAGAAGAAGCTGGCCGGGAAGAAGGCTTCAGAGAAGGCAAAGGAAGAGGCGGCGAAGGCGAAGAGCAAATAGCCCGCGCAACCGGCGGTTCGGCCCGGCTCCGGCGTTCGCTCCCGGCGAAGAGGAAAAGGGCACACTGTTTTTTTGGGTAGTCTGCCCTTGGCGTGGGGGGGAACGGTGCTCCTCGGCTCCGGCGTTCGCTCCCGGGCGGGCAGGCGGAGGCCCGCCCGGGAGCGCCGTCCGCTTCCGGCGGGCGCGATGTTTGGGTGGTGAAGGGGGTGTCGGAGGCGCCCGCCGGAATGCGTCGCGGAACGCCTCCTTCGATGGCACACGAATGCTCCGGCCACCCTTTCCGTGGAGTGCCACTCACGCACTTCTCTTCCGTGGCGTTGACGAACGCCTGCATGGCCTCGGGAGAAGTACGTGGGCGGCACGTCCCG
>JAADFK010000018.1 GCA_013152925.1 Acidobacteriota bacterium | reverse complement strand
GTCCAGCGCCGCCGCGGGGGGCCGCTCCGGCCCAGGAGCGGGGCTGGATCGGCGGTCTCGAGGAGGCCTCGGCCCTTCTCGGGGTGCTGACGGGTGTCGCCCCGGCCACGGGTGCCGGCCTCGGCGGCGGGCTGCCCTGGGTGCGGGCCGGTGGACGGATCGTCGCCTGCGGTCTGCCCGTGGCGGTTGGTGCGGCCGAGGTGCAGGGCCCGGACGGTGTCTACCAGCTCTGTGAATCATCCGTGAGGCGTGAGGCTGCGGGAAGGACGGCGGAGGCGCTCCGCCTGGACGCCGGCCCGCGGGACGGCGCCGGACCGGGTTTCGACCTGTTGTGGTTCGGCCCGACGGAGCGTCACCTCGTGGCCGGGGGCCGGGTGGAGATCGAGGATCTCTTCGCCCGGGTCGTGGCGCCGGCCGGGCGCCGGTGGCTCGAGAAGGCGCTGGTGCGCCGGCGTCGCATCGGCGCCGGTGTTCTCGACGGCCTGGGCCTGACACCGTGGCGCGGGGCGGCGACCATCGAGGTGCGGCGCCCCCAGGAGCTGACCGGGGGCGGCTGGGATGATCCGGTCCGGGTGGTGGCCGTGCGGGAAACCGTGGAAGGCGTGGAGGGGGAAGATCGGCGGCTGATGCTGCGCCTTCAGGGTGGTGGCCGGGCGGAGGGGTCGGTCTCGGCCATTTCCGGCGGCTGGGAGGCCCGCTTCGAGGGCGAGGGGCTGGCCTGGAGGAGGCTGTGGTGCCGGCTGGAAGAGGGGGCTGTCGTGTACGGCGCCGAGCCCACCGCGGATCCACGGGAGCCCGCCGTGCGGACCCGGTGGGCCTTCGACCTGATGAGTGACCTCCTCAAGCTCGGCTCGGGGTGAAACGGCCCTCGCCCGCTCCCGCGCCATCCATGCCAATCTCACAGGCGGCGATCGTCGTCTGTCGTCTGTGGCGCCGCACGGGGGACTCTCAGAGCGTGTAGGTGGCGCCCTGCTCGAGCTCCCGGACCTCTTGACGGAACTTCATGGTGGCGAGCTCCTCGCGGAGCCGGTTCACGTAGGCCGGTTTGAAGTGGTAGAGATGGACCGGGATGCGCGGGTCCACCTTGGCCAGCTCGGAGGCCAGGGTGGTGGGCGTCAGGTGGAGGCTGACGTCCGCGATCTGCTGGAGCTCGGAAGGGAAGGAGCACTCGGTGATCAGCATCCCGAGGTCCTCCTGGGCGTTGGCAACCTCCCACACACGATCGGTCGGTCCGGTGTCCGATGTGAAGAGGAAGGACGCCGAGCCCCGGCGGATCAGGAATCCAACCGTCGGCACGATGTGCCGGACGGGGATCGGCGTGATCTCGATGGGGCCACCCGGAAGATCCTCGATGACGAAGGGCTTCTCCGCCTCGATCTCCACGAAGCGGACGGAGGGGTAAAGGTGGTTGGGAATCCGGGAGAAGTCCGGCCAGGTGTCATTGTTGAAGAGGTGCCGGCGGACGTTGGCCAGGACCCGGGTAGTGCAGTAGATGTCCACCGCGCGCTCGCCGTTGGAGAAGCTGTTCTCGATCAGGAAGGGCAGCGAGGCCGTATGGTCGATGTGCGAGTGCGAGAGCAGGATGTGATGAACCCTGGACTGTTCTTCGATGGACAGGCTGCGGGTCAAGGCCCCCGCGTCGACGGCCAGGGCGCCGTCGACGAGAAAGGAGGTCATGCGGCAGCCGGGTGCATCGCCCCCGTAGCTTCCGAGAATCCGAAGCTCCATGGATCCAGTATACCCCGGGGAGACACCCGGTGCCGCCGGTGCCCGGGTACCATGGGGAGGTGGATCACATTCCTCAGGGAGCGGCGGAGCGGCTGGCCCTCCTCCTGGGCGGGGCCGGGCGCAGGGTTCGGCGTGCGGTTGGCGCCGGTGGCGGAGAGCCCTTCCGGTCGCTGGTGGACGGCGGATTCCCCCCGGCTTCGCTGGCCGCGGCCCGGGACGCGCTCCAGGGGAAGGTGGCCGCCGTGCTCGGGCGGGCCGGGGAGCTGGGGTGGCGGTGGGTGACGCCCGAGACCGGCGGCTACCCGGAGCTCCTCGCTGCCACGGCCGACCCGCCCCTGGGCCTGTTCGTGGCGGGAAGCGTGCCGAAGGGCCCGGCAGTGGCCATCGTCGGATCCCGGCGGGCCACGGCCTACGGCCGCCAGGTGGCGGAGCTCCTGGCCCGTGAGGCGGCGGCGGCCGGAGCGGTGGTGGTCTCGGGAATGGCACGGGGTGTGGACGCCGTCGCCCACCGGAGCGCGCTGGAGGCCGGAGGCTCGACGGTGGCCGTCTGGGGTACGGGGCCGGGCCGTGTCTATCCGCCGGAGCACCGCCGGCTGGCCGGCGGGATCCGCGCCAGCGGCGCCCTCGTCAGCGAATACCTTCCCGGAACGCCGCCCAGGCGGCATCACTTCCCCGAGCGCAACCGGATCATCGCCGGCATGGTCCCGGTGCTGGTCGTGGTGGAGGCGGCGGCCCGCTCCGGGGCGCTGGTGACCGCCCGGCTGGCCCTTGACGAGGGCCGCGAGGTGTTCGCCGTACCGGGGAGCATTCTCTCCGAGAGCTCCGTGGGACCGAACACGCTGCTGCGGCTCGGGGCCCGCCCCTTGCTCGGCCCCCGGGAGCTTCTGGACGAGCTCGGCCTTCGCGGCGGGTCCGGCGGGCCGGTCGCGAGCGGGCGGGACGACGTGCTCGGTGCGGCCCTGCCGGCCGGCGAAAGCCGCTCCGTTGAGGAGCTGGCCACGGCCCTCGGGATGTCCATCCCCGGCGTCCTCAATCTCCTGCTGGAGCAGGAGATGGCCGGGTCGGTGGAGCGTGAGCCCGACGGGCGGTACCGGCGCACGGGCCGTTCTTTGGGCCCGGGCCCGGACCGCTGAGGCGGGCGGAACGGGAACACTTCCGGCCGGGTCGCTTGACGCGGTGTGGTACCGTGACCGGCCTGGAGGACCTGGAGATATGGCGTCCAAGCTGCTCATCGTCGAGTCGCCGGCCAAGGCGCGGACCATCGGTAACTACGTGGGGAAGGACTTCGACGTGAAGGCCTCGGTCGGTCACGTGCGCGATCTTCCCAAGTCCCGCCTGGGCGTCGACGAGGAGCACGGCTTCGAGCCGGAGTACGAGGTGCTTCCGGAGAAGAAGAAGGTGGTCGCCGAGCTGCGGAAGGCGGCGAAGAAGGCCGACGAGATCTACCTGGCGACCGATCCCGACCGGGAGGGCGAGGCCATCTCGTGGCACATCGCCGAGCTGCTCAAGGACCTCGACCGGCCCATCCGGCGGGTGGAGTTCCACCAGATCACCAGGCGCGCCGTGCAGGACGCCATGGCCGAGCCACGGGACCTGGACCTGGCGCGGGTCGACGCCCAGCAGGCACGGCGCGTTGTGGACCGGTTGATGGGGTACAAGATCTCGCCGCTCCTGTGGCGTTCGGTTCGCCGTGGCCTGTCGGCCGGCCGGGTGCAGTCGGTGGCCCTCAAGATGATCTGCGACCGCGAGGACGAGATCGAGGCCTTCGTCCCCGAGGAGTACTGGCTGGTGGACGCGACGGTGCGCGCTCCCCAGCCTCCGCCCTTCGTTGTCCGGCTGGCCAAACGGGAGGGAAAGAAATGGCGGCCGTCCACGGACGAAGAGGCCCAGGCGGTCAAGGCGGCCCTGGACGCCGGTCCCCTCCGCATCGACTCCGTCAAACGGCGCAAGGGACGGCAACGTCCCAAGGCCCCCTTCATCACCTCCACCCTGCAGCAGGAGGCGTCGCGGAGACTCGGCCTGCCGGTCCGCCGCACCATGCAGATCGCCCAGCACCTCTACGAGGGTGTGGAGTTGGGCAGCCGCGGCGCACAGGGCCTGATCACCTACATGAGAACGGATTCCGTCCGCTCCGCTCCCGAGGCCGTGGATGCGGCCCGCGCCGTCATCGCCGACCGCTTCGGCGGCGAGGCGCTTCCCGGCAAGCCGAACTTCTTCAAGAACCGGAACACCGCGCAGGACGCCCACGAGGCGATCCGCCCGGTGGACCCCGCCCTGACGCCGGAGCAGGCCGCCGCCCACCTCAAGCGGGACGAGCTGCGGCTGTACCGCCTGATCTGGGAGCGTTTCGTCGCCTCGCAGATGAAGCCGGCGGTCTTTGACGTCACCAAGGTGGAGGTCGCCTGCGGCCCCTACACCCTGGCGGTGGAAGGCAAGGTCCTTCTGGATCCTGGCTTCCTCCGGCTGTGGCAGGAGAACGGCGACGGCAAGGAGGGCGAGCAGCAGAAGCTCCCCGAGGGGTTGGAGGCCGGACAGACCGTCGCGCTCGAGGGTGTCAGGCTCGAGCAGAAGTTCACCCAGCCGCCGCCCCGTTACACCGAGGCGACCCTGGTCAAGGCCCTCGAAGAACAGGGTATCGGCCGGCCCTCCACCTACGCCGCCATCATCTCCACCATCTCCGGCCGGGACTACGTCATCCGCGAGAAGAAGACCTTCCGGCCCACCGAGCTCGGCCGGCTGGTCAACCGTCTCCTGGTGGCGACCTTCTCGGACCTCATCGACGAGGGGTACACCGCCCGTCTCGAGGAGGAGCTCGACGGCGTCGCCCGGGGCGCCGAGAGCTGGCACGATCTCGTGCAGCGCTTTGCCGAGAGCTTCGCGAAGGACCTCGAGGGCGCGGTGGAATCCATGCGGGAGCTTCGCCGGCAGCTCGTCATGACCGAGGAGATCTGCCCCGAGTGCGGCAAGCCTCTGGTCAAGCGTTTCGGCTCCAACGGCGTCTTCCTGGGTTGCAGCGGCTACCCCGAGTGCCGCTACACGAGAAACCTGGACGCGCCCGACGCCGGGGACGAGCCGGCCGCGGAAGATGCAGAGGGGGTGGAGGCCCCCAGCTGTCCCACCTGCGGCGCCCCCATGGTGCAGCGGCGCTCGCGGCGTGGTCCCTTCTGGGGTTGCTCCAAGTACCCCGAGTGCAAGGGGACGCGGTCGCTGGACGGGAAGACCCGCCAGGAACCCAAGGGCACCGGCGTCTCCTGTCCCGTGGAGGGCTGCGACGGCGAGCTGACGGCCCGGAGGTCCCGTTACGGCAAGATCTTCTACAGCTGCAGCCGCTACCCGAAGTGCAGGTTCGCCATGAACGACTGGCCGGTGCCAGCCGCCTGTTCCCAGTGCGGCTTCCCCGTCGTGGGCCTCCGCGTGACCAAGCGCTTCGGCCGGCAGCTGATCTGTCCCGTCAAGGAGTGCGGACACCGGATCCCGGCTCCGGACTCCGTCACCGGGCCGGACGAGGGGTGAGCCCCGAGGTCCTGGTCGCCGGCGCGGGGCTGGCCGGCAGCGAGGCCGCCTGGCAGCTCGCCCGGGCCGGGATCCCCGTCCGCCTGGTGGAGATGCGGCCGGTGCGGACGACCCCCGTCCACACCACGGACCGCTTCGCGGAGCTCGTGTGCTCCAACTCGCTGAGGGCCGACGCCCCCTCGAACGCGGTGGGCCTGCTCAAGCGCGAGATGGAGACCCTCGGTTCCATCGTCCTGAGCGCTGCCCGGGCCGCGGCCCTGCCGGCCGGCGGCGCACTGGCCGTGGACCGCGACCGCTTCACCGCCGGGGTGACGGAGGCGCTTTCCTCCCACCCGCTGATCACGGTGGAACGCCGCGAGCTGACCGCGCTGCCACCGGGCCCCGCCATCCTGGCCACCGGGCCGCTGACCTCGCCGGCCCTGCACGGGGCCCTCGAGGAGCTCCTGGGGGAGGGCGCGCTGGCGTTCTTCGACGCCGTGGCCCCCATCGTGGCGGCGAGCTCCCTCGACATGGACGGGCTCTTCCGCGCCTCGCGCTGGGGCAAGGGGGAGGCCGACTACCTCAACGCCCCCATGAACCGTGAGGAGTACGAGCGCTTCGTGGACGCGCTCCTGGGGGCGGAGAGGGTCCCCTTCAGGCAGTTCGAGAGCGCGGACATCCGCTACTTCGAGGGCTGCCTTCCCGTCGAGGTCATGGCCGAGCGGGGCCGGGACACCCTGCGCTTCGGGCCCATGAAGCCCGTGGGCCTGACCGACCCGCGCACCGGCCGGCGCCCATGGGCCGTTGTCCAGCTCCGCCAGGACGACCTGGCCGCCGAGCACTGGAACCTCGTGGGCTTCCAGACCAAGCTGACACGGCCCGCGCAGCGGCGGGTCTTCCGGATGATCCCGGGGCTCGAGAACGCGCGCTTCGTCCGCTACGGCATGATTCACCGCAACACCTTCGTCAACGCCCCCGTCCACCTGGACCCCTATCTCCGGTTGCGCAAACGCCCCGATCTTCGCCTTGCAGGCCAGATGACCGGCATCGAGGGCTACGTGGAATCCGCGGCCACCGGCTTGCTGGCCGGCCGCTACCTGGCCGCCGAGCTGGCCGGGAAGACCCTCGCCCCACCCCCGCCCGACACTGCCCTCGGTGGCCTGATCCGCCACCTGACGGCCCGCCGCCCCGAGGGCTTCGAGCCCGCCAACATCTCCTGGGGCCTCATCCGATGTCCCCTGGAGCTGACGACGATCCGCGACCGCCGCCGCCAGCGGGAGGCCCGTGCCGCCCACGCCCTCGAGGCCGTCGCACGATGGGCGGAGCGGCTCGGTGGGGAGCAAGGTGTCGTTCGACCCACGGGTGTCTCGCCGGCCGATCGCCCTCCGGGCCAACCGCGGTAACCCGGCGCAGAGCCGATGGTGCTGGTCGTGCCGGACTCGTGGTGCGTACGTTCTGGTGGCAGGCAGGCGATGGCTGCGTTCGGGCAACCGGGTGCGCTGGGCTCGCCCCCCGCCTTCCAACGAGCCGGCGAGACGCCGCCTGAGGGGTGCATCCCGCCAAGCTGGCAGCGAATCGTGGAGCGTCCGCGTCAGGCCTTGGGGTGGGCCGAGCGGTAGACCTCCATCAGGTGGGCCAGGTCCACATGGGTGTAAACCTGGGTGGTGGCCAGGGAGGCATGGCCCAGGAGCTCCTGGATGGCGCGCAGGTCCATGCCGGCCTCCAGCAGGTGGGTGGCGAAGGCGTGGCGCAGGGCGTGGGGGTGGAGGCCGTAGAGCCCGGCCGTCCGGGTGACGGCGGCGTCGAGGATCCGGCGGACCGAGCGGTCGCTCAGGCGCGAGCCCCGCTGGTTGACGAAGAGCGGGTCCCCGTCTTCCAGGATCTTGCCCGCCCGCCAGCGCGCCCGCTCGGGGAGGTAGGCCTCGATGGCTTGCTGCGCTTTCGTGCCAAAGGGAACGATCCGTTCCTTGCGGCCCTTGCCGGAGACGCGGACGAGACGGCGCCCGCGGTCCAGGTCATCCAGGTCGAGATCCACAAGCTCGCCCACGCGCAGGCCCGCGCCGTAGAGAAGCTCCAGAATCGCCCGGTCCCGGCGGCCGGCGGAGGTGTCGGCCACGCCATCGAGCATGCGGCCGATGACCTCCGCGGGCACCGTCGGCGGCAGGCGGCGCTCCACCCGCGGGTGGGGTACCAGCTCCGCCGGGTTCGCAGGGACCAAACCCTCGCCGTGGAGAAAACGGAACCACGACCTCAGCGAGGCCAGAGCCCGCTGCACCGAGCGGGCCGCCAGCCCCGAGGAGCGCAGGTGGGCCAGGTAACCGCGCACGTCCCCGGCCCCCACCTCCCCGGGTCCCTTCCGTCCCAGCTCCTCACCGGCGAACTCCGCGAAGCGGCGCACCTCCCGCCGGTAGGCCGTGAGGGTCCGCTGCGAGAGGTTCCGCTCCCACTCCAGGTGCTCCAGGAACCGCTCCAGGAACCAGGGATCGTCGGCGCGCCGCTGCATGGATCGAGTGTACTCCACACGCCGACCCGGGCGCGCCGCCTTCCCACAACGGCCGCAGCAGCTCTGGTTGGGCGTTCGGGACGGCCGGGCGTCCGTGGAAAACCTCGCCCCCCGTCCGCCACCGGTGCGGGGCGCCCCGGCCCGGACACCCCCCGCGAGGCCACCCCGACGCGCGCCTCTCCCCGCCCGTTCCTCACTCCCCCGTCTTCACCCCCACCGCCCGCGCTGCGGCGCGGTACGCGGCCGTCCTCCCGGGACGGAGGAGGGCGCGGGCCAGGAGGCTCAGGCGGAGGCCCCGCAGAATGGCCCCGGCCTGCGCGGGGTGGTGGCGGCGGACGTAGCGGGCCATGTTGCGGTGGTAGGCCTCGAGGAAGGCGCGGTTGCCCAGGGTGGCCGCAGAGACGCCGCCCTCGTGGACCACCGTGGCTTCCGGCACGACGGTGAAGGCGCCGGCGCCGGCGGCCCGGAGACGGGCGCAGAAGTCCACGTCCTCCCACCAGGCGGGCTGGAAGCGTGGATCAAGGCCGCCGAAGCCCTCCCAGACGCTCCGGCGGACGAGCCACGCCGCGGCGGCGGGCTGCTCCACCGGCGTGGGCTGCCGGGGTGGCTCTGGGAAGGCGGGCCGCCCGGGCCGTCCCAGCGCCAGATCCACGGGCCGGGGCAGGCGGCGGAGCTGCCAGCGGTGCTGGGACCGTCCGTCCGGGGCTGCGAGGAGGGGTACGGCACCCGGGCAGCGGGAGTGCTCGTCCAGGTGGCGCGCCATGGCGTCCAGGGCGCCGGCGGTCAGCCGGGCGTCGGGGTTGAGGAGCAGGATCAGCTCGCCGGGGACCGTTTCGGTACCCGTGTTGGCGGCATGGGCGAAGGAGCGG
The DNA here is from genome assembly GCA_013152925.1 of Acidobacteriota bacterium. Classification (GTDB taxonomy): domain Bacteria; phylum Acidobacteriota; class Thermoanaerobaculia; order Thermoanaerobaculales; family Sulfomarinibacteraceae; genus JAADFK01. Next base: position 1,037 of record JAADFK010000018.1, on the reverse strand, counting down.
TTGTGCTGCAGCAGGAGGGTCGTCACCGCGGGGAAGCGGCCGGCCAGCTCCTCGCCGCCACCGTCCTCCGATCCGGAATCCACCAGCACGATGCCGGCGAGGCGCTCTCCCCCGTCCTCGAGCAGCGACTGGAGGCAGCGGGCGACCTCCTCACCACCGCGGTAGCGGACCACCACGGCACCGATGGCGGCAGGTTTCACCATGACCGGGTCCTCAGGCCGGCCAGCTCCAGGGCGGCCCGCAGGGCGGGCAGGGCGAGCCGGCGCCGGGGTGCCACGGGGAGCTGCGGAAGGATCCGGATCAGGGGCTCGGCCACGCGCGGCCAGCGCCAGTCCCCGCGGCTTTTGGCAATGGCCTTCCGGCAGCGGAGCTGCTCGCGCTCCGAGGCCATCAGCTCCATGGCGGCGGCCACGGCCTTGGGGTCGTGCACCGGCGCCACGGCGCCCCAGCCGTGCTCGCGGCTCAGCTCGGCCACGGCGCCACCCTCGCTGAGCAGCAGCGGCACGCCGGCCCAGACGGCGTCCAGCGCCCGCGTGCGGAAGGAAAGCCTGGCCTCCTCGCCGGGGTGGTGGAGCACGGCCAGGAGGGTCGCCCGGTTGAGCAGGCGGTGACGCTGGGCGTAGGGCAGCCAGGTCTCCAGGGGCAGGACTTGGGGGGGTTCCAGGCCGTGCCGCCCGGCCATCCGGAGGAGGGTCTCGCGGTCCATGGCGCGGGCGAAGCCGCCGGGCCGGGCCGTCACCGGCACCACGAGACTCAGCGGCGCCTCCCCCAGGCGGGCGCGGGCGGCCAGCAGGGTGTCCAGGTCGAGCCAGGGCCAGACACCGCCCCACCAGAGCACAATGGCCCAGCCCTCCGGGAGGCCCGGCGGCGACCAGCTCTCCGGCGGCGGGTCCTCATCGGGGATGCCGAAAGGGACGTCGAGCACGGGGACCTCCGGGCGGCCGGCTCCATGGAGGGCCTGCCGCCACCACGCCACCTGGGCCTCCCCCGCGGCGAGGACCGCGTCGGCCCGCGCCAGCGCCAGGGGCAGGCGGGCC
>JAADFK010000017.1 GCA_013152925.1 Acidobacteriota bacterium | reverse complement strand
CGAGCTCGAGCGGGCCGCCCTGGCGGTCGAGCCGGGGATGCTGGGGGCGGTCTTCCAGGAGCTTGGGGCCTGGGACCATCTGGAGAGGACGGCGGCCGGTCCGTTGCCCGTCGGTTCTCTCGACCTCCCGGAGCGTTGAGGACGCCCACTGGAAAGGCCGGGCCGATCCGGGTAGAGTTCGCGAATCCGCCGGGGCAGGGCCGCCGGAGGGATGGGGAGGCACCGTGGAGTTTGGAAGCATCGACGAGCAGCTGGCCTACCTGACCAAGGGTTGTGTGGACGTCATCCGTCCGGAGGACCTCAAGGCGAAGCTCCTGCGTTCGGCGGGCACCGGCGAACCGCTGACGGTCAAGGTGGGCTTCGATCCCTCGGCCCCGGATCTTCACCTGGGCCACACGGTGGTCATCCGCAAGATGCGGCACTTCCAGCAACTGGGGCACCGGGTGGTCTTCCTGATCGGCGACTTCACCGGTCTGATCGGAGATCCGACGGGCAAGAAGGCCACCCGCCCCCAACTGACGCCGGAGGAGATCGCGGCGAACGCGCGGACCTACGAGCGCCAGATCTTCAAGCTCCTCGATCCCGAGCGGACCGTCATCGATTTCAACTCCAGGTGGCTTGGGAAGCTGAGCTCGGCGGACTGGATCCGGCTGGCGGCCAAGGTCACGGTGGCCCAGATGCTCGAACGGGACGATTTTCGAAAACGCTACGAGGCCCAGCAACCCATCGCCCTACACGAGTTTCTCTACCCACTGGCCCAGGGCTACGATTCAGTGGCGCTCGAGTGCGACGTGGAGATGGGCGGTACCGACCAGCTCTTCAACCTCCTGGTCGGGCGGCAGCTGATGCGGGAGAGCGGACTGGAGCCCCAGGTCGTCCTGACACTGCCGCTCCTTGAGGGGTTGGACGGTGTCGAAAAGATGTCCAAGTCCCTGGGGAACTACGTGGCGGTCGAGGATCCGCCCTTCGAGATGTACGGCAAGCTGATGTCCATCTCCGACGAGCTCATGTGGAAATACTGGCTCCTGCTGACGGATCGGACGGAGGCGGAGATCGAGGCGCTCAAGACCGGCGTGGCAACGGGGCAACGCCATCCCATGGAGGTCAAGAAGGAGCTGGCGGCGACCATCGTCACCGAGCTCCACGGCCCATCCGAGGCCGCCGCGGCGGCGCGGGAGTTCGAGAAGGTCTTTTCCAACCGGCAGCGTCCAACCGACATCCCCGAGATCGAGCTGCCCTCGCCGGGGGCGCGCTCCCTGGTGTCCCGGATCGTCGCGTCCGCCGGACTGGCCGGCTCCAACTCCGAGGCGCGGCGCCTGATCCAGCAGGGTGGCGTCCGGATTGACGAGACCAGGGTGGCGGACGTCAAGGCCGAGATCGACACCTCGCCCGGCCGCGAGTACGTCATTCGAGCCGGCAAGCGCCGGTTTGCGAAGGTCCGTTTCATCGACACGACCTGATCCTGCTTCGGGGCGTGCTGCGGATGCTTGAAGTCGAAGCTCCCGGCCAGCAGGCTCCGCCCCGGAGCCTTGGGGAAACACCGGTGGCTCCGGCGCAGAAACGGGCGGTTTTTCTGCAAGCTTCAGGAACACGAGGATTTCCCAGGAGACGCACGCCGGCCCCAGCGCAGGGGAAACCGCAGGCTGGAGCCGAGATCGCTGGAAAGCGCCGTTTCTGGCCGGGAGCTAGCTGAGGAAGGCGTTCTCCTGCTCGAGCTTCTGGCAGTCCGCGCAGAGACCCTGGATCTGAATCGAGTAGAAAGACGGCCGGAATCCATGCTCGGCGCAGATCTGGCGCTGGCGTTCATCCATGGCCGGATCCCAGAACTCGATGATCTTGCCGCAGTGGGTGCAGACCATGTGGTCGTGCCGTTTGCCGGGCTGGACCTTCTCGTAGAAGTAGTGCTCATGGCCCAGCCGGCTCTTGCGAACCAGGCCGCACTGGACCAGGAGGTCCAGGGTCCGGTAGACCGTCGCCCGCGACACCTTGCGGTGCTTGGCCTTCATCTTGGCCAGCAGCTCCTCGGCGTCGAGGTGCTCGCTCGTGGAGAAAATCTCGTCCAGGAGGGCGAGCCGCTCCTGGGTGACCTTGAGGTTGTTCTCCCGAAGGTACTGAATGAATAGCTTCTGCGCCCTTTGTGAGAGTGTGCCCATGGTTCTAATCCAGTCTCATTATCAACGTTCTCTCTTCACCATAGGGGCATGGCGGTCCTCTGTCAAGTCTCTCCTTTGAAACCATGGTCAGTTGAATGACCATATACAAATAACCAAATTGCTAGAGACACCCCTTGACACGAGAGGTTCTTGAGAGGTATATTTACAGTATTGTGGAAGTGGTCACACGTTCATACCATCAATACAACACGTTTCAACCGGTCATGGGTCCAGCGGGTGTTGGGCCGGAGATGGAATCTCAATTGGTTTTTTCTGTTCTGCTCGATCCTTGTGAAAGATATCACATACCGAGCTTCAATAGACCAACCCGGCACGCACCCATGGCCTTGACCTGCCAGTGCCGTGGAGGAGGAAACACGCCGTGAGGACATCCCATGGACGAGGCACAGCTCTCCTCGCGCTCCTGTTCGCCGTTGCGTTCTTCGGGCTCTCCCCGGCCCACGCCCAATCCCTCACAGGGGTGGTCGGCGTGGGGTATGCGTGGCAGAGCTCGAGCGGTAACGAGTCGAGCTTTCGCACGCAGACGGATCTGCGGTCCGGCTTCATCCTCGAAGACCTTGATCTCAAGCTCCCCGCGGAGGAGGGCGGTGATCGGTTCCACCTTCAGGCGTGGGGTTTCGGCCGTTCGGAGCCGGCCGAGGGCGCCACGCTGGCGGCGGACCTCGGCAAGGCCTTCTCCTTGGATCTGCGCTACGACCGGCGGCGGTCGTTCTTCGAGATCGAGGATCCGCAGTACGCAACGGAGTCGGACCGCTGGCACATCACGCGGTGGCGAGGCTCCCTTGGGTGGGACGGCTGGTCCTTCGCTCGGCTGAGCCTCAACCTGCGGCACACGGAGCGCGGTGGCACCATGAACCGCGTTGCCTGGGGCCTCAACGAGCTCTACCCCATCCGGGTCAATCTCGACGAGAGCATGGACGAGGCGGCGATCCTCTTCGAGACCAAGACCCTCCCCGTCCACATCCGCTTCGAGCAGGCCTTCACCAGATACACGCGGAAGAACCGCCCGGCGCCCAACGGCTCGGAGGCGATCGGAGGCGATCCCGATCTGCTGACGGACATCGGAACGACCTACGAGGACACCCAGGACGTACCGACGTCCAGGCTGGACGTTTCGTGGGCCGGACGCGGCGTGGAGGTGGCGGGCAACCTGCTCTACAGCTCGGCGGACCTCGATTCGACCGGTGCTGGATGGCAGGAGTACGCCATCGCCGGGGGCGGGGCGGGGACGATCCGAATCGTGGACGACATCGTGGGCTCGGCCACCACGGACACCCTGGCCGGCGGTGTGGCGGTCGGGGTCCGTTTGGCCGGCCCATGGCGCCTGCAGCTTCGGGGCAACTACAGGGACGCATCGTCCGATTCGACGCTGATGGGCGAGCGCCTGCTCAAGGTCACCAACCCGGACGGTGGGGGTCTGGATCTCTCGGCGCCGCTGGACGATTCGGGACGTTTCGACTTCACCGATCTGGGCGGCGAGGTGACGGTGGAGTACCGTGCGGCGCGGTTTTCCGTCTGGGGCGGCGGGTTGTTCGGAAGCCGGGATGTCAGCTGGAGGCGCTTCGACGGCGATCCCGGGGAAGACGTCGCGCGGGATACCTCCGGTTACGTTGTTGGTGGCTCGTGGAGGGCGGCCTCCCGTTTCCGGGGAAGCCTGGAATACCGGCATGGCTCCTTCGAGAAGTACGTGTTCCGGACGGACCCGGAGACGGTCGACGCCGTGACCCTGCGTCTGACGACGGATCTGGGCTCGGGTTTCAGCCTGGTGGCCAATGGCAGCTTCGAAAGCGCTGACAACCCGGCCTCCGAGTCGTCCTTGGACCGCAGCTCGGGGGCCGGCGGCCTCGGTGTCGCCTGGGCCTCCGCGGACGGCAAGGCCTCGGCCGGGGTCTCGGCCAGCCTGGTGGATCTGACCACCACCACCTCCCTGGTGCTTCCCAGCGGCGACCCCGGCGTTTCGCGGTACGACCTCAACCTGAGGACCCTCGGGGCGTACGGGGCGATGGAGTGGGGCCTGGTCCTGCTCAGGGGCTCGCTGACGTGGATGCAGGACACCGGCGACACCTGGCCGGTGACCGCCTGGAACGGGGCGCTGCGCCTGGGCTTCCGCGTGATGGCGAAGCTCGAGCTGGCGGCCTTCCTTCGCTACTGGTCGTACGACGAGGATCTTTCGGAGCTCAATGATTTCGATGTAACGCGCTACGGCCTGGCCGTGAGATGGAGCTTCTGATGCGGAGCACACAACTGTTGACCCTGGTGTTGGCCGGTGTTGTGGCCGCCGCGGTACCGGCGGCGGCCCAGAAGACGGACGGCGGACAGCCTGTGACGCTGGAAACCTGCGCCACCTGCCACGATGACGTGGCGGCGGCCTTCGTGGCGGGACCGCACGGCCGGGCCATGGCGAAGGTGTCCAAGGAGATCCTGGCGCGGGCGTGCGCCACCTGTCACGGACCGGCAGCGGCGCACGTGGACGACCCGTCTCCCGAGAACATCACGAAACAACCGGGACCCGAGGCCTGCACGGCCTGCCACGCGGATCGGGCCGGTGGGCTGGAGCTCAACATGCCGGCCCACCCGAGAAACGGCGTGCAGTGCCTGGACTGTCACACTCCCGGGCACGGCGATCCCGGGACCGGGCACATGCTGAAAAAGCCCGTCAACGAGCTCTGCGCGAGCTGTCACCAGCTGGAAGCGGCGGAGTTCCGACGGCCCTATGCGCACCGGGAGGGGGCGCAGAAGCCTTTCGACTGCACGGCGTGCCACGATCCCCATGGCGAGAGCCGGCGCGGCCGGCTGACGCTGCTGCACAACGGCGGGGTTTGCATCGAGTGCCACACGGCCACGGCGGGTCCCTTCGTCTATCCGCACCCGTCTCGGGAGGTCAACGGCTGCGTCAGCTGCCACGAGCCCCACGGCTCCATGAACCCCCAGCTCCTCAAGCGACACAGCGTGATGAACCTCTGCCTCGAATGTCACGCCGATGTGCCGGCGCTCCACGACCTTTCGCAGGCGCGCTACCGGGCGTGCCAGACCTGTCACGTGGCGGTCCACGGCTCGAACCGTGACCCGCGGCTTCTCGCGGAGTGAGCCCATGAAACGGATCGTAACCGCCCCGAATGGGGAAAAGGAGGTGCGTATGAAGAGAGTATTCAGTGTCATGGCATTGGCGGTCCTGGTGATCGCCGTGGCGGGGAGCGCCGCCGCCCAGCAGATGCGGCCGAGCCATGGAACCACCCGGGCCACGCCCGTGAGCCGCGCGGTCTTCAACCAGGGCGTGCAAAAGCTCCGGACGCTCTACAGCGCCCAGGAGCTGGAAGAGGGAACGTACGTGGGCTCCGAGTTCTGCATCGCCTGCCACCAGGACAAGGCGGGGTTCCGGGACACCCTCCATCGGATGAAGATCCGGGTCCCCCGGCCCGATACGGTGGTGAACGACTACAATCAGAACGGTATCAACGACTTCGATGAGGGCCTGGATTTCAACGAGATTTCCTCGGCCTTCGACGTGTACAAGCCCAACGCCCCGGTGCTTTCCCACGAGGGCGACACCTACTACATCACCATCGGCGACCTCAAGATGCCCCTGGTGGCCGCGCAGGGCGGGGTGGGCTGGAAGCAGCGCTACGTGGTGCGCGTCCCCGTGACCGGCACCCCCAACGGGCTGACCGCCGGCAACTACATCTCGCCGATCCAGTACAACCTGGCCACCAACGGCTACGTGGTCTACCACGGCTCCGACTGGTACGACAGTAACAACCAGCCTAAGTTCCACGCCGGCGTCAGCGCCGCGGACTTCGCGGCCAACAACACGCGCTCCTACTCCAAGGGGTGCATCGGCTGTCACTCCACCGGCGTCAAGTCCATCGTTCAGGACGCCAACGGCGAGTGGCAGGCGGATCTGTGGCCCGCCGCCCTCTATCAGCCGGACGATCCCACCTACTGGGATTTCGATCATGACGGGAACAAGGACCTGACCAACGTCGGATGCGAGAGCTGCCACGGCCCCGGTTCGGCCCACGTTCTCGGCGGTGGCGATCCTTCCAAGATCGTCAATCCCGAGGATCTGGACACCACGGAGGCCAACGAGGTCTGCGGCCAGTGCCACCTCCGGCCCAAGTCCGTACCCTCGGGTCTCTTCGGCTTCCCCTTCAACGAGACCGAGCAGCGGCAGTGGATCCCGGGGAGGGGTGAAGACCTCAATGATTTCGGCACGGACCACGGCGGCTACTGGCCGGACGGCATTCACTCGAAGCAGCACCACCAGCAGTGGCTGGACTTCAACCGGTCGGCACATCCGAACAACCCCTTCGAACAGCTGCGGTGCTGGGATTGCCACGAGCCCCATGAGAACACCGCCAACGAGCACCAGATCGTCGATTCCAGAGAGGACGACGGCGTAGTGATGGCGACCAGCAACGACAACGACACCCTCTGCCTGTCCTGCCACGCCACCCATGGTGATTTCAAGAACATCACCAAGGAGATGGTGGCCAACTACGACGAGAACGTCGGAGCCATCGGCGCCACCATCGCGGCACACAGCCACCATCCCTACGCGCCGGATCGTACGCTCGGCCTGTCGCGCTGCTCCAAGTGCCACATGCCGACGGTGGCCAAGTCGGCCATCGCCTTCGACATTCACTCCCACGTCTTCGATCCCATCGCGCCGGAAGAGACGCTGGCGTACCAGGAGCAGGGCGGGATGCCCAACGCCTGCGCCGTCAGCTGTCACTCCCAGAAGGTCAATATCTGGGGCTTTGGTATTTCACCGGACATCTCGGTATGGAACAGTGACTTCGAGGTCATGAACGCCAACGAGCTGATGGAGTACTTCGGCCCCGGCGGCACTTGGTGGGACACGGACGCCGAGGCGTCCATCACGGCCAAGGTGCTGCAGAAAGCCGCAGTGCCCGGTGAGATCATGGTCGATCCCAACGTGGAGCCGGAGGACTAAGAGCCGGCGCCGCAGCGACAACCAGCAAACAGGGGAGGGCTCACGCCCTCCCCTGTTTCTCTCCATGGCGCCGGCGCCGCCTGGCGAACACACCACCTGACCCGGCGCCAGTTGCAGGCTGCGGCGCCGCGGGGCCCCACGGTATCGTTGCGAACCGGCGCCGCGCGGAGGATCGGGGATGGACTGTCCGGATTGGAGCGTGGCCATGGGCGGCGGGATGCTCGTGGCATCGGTGGCCGTGACCCATGTGATCGTCTCGCGCTTCGCGGTGGGCGGCGGCCTCCTCATCGCGGCGACCGAGACCATCGCCGCAAGACGGGGAGACCGGGAGCTCCGCCTGGCCCACCGGCAGGAGTGACCGCAGCCAGAGCATGACCACCGCCGCTCCCTCCACGGGCGTCAGCGCGGGTGGCTTGGAACGTCCCCTCCCGGCAAGGTCATGCATCATGCTGCGTCCCGTTCCTTTTGGCAGACCCGCTCTGCCACGGAATGGGTGATCGTTCAGCGGTGGCCCGGTTGGCTCAGAAGCTCGCGCGGAGGCCTCCGATGAAGCGGCGGCCCGGCGAGGGATAGCCGGCCACGGCCTCGTAATTCCGGTCCGTCAGGTTCTGGACCCGGAAGGTCAGCTCCAGCGGGGGGAGCACCCTCCAGGCCAGGGCCAAGTCGGCCGTCAGGAAGCCGCCCGTGGAGATCCGGCCGAAGGTCAGGGGATCGATGTCCTCCCGGCGCCCCACCCAGAGCAGCGTCAGGTCGCCGCGGAGCGACTCCGGGCCCAGCCGGCCCGAAAGCGTCAACGAACCGCTCCACTCCGGACGGCGGAGCAGCTCGTTGCCGGCGCCGTTCTCGGTGTGGAGCCAGGTCACCTGGCCTTGGAGCGAGAGGTCCCGCGCAAGGAGGGTGCCGGCTGCGAGCTCCACGCCTTGGATGTCCGCCGAGCCGGCGTTCTGAAAGGCGTAGCTGGCATAGTCGAGCTCGATCAGGTTGTCCAGGGAGGTGGTGAAGGCATTGAGCTCGAGCCGGAATGTACCCTCCGCCGGCGTGTAGGCTGCGCCGAGCTCCGTGGAAGTGGAGGTCTCTGGATTGAGATTGGGATTGCCCGAGAAGGGAAAGTAGAGCTCACCCACGGAAGGCTGACGGAAGCCCCGCCCCAAGCTCGCGTGCACCTCCCACGATCGGGCGACTCGCCAGCCCAAGCCCACGCGGGGCGAGAGCTGCGAGCCCCAGGCGCCGGCATCGTCCCACCGGGCGCCGACCTGGAGGCGGACCTTCCGCGACACACGCCAGAGGTCCTGGACGAAAAGCCCGGTCGTACCCATCTCCCGGCCGTCGAGGTTGGTGCCGAATGTGGAGCGGTCACTGACCGTATCGCTCCGCCATTCGCCGCCGAAGCTCAGCCGGTGGGCTCCGGCGGCATGGGTGGCCACGACCCGGATCTGGTCGGTGTCTGCGGAGGTGTCCGAGCTGGTAAAGCCGAAGGGGTCGTCGGGGTCGCGGAAGCTGAAATCGCGTTCCACGTGGGAGAGCGTGGCCTGCAGGTCCCAGTGCTCGCCCATGCGCCAGCTCAGCGGAACGGCCGCCAGGGTTTGGTCGGAGCTCTGATGGCGCCGCGGGGTCGTGGTTGCGCCCGTGAAGGGAATCTCCACGCGGGAGGAGACGCTCTGTACGAGAAGCCCCACACGGCTCCCCGAAGCCCAGGTGAAGCCGGCATCCACGAGCCCCTGGCCCAGGGAGTAGTCGCTGTTCTCCAGGGTTCCGCTCCCCTCGCGGTAGAAGCCCGAGGCCATCACGTCCAAGCGATCCGAGCCCCAGGAAACCTGTGCCTGGCCCCGTTTCCAGCCCTGCTCGCCCCCCTCGGCGAAGACGTTCCCGGCGAGGCCCCGCGAGCCCCGCAGCGGGATGAGGTTGACAACACCGCCCATGGCGTCGCCGCCCCAGAGTGCCGAGAAGGGCCCGCGGACAACCTCCAGGCGCTCGAGCCCGGCCGTCGGCAGGACGCTCCAGTCGTAACCGCCGAAGTAGGGCGAGTTGAGCCGCACCCCGTCGAAGAGCACCAGGGTCTGGTTGGAATTGGTGCCCCGCATGAAGACCGAGGTGACGCCACCGGCGTCGCCCGACTGCACCACCGTCAGCCCGGGAATGCGCCGGAGCAGGCCGGGGAGCGTGTCAATCTGGGAGTCCTCGATGTGCTGCCGGTCCACGACGGTGACGGCGGCCGGCGTCCCGGCGGTGGAGGTCTCCTCGCCGGTGGCGGTGACGGTCACCTGGCCGCCGAACTTCTTCGGTTTCGTACCCGGTGCGGCGGAGCCCGTCGGGCTCTCCGCGGCGGCACGGGCGGGCAGGGGCAGGACTGCTGCGATCGACAGCGCGAGGGAAAGGATGAACGAAGGACGGAACATGACGAAACCTCCCGTTTCTTTTCGGAACGGCAGGTCTCCTGACTCCCGGATCCGCGTGCGATGCTGCAACGCACCGCACGCGCCGGAACCGTTCGCCTTCCCAGCCGGTCAACCCCTTCGGATCGCATCGGCCAGTGGCCGGATTGCCCCGTGAACGGTCCGTCCCCGGTTACAGTGGCGGGGGCCGTGCCGGATTCTCACCGGCTTCCCTTCGCCG
>JAADFK010000016.1 GCA_013152925.1 Acidobacteriota bacterium | reverse complement strand
GCACCAGGAAACTTCAACCGCGCCATCCGTGCCATGTCGTGCCTCCTTCCCGGTCTCTCGCAACAAGAATACCAGCTGAATGACAAAATAACCAGTGTCCCTTTATTTATTTTGGAGCGGCGGGGGACGGGCGTCCCACGCCGGCTCAGTCAGTCGTCGTTGAGACGGCGGCGGTAGACGTAGCGTTCCAGGAGGGGCTGGTAGGCGGTCCACGCCTCCTCGGTTTCACCGCCGGAGCCGATGGCGTCGAGCATGCCGGAGATCTTGGCGTCGAGGTTGTCCACCATGTGCACCAGCTGCGCCTCGGGCGTTTTGGGACGGCGGGGTGAGCCGTAGGCGTACTCGCCGTGGTGGGCCAGCAGGATGTGTAGCAGCTGCCGGCGCGTCTCCTCTGGGAACCCGTCGAGTTGGCCGATCTGCCGGTCGACGAAGAGCACCTCCATGGAGAGATGCCCCAGGAGGCGGCCATCGTCGGTGTATTCGATGCTGGGACCTGGTTCCAGCTCCCAGACCTTCCCCAGGTCATGAAGCAGACAGCCCGCCACCACGAGGTCCACGTTGAGCCGGTAGTGCTCGGCCAGTGACTTGGCAACGGTGGTCATGGAGACCGTGTGCTCCATCAGGCCCGAGCGGTAGGCGTGGTGCATGCTGCGGGCGGCCGGCGAGGCCTTGAACCGCTCGGAGAGCCCGGGGTCGGAGAAGATCCGGAACAGCAGCTGCCGCAAGCGTTCGTCGCCGACCTTCTCCACCAGGCCCATCAGGCGGTTCCACAGAAGATCGGGGTCGATCGAGGAGGAGCGGATGAACAGCCGCTCGTCGACCTCCTCGGGGTCGACGAGCCGGGCCTGACGGATAACCACCTGGAGACGCTGGTTGTACCGTTGAACCTGGCCGCGGATCCGGACCACGGCGCCGGGTTTCATGATCTTGAACAGCTCCTCGGCGTTTTCCCACGCCAGGGCGGCAACCTGTCCCGTGCGGTCGGCCAGAACGCCCGCCAGATAGGGCCCGCCACCACGACGCTGCCTGAGCTCCCGGGATCGCACGGCGTAGCTCTCCTCCACGTCGCTTCCGGGATGGAGGTCACGGATCCAGATCCGATCTTCAGCCACCGAGCTTCCCTTCCAGCACCTGATCGACCATCTCGGGGTGTGTCTCCACGAGGTACTCCTTCTTCAGCCGGTTGACCAACCCCTCGCTCTGCTCCCGGAAACGTTCCCCCGAGAGGTTGCGGCGGATCTGCTCCTTGACCTTTTCGAAGGGGATGTAGCCCGCGTCGATCCGCTTGACCAGGCGGATGATCTGGTAGCCGCCGGCCGTGGAGAACGGGCCGGCCACGTCGCCAGGCTTCATCCGCGTGACTGCCGAGGCGATGTCCTCGCGGAGATCGGCCACCGGAATCTCCCCGAGCTCCTGCACCTTGGCCCCCGCCAGGGTCGCCTCGGCCTGAAAGTCCGCGCCGTTGTCCAGGCGGGACATCATGCCGAGCGCCCGGGCCTGAACGGCGTCCTTGTCCTTCCCATCCTCGGCAACCGGGAGGAAGATCTGCTCGAGCTGAACCTTGGCCGGGGTCTTGAAGTGCTTGTCCTTCTGCTTCACGTATTCGTCGTGGAGCTCCTGCTCGGTGATCTCCTCCGGTTTGATCTCGCTTTGCGTCACCCGCTGGAGCAACATCTGCTTTCGGTAACGGGCCCGCAGCTGACTCTCGGTCAGCCCGGCCTGTGCCAAGGCCTTCTTGAACGCATCCTCGTCCGTCAGGTGGTTGTCCTTCCGGAGGGCGTCGATGGCCTTGTCCACGTCCTTGTCGTCGACGGTCATCTTCTTCTGCTTGGCCCGTTCCATCAGGATCGCCTCGGTCACCATGGTGTCAAAGGTCTGGTGCGCAAAGCTCTTGAGCTGATCGCCGGAAAGGGGACGCCCCAGCTGTCCCAGGTCCTGCTTCAGGCGTTTTTGAAAATCGGAGACCGTGATGATCTCGTCATTGACCCGGGCCATGATGGCTTCCACCACCCGGCGTTGCCCCGCTTGCACGGTTCCCAGGACCATTGTTGCCAGTAGCATCATCCAAACGATCCGTCGCTGCATCATCCGCCTCCGAATAGCGCCCATGGTACCTGAACCACAGCCGGTCCGTCAGAACTCGAACTCCCACCTCGGCCGCCAGCCGATCCACGCAACCCGAGAGCCAGGTTCGCACAGCGTCCTCGGTGAGCTCCTGGCGGACCGTCGCCTCGACCGCCCTGTGGTCCGGAGCCGCCCCAGGGTACACCTCCAGGACCTGGAAGAGGTGATAGCCCGAGGGCCCGCGGACGGGACGCGAGACCTCCCCGGGGTGCAACCGGAAGATCTCGCGGTCGAACTCCTCGGGAAGGGTTCCCCTGGTGATCACGCCGAGCTCTCCGCCCTCGGCCGCGTTGGGGGCCAGGCTCAGCCGCCGTGAGAGATCGGCGAAGCTCTCGCCGGCCAGCAGGCGCTCCCGCACCTGTTCCGCACGCGCCGCGGTGGCGACGATGATCTGCCGGACGTGCGCGCGGTCCGGTTGTTTCCCCTTGAGGCGCGCCTCCACGGCCCTGGCAACAGCCTCCGGCGCCGGCGTCGGCGCCGGGCCGCACAGCTCCGGAACCAGGCTCCGGATCATGGCGGCGCGCCGCCCCGGTTCCACGGGGATGGCGAACCGTCGCTTCCGCCGCGCCGCCGCGGCCAGAACCTCCTGGTCCAGGTACTGGTCCAGGAGACGGGAGGCCACGCGATCGTCAACGGTTCTCCATCCCTCGCCGATGACGGAATCCACGTAACCCTGGAATGCCTCGAGCCCGATATTGTGCCGGCCAACCGTGGCGATGACGTTGACCCGCGGCGAGCTGCCGCAGGCACCGATCAGGAAGGCGACGACGACGAGACAGACGGCCGGCACCGTCCGCCGGGCTCGACCTGCTTGGAGCCCCAGAATCATCGTTCCCTCCCCATCCGCGCAGCGTACCACGCTCGATTCGATCCAACGATCACCGGAGGATCTCACCAAGCAGCTCCGTCAAGGCCCCAAGAGCCTCGACGCCCTCCCCGCGCACCGGGAGCAGCAGCTCGCCCGAAGGCAGCATCCGGGCGCCGGGCCAGGTGGCCAGGCCCTCCCCCAACCCAGGCGGAATCGGCCGTGAGGGATCCAGTCGCAGGTGCCAGACGCCGCTGCGCCGGATCACCTGAGCGATGCCGGCGCTCCGGGCGGCCACCCGCAACCGCTGCGCCGCGGCCAGGAGGTCCAGGGCCTCGGGCGGGGGACCGTAGCGGTCCCGGATCTCCACCAGGAGATCGGCCAGGGCCGTCTCATCATCACAGGCCGCCAGACGCTTGTAGAACGACAGGCGCAGCGCCGGTGCGGGGATGTACTCTCCCGGCAGCTGAAGATCGAGCCCCAGACGCAGCTCGACCTCCGCGCGCTCGACGAGCGGGCGGCCCTCCAGCTCGGCCACAGCCTCGTCCAGCAGCTGCGTGTAGGTCTCGAAGCCCACGGCCTCCAGGAAGCCGTGCTGCTCGCCGCCCAACAGGTTGCCGGCGCCGCGGATCTCCAGATCCCGGGCCGCGATACGGAACCCCGCACCGAGCTCGCAGAACTCCTGCATGGCCGCCAGACGGGCCCGCGCAGTGGCGCTGAGCGCACGCCCGGGCGGCACCAGGAAGTATGCGAAGGCCAGCCGCTCGGACCTGCCGACACGCCCCCGGAGCTGGTACAGCTGGGCCAGCCCGAAGCGATCGGCCCGGTTGACCAGCAGGGTGTTCGCGTTCGGTATGTCCAGACCGTTCTCGATGATGGCCGTGGCGAGCAGAACGTCCGCCTCCCCCTCGAGGAAGCTCCGCATGGACCGTTCCAGGGAGCGCTCTCTCATCTGGCCATGGGCCACGGCGATCCGGGCCTCGGGTACCACGCGCTCGAGCCAGCGGGCGAAGGCGCCGATGGAATGCACACGGTTGTGGACGAAGAACACCTGGCCGCCCCGTTCCAGCTCGTAGAGGATCGCCTCCCGGATCACCGCCTCGGAAAACTCCAGCACGTCAGTCTGCACCGCCTGGCGATCCCGGGGCGGCGTCTCGATCAGGGAGATGTCCCGCAACCCCGAGAGCGCCATGTTGAGGGTCCGTGGGATCGGCGTCGCCGACATGGCCAACACGTCCACCTCGGTGCGGAGCTTCTTGAGGCGTTCCTTCTGCGCGACGCCAAAACGCTGCTCCTCGTCCAGGATCACCAGCCCAAGGTCCCGGAAGCGGAGCTGGCCGCCCAGGAGCCGGTGGGTCCCGATGACCACATCCACGGTCCCCTGGGCCAGTCCCTCCACCACGGACCGCGATTCCTTCGCGTCGACGAACCGGGAGAGCATCCGGACCTCGATGGGGAAACCCTCGAAGCGCCGGCGGAAGGTCTGCAGGTGCTGCTCGGCCAGCACCGTTGTCGGCGCCAGCACGGCCACCTGTTTGCCGTCCAGGACCGCCTTGAACACGGCCCGGAGAGCGACCTCCGTCTTGCCAAAGCCCACGTCGCCGCACAGCAACCTGTCCATGGGGCGGGAGGACTCCATGTCGGCCTTGATCTCGGCCACGGCCCGCTCCTGGTCGGAGGTCAGCTCGAACTCGAAGGCCGCCTCGAACTCCCGCTGCCAGGGTGAATCCGGCGAGAATGCGTAGCCGCGGGAAGCCGCCCGGACCGCTGCCAGCCGCAACAGCTCGGCGGCCATCTCCCGGATTGCCTTCTTGACGCGGGCCTTGCGCCGCCGCCAGGTGCTGCCACCGAGACGGTCCAGCCGGGGCGCGGTCTCCACCTCACCGGCGGAGTACCGTTGGATCAGGTCCGCCCGCTCCACTGGAACAAGGAGGGTGTCCCCACGGTGGTACTCCAGCACCATGGTTTCCACGCGCCGCCCCTCCACGGAGACGGCGCGGAACCCCGTGAAGCGGCCGATGCCGTGGTCTGCGTGGACCACGAGGTCGCCGGGCCGCAGGTCGCGAAGATCGGCGGCGAAGGCGGCCACGCCACGCCGCCGTGCGCGTGGCGCGGGGGCCGCCGTGAGGTCGCGCCGGCCGTAGACCGCCAGACCCCCCTCCCACAGGAATCCCCGTTCGAGACTCCCGAGCTCGATGACCACGCCACCCGGCCCCGGGGGGAAGGCACCGGGCTCGATTCCTGCCTCGCGAAAATGGGCCGCAAAGCGATCGGCCTCCCGCGCCGAACCCACGACCAGGACCTGCGCGAAATCCTCGGCCCTCCGGTTCCGGATGGCGGGCGCCAGATCCGGGAGACGGCGCTGGAAGTTGTCCTGTGGGTGGGTGGCCAGGCGCCACCAACGGGTGGTACCGTCGGCCACTTCCAGCCGTTCGATCCGCAACGCGGCCCCGGCGACCGCCTCGCCGATGGATTCCTGGGCCACCAGAATCTCCTCCGGCGGCGGCAGCGGCACGTGGCGTGCCGAGAGCACCGACCATTCGCGCTCCTGGAGGCGCCACCAGCGTCCCAGATCTCCCAAGACTTCGTCGCGGTCGCAAACCACAACGGTCGCCACGGCCTCGGTCCATGTCACGGCTCCAACGGAGAGGGCTTCCATGGCCCACCACAGCCGGTGCTCCACACCCTCCCGGATCAGCCCGGCCAGCGCCGGATACCGCGGCTCCACCCGCTCCGCCAGCCCCTCCCGGTCGCACCCGGCGAAGGGTTCCAGCGGGGGCACGGTCAGGACCTCGACCACGTCGGGGAGGGAGCGCTGCGTTGCACTGTCGAATGTGCCAAGGCGCTCGACGCACAGATCGTCCAGCTCCAGGCGGAAGGGGGTCGTGCCGCCGGGGTGCACGTCCACCACACCGCCGCGCACGGCGAACTGGCCCGCAGTCTCCACCAGATCGGTCCGCTCGTAACCCATACCCGCGAGCGCCTGGGCCAGCTCCAGGGGATCGGCCAGATCGCCGGCGCGAATCATCAGCGTCCGGTCGGCCACCACCGAGGGGTCGGGAATACGGGCGAGGAGGGCCCGTGCCGGCACGACCAGGAGATCGAGATGCCCTTCCGAGAGCTCTCCAAGAATGGTGACCAGCTCCAGCCGGGACGCCAGGGGCGGCTCGCTTCCAAGGTAGGGCGCCGCCAGTTCGGCCGGAGCGGCGGCCACCCGGCAACCGGGCGCCAACAGCCGCAGGCCGGCCACCAGCTCCGAGGCCTCGCGAACGCCGGGGACGATGGCCAGGGCCGGCCCTTCGGGCCAACCCGCCGCCAGCAACGCAGCCAGCGGCAGGGCCCGTGCCTCCGGCACCACGCCGCCGACCGCTGGAGAAACGGCGCCGCCCCGGAGGGCGGCGGCCAGATCTTCAAGGTCGGGAAGCTTCACGGTGGAGACAATCTCGTGACGCGCGGGCCGCACTTCAGACCAGCTTGAGCAGGTGTCCCAGCTTCTGTTTCTTGGTCTTGAGATAGTCGCGGGTACCCTCGGTGGGCGGAATCTCCAGCGGAACGCGCTCCACGATCTCCAGTCCGAAACCTGCCAGGGCGGCGTATTTCCGGGGGTTGTTGGTCATCAGGCGCATGCGCCGGACCCCGAGGTCCAACAGAATCTGGGCGCCCGTTCCGTAGTCCCTGGGATCGGGCGGAAAGCCCAGGTGAATGTTGGCCTCCACGGTGTCCTGGCCCTGGTCTTGGAGCTCGTAGGCGCGGAGCTTGTTGAAGAGGCCGATCCCACGGCCCTCCTGGAGGAGATAGAGGAGCACGCCCCTCCCCTCCCCGGCAATCATGTGCAGGGCACGGTCCAGCTGCACACCGCAGTCGCACCGGGCCGAGGCGAAAACGTCACCGGTCAGGCACTGCGAGTGCACGCGGACGAGAACTGGATCCTCGGGGTCGATCTCGCCCATGACCAGTGCCACGTGCTCCTCGCCCGTCACACGGTTGCGGTAGCCGTGGATCCGGAAATCACCGTAGGCCGTTGGCAGCGCAGGGCCGGCAATCCGCTCGACCAGCTTCTCCGAGTGCAGCCGCCAGGCGATGAGGTCCGCGACGGTCAGGATACCGAGGCCGTGCTCGCGGGCGAATTCCACCAGCCGCGGCAGGCGGGCCATCTGGCCATCGTCGTCCATGATCTCGCACAGGACACCGGCCGGGTTGAGGCCGGCGATCCTGGCCAGGTCGACGGTGGCCTCCGTGTGGCCGGCACGCTTGAGGACGCCACCCCTGCGTGCCCTCAGCGGGAACATGTGCCCCGGCCGGCGAAGATCGGACGGCTTCGTGGCCGGATCGATCAGCGCCCGGACCGTGATGGCCCGGTCGTGGGCCGAGATGCCCGTCGTCGTCCCCTCCCGCGCCTCCACCGAGACGCAAAACGCCGTCTCGTGGGCCGCCGTGTTGCGCTCCCGGTCGACCATCAGCGGAAGGTCGAGCTCGTCGCAACGGTCCCCCGTCAGGGCGACACAGATCAGGCCGCGGGCGTGCCGCGCCATGAAGTTGATATGCTCCGGCGTTACCCCGTCCGCCGCCACGATGACATCGCCCTCATTCTCACGGCTCTCGTCGTCCACGACGACGACCGCCTCGCCCCGGGCGAGGCGGTCCGCCGCTTCCTCCACGCCGATGAAGACATCGCGCGGCATCAGGGTTTCCCGCTCGGTCATTCCGCCCAACTACTGCTTCTTCTTCTTCACCGGAAGAACGATGGGCAGCTCGGTCACCCGCTCCGCGCCCGAGATCTCGTCCTTGAGCGTGACCTTGAACGTGTAGGTTCCGCCCCTGTTGAAGATCCCGAGGGGAAGCTGTGAGCCGTACATGTACACGTTGGGCTCGACGGGAGAGAGCTCGGCAGGCTGAAAGGGGCGCCCGGTCAGCCGCTTGCCGCCCTCGTAGATGGCGATCTTGACCTTGGCCTTGGGCTTGCCGTCCTCACCCTCTTTCGGCCGCACGACCAGGCAGAAGTAGTCGAGGTTCTCGCCGAAATCGTACTGGCCATCGGGACGGAGCACCAGGTGATACCCGCCGTAGACGAAGGGCGTACCCGCGGTGTACTGCTTCTGCTGGTAGATCTCGGCACCGGCCACGAAGGGCGTTATCCAGGTGGCGTCATCCGGAACCTCCTCCAGCGTGATCGCCACGGGGTGCACCGCCAGGGGCTTGCCCCTGGAGGAGAGGGCCAGCTCCAGCTTGGACGTGCCCACCTGGGCCGGAATGGAGAGCTCGTACACCATGCCGTGGACCGACTTGATCCCGGTAACTCTCTTTTGGAAGGTGCCCTCCACCTTGCCGTCGGGACCCGTCAGCCGGCCGATCACCCGGTCAGCCTGTGGGACCTTCTTTGGCAGCATGACGTAGACCCAGGCCGGAAAGATCCTCTCGGTTGTCACGCCCTGAACGGCTCCAGCGATGGCGCCCTCGGGCCAGGGGGCGTTCTCCATCTCCAACCATGACAGCTGTTCCGGCGTTGCCACGGTGGTACCCGGCAACAGCGGGAAGGTGGGCACCTCGGTCAGATCCGGGTGTGCAAGGTACACCTCGGGGCCCATCTCCAGGGCCCTGATCCCCCACTTGGCCGTCTTCAGCTGGCGGTCGAGCACGTAGTGGCCCGTGCCCTCGTTGTCCAGGAAGGCGAAGATCACCGATTCCACCCGTTTGGGCAGCTTGACCTTCTCCGGGATCTGCTCCCGGGTGTAGACCCACACATCGGCCTGGCCCTTGGAACGGTTGAAGGACACACCGTGCATCTGGCTCTGTGCTTCCCGGGCCGAGTTGACCGCACCACCGCCGACGGCCGACTGGCCGTAGATCCGGGAAAGGAAGGCCTGGATGCTCTCGTGCCATCTCTTGGCCGGCTTGCCCATGACGATCAGGACGCGGCCCCTGTCGGTCAGGGCGCCGCGGGGGCCGTTCTCTTCGGTGAACTGTTTGTCCGCCGCCCGTACCCTGGCGTCGAAGTCCACCTTGAACTCGTTGATCCTGGTTTCCAGGTTGGGATCCCTCTTGGCCCAGAACAGGTCGATGAAGTGTTGGGCGGCCTCGTCGCTCGTCAGGGCCGCGTAGGCCTTCTGCTCCTGCTTGGTCATCAGCCACCGTACCGGCCCCTTCTCCCAGCCGGCATACTTCTGCGATAGTTGCGCCCAACCAGGCGCCGCAAGAAGAAGAACCGCCAGGAATGCCACGGTCAGTCGTTTCATTGAGTACCCCCTTGAGCGGCCAATGTGCCGCGTCGCGCATGGTAGCGTGAATCCTGGACCTTCTGCAAGTGAAATCGGTCACGGTGTGGTTCCGAATCGACTCACGAGCTCAGGAGGATGTCCCGCAGGATCTCTTCGAACCGGCTCACCTCCTCCTGCCAGGAGACCAGCAGCTCGTCAAGTCCCGTGCCCGTTTCGATAGCCTTTCGAGCGCGCTCATCCCCCGTCAGGAGATCGATGGCCGGAATCTCCTCGACGAATTCGTAGGCTTCGGCCCGCCACGAGAAACGCCCGGGATCCAGGCGGTACACGGCGTCCAGCAGCCGCACGCCCAGCTCCACTGGCCGCAGGTGCGCGCGATCGGTGACGGCCAGCTCGACGCCCGAGCAGACCTCTCCCGCATGTTTGCCGAACTGGGGCCGGAACCATGCCGGACGCACGGCGACTCCCGGCAGCCCCCGCAGCGCACCGGTCAGCGCCGGCGCGTCGAGCCCCGGCGCGCCGACAAGCTTGAACGGCCTGGTGGTTCCCCTCCCTTCGGAGAGCGTCGTCGCCTCCACCAGGCAAAGCCCCGGGTAGAGCGCCGCCGTCTCCAGGGTCGGCATGTTGGGGGAGGG
>JAADFK010000015.1 GCA_013152925.1 Acidobacteriota bacterium | reverse complement strand
CGCGAGGAGCAGGATGCCTTCTCCCTGAGGTCCTACGAGCGGGCTCGGAAGGCCTCCGGGGACGGCACCTTCGCCGCCGAGATCACCCCCGTCGAGGTCCCGGGACGCAAGGGCCAGGTCACCGTCGTCGACGCGGACGAGGAGCCGTTCCGGGCCGATCTCGCCAAGATGGCGAAGCTAAGGCCGGCCTTCGACCGCGAGGGAACCGTCACGGCGGCCAACTCCTCGAAGATCAACGACGGCGCCGCTGCCCTGGTGGTCGCCAGCGCCCGCCGGGTCGGGGAGCTCGGCCTCAAGCCCGTGGCGCGGATCCTCGGACACGCCACGCAGTCCCAGGAGCCCGAGTGGTTCACCACCGCCCCGGTGGGCGCCATCCGGAAGGCCTGCGAGCGCGCCGGCGTGGCCGTCGGGGACGTGGACCTCTTCGAGATCAACGAGGCCTTCGCGGTGGTCGTTATGGCGGCCATGAAGGAGCTCGAGCTGCCGGCCGACAAGGTCAACGTTCACGGCGGCGCGGTGGCCCTGGGGCATCCCATCGGCGCCTCGGGCGCCCGGATCGTGACGACCCTCCTGCGCGCGCTCGAGCTGCGTGGCGGGCGTTACGGCTGCGTCGGGATCTGCAACGGCGGCGGCGAGGCCGTCTCCATGGTCGTCGAGCGGCTGTGATCCGGAACGTCGGGTGAGGCTCCGGTCACTGACGGCGGTCGTGGCAGTGGTTGCGGGGTTGCTCGCGGCCTCTGCCGGCGCCGGCGGTGAGACGCCGAAGGATACGCAGGAGACCATGACCCTCCACGCCGACAACCAGCAGTGGATTCAGAAGACCCTGTGGCGCGGCGAGGGTAACGTGGAGGTCCTCTACCAGGACATCAAGATCCACTGCGACAAGGTGGAGCTCAACTCGGAGACCATGGACCTGACTGCCAGCGGCAACGTGGTCCTGGACCAGGGCCCTCGCCGGTTCACCGCCGACGAGCTTCACTACAACCTCAAGACCAAGACGGGCGATTTCACCAACGCCACGGGACAGGTGGATCCCTTTTACTATTTCACCGGCAAGAAGGTCATCAAGCTGGACGAAACCCACTTCAAGCTGGAGAAGGCCACCTTCACATCCTGCCAGCCGGAACCCCGGCCGCCGTGGCGCTTCGGCATCAGCAAGGCGTTGATCGAGGAAGAGGGCTACGGCCACTTCCACGGCCTGACCATCCAGACCAAGGGCGTACCAATCTTCTACCTGCCCTACCTCCTGTGGCCCGTCAAGACCCAGCGGACGACGGGTCTCCTGGTGCCGACCTTCGGCTACTCCAACCGGCGCGGCTTCTACCTCGGCAACGCCCTCTACATCGCCGCCGGCCGGAGCTGGGACACCACGGTCTACCTGGATCTCTACTCCCAGGGCTGGCTCGGCTTGGGGAGCGGGTGGCGCTGGGCGCCGCGCCAGGACGCCGCCGGCGATGCCATGCTCTACACCGTCCGGGACAAGGACACGGGAAAGTGGGAATGGAAGATCGACGGGAAGCATGCCCAGGATAGCGTCCTGGGCTTCCACCTCCAGGCACAGATTCACGATCTTTCCGACGTCGATTTCTTCCGGGAGTACGAACACTCCTTCAACCAGAACACCCTCCGCTCCCTCTATTCCTACGTCTACCTGACCAAGACCAGCGGGCCCTACAGCCTCAACCTGCGGGCCGACCGGCGGATCACGTACCTCAGCTCGACGGACGTCACCATGGTGCAGCTCCCGGAGGTCGAGCTCCGCGTCCGGCCGAACCGGGTCGGACGGACCTCGCTCTACTGGTCGCTGATCTCCTCGCTCAACCTCTTTGCCGTCGACCGTGGGCCCAATCTCTCCAAGACCTACGGTCGCGTGGACGCCTACCCCCAGCTCTCCTATACACTTCCAGGTCCGGCCTGGCTGACCGTCACGCCGAGGGTCGCCGTGCGCGGTACGTACTACACGACCCAGTACAACGAAACCCAGACAGAGTTCGTGGACAAGGGCATCGACCGCTCCTTCTTCGAGGGAGGCATTGACATTGTCGGCCCCTCGGTCAGCCGGGTCTTCGAGAAGGAAAAGGGGCGGTTCCTCAAGCTCAAGCACCTGATCGAGCCGCGGCTGGAGTACCGGTACGTCTCCGACCCGGGCCACATCAAGCTGATCCCCCGATTCGACGAGGTCGACCAGACCCTGGTCACCAACCGCCTGCGCCTCACGCTGTCCAACCGGCTCTACGGCCGTGAACGCAAGAGCCAGAGCGCCCGGGAGCTGGGCTCGTTCGACCTCTTTACCGACTACTCGTTCGGGGACCCCCTGACCGTCTCCCCTGACCGCAAGCAGGTTTCACGCCTCGGCGCCGTGGGCGGCGTCCTTCGGGCCACGCCGTCCAACAGTGTCATGGTGGAGGCCCGGGCCCAGTTCATTCCCCTCTTTCACAACCTCTCCACCACGTCCCTGACCGCCTCCTACCGCCAGAGGGCCTTCATGACGAACCTGACCTGGTACCAGGGCTTCAACACCATCACGGGGGAGACCAACTCCTCCCAGGTCCGCGCGGCCCTTGCCCTGAGGAACCCCGGCTCCCGCTGGAACGTCGCCCTTCACGTGGCCTACGATGTCAAGCAAGACCGGTTCCAGCAGCAACGCATCGTCTTCCGGTACGGTGGCAGTTGCTGGGGCGTGACCGTCGAGTACCGCGACCTGGCCTTCACCTCCAACACCAACCGCGACATTCGCATCGCCCTGGACCTCAAGGGACTTGGCAAGCTCCTGGAGATCAAGACCGGCCTGGAATCGTATTGACGGGGACCTGTGCCAGATCCTCCCCGACGGCGGCGAACTGCTCCACGTTGTCCCCGTACGAGAGACCGTCATCCCCGCAGTAGGTGGCAGTAGCTCCAGAGCTTCTGCACGATCTGGTGGGGTTGGGAATTCACGATCATGGGTTCCTCGTTTCGACAATGAAGCCCGACCGGGACGGACATGACCAGCCATCCGGCCCCTTGTGGGTCTTGAGAGCTGGGGATGGCGTCTGGTGCGGGAACTTCCTGCCACACACCGGACATTGGACAATGAAGACGACACCACGTGCCCGCATCTTCCTGGGGGGTCGTCGAACCGATGCTCCCGCTGTTCGCGACAGTCTGGGCGCCCCGCCCACCGAGAATGAGCCGATCTCGATCCGGTGTCTCGGGACGAAGGGTGTATCCGTCACGCGGACCGATTGGATCCTGTCGAGACGGTAGGCGCGGGTCTCACCCGAGGGTCGCTTGATGGCGTAGAGCAGATAGTTCCCGTCCCTTGTCCGCCGGAAGGAGTACGGTTCCACCACCCGTGTCGTCCCCCCATATCCGAGTTCGATACAGAGGCGGTTCGCGGCAGCGAACCGGATGGTCTCGATGGAAACGGGGGCGCCCCAGGTCTGAACCGTCGGGGGCATCTGCCAGGAAGTGTCGATGTCGGCTCTCAAGGGAGCGGAAAGGGGAGCGAGACGAGGCGGTGCGAGCTGACCCTCCAGCCAGTCGAACAGCGCAGGCAGCTCCTCCCAGAAGGACTCGAACGGAGGCAGCTCGGGGAGCTGGTGCGCCAGCATGTTCTCCCACTCGACCTCGAGCTCCGCGCGGAAGCCGGCACCCTCGATGGAGGCAAAGGTGGGCACGGGAACCCCCTTGGACTCGCACGTTTCTTGCAGGATTGTGGCCACAACTCCCGGAAGGACGGAGAGCTCCTGCCTCCGGAAAAGGTTGATGATGTCGTAGAGATCCCGTGGACGCCCCCGTTCGCCCATGGCCCGGATCTTCTCGGCAAAGACCTCCTCGAAGCAGTAACAGCTCACCGTTGCCGGATCGGGAAGGATGTCCGGATAGGGATGAGCGATGGCCCGGGGAACGGGATCCCGAGCTACTATTTCTGCACCGTTCAGATCCAGCTTTACGCTGGCGACTGTCGGAGCGTTCCGGGGTCCCCGGTAGAAGATGCGGATCTCGGACGAGTCCCCGGATGGTCGCACCTTCGACCGCGGTTTTCGGTCACTCAAGATGATGCCCGATTCCGTGTGAATCCGATCGAGCACCGTCGCGAGGATCGGGATGACGTCCTCAGGCGCGAGTGGGCCACCCGGAAGAACCGTGAAGTCCAGGTCCTCCGAGAAGCGATAGGTCTCGATGTAGCACTTCTTCAGACACGTTCCGCCCTTGAAAATCCAGGCCGCGGCCAGCTCCGGCTCGCTGCCGATCCCCCACAGGAGCCAACCGATGACGAAGTCCTTCTCGACGACATCATCACGGAGCCCCCACTCACGGACCCGCTCGTCGAGGTCGTAGCGCGTGATCATCGGTTCGTCTCGCCGATTCTGACGTTCAACCTCAGGCGCCAACGGCGGAGAATCTTGCCGCTGGCTGGAGCGGAGGGATCGAGCAACGAAATGCCGGAGCTCATCTTCTCGCGGCAGGTGGCCAGTATGTTACTTGCATCGAGACCAAGCGCCTCGACCAGGTATCCCAGACGTTTGAACACGGTCCG
The DNA here is from genome assembly GCA_013152925.1 of Acidobacteriota bacterium. Lineage (GTDB taxonomy): Bacteria > Acidobacteriota > Thermoanaerobaculia > Thermoanaerobaculales > Sulfomarinibacteraceae > JAADFK01. The sequence continues at coordinate 5,277 of JAADFK010000015.1, read as the reverse complement.
GTTTCCGAGGCGCTCTGCAAACTCCAGAAGCTCATCGTCCGCACGCAGCTCCCCCTCGAAGTACTCCTGGACCACATCGGCGATGTGACGCATTCCTCCACCGAGCCGGGGGTCATCCAGAAGATCGACGATGGTTCTCGATGGGTTGGACATCGGGATCCTCATCTCCCCACGCCACACGTCGGCCAGGCCAAAGAACCGTTCCGGTGAGGTCACCTTGATGCGGAACACCGTCTCCTGGATGACCTGGTTCCGTGGTGTGGTCTCCCTCGAGGTGATGACGACCACATCGCGGAAGAGCTGCTCGGTCAGGCCCCAGTGTTCACACGCCGTCCAGCCGCCGAGGTAACACGGGGCGAAGGTCGTGGCTGCCACGACCCAGGGGTCGGCCCGCCATTCATGAGGAGCCGTGGCCCCGAGAGGTACCGTGATGTAGAGGTCCCGCCGGAGGCGGACCAGCCATCCCTGCCCGGCCATGTGGGCCAGCAATCTCTTGGCCCTGGCACGCTCCACCCTCCAGACACGGGCGGCATCCTCCGTCGCAAACGGCCCGGCAAACCGCCGATGGAGCTCCTCGAGACGGCGCCGATTCTCCTCCGAGATTCCTCGCACTTCGTTCATGGTGGTACAACAATACCAGAGTTAGTTCAGCTACGCCGAACCTTCTCTGGTATTGTTGTCACGCGCGACATCTCCAGGAGAAAGCGCGGATCACTCGCGCCGCTTTGTCTTCCGTCTGGCGATCTTCAACCGTCCGGTGTGGTGCGGGTGGCCAATGGGCAGCGATTGCGTGCCATAGCTCGGGCGGGAGGCAATCAAGAGGAAGGATCGGTTCGTCAAGGACCATCTCAATTGACGACATTACTCGATGTGTGTGCCCAATACCGTTAGATGCCGTCTGCAGGGACGACGATACGTCAATCACCGGCCCGGACACCTTTACCTTCCCAGGAATCTCCGGCCCGGTGGGCGAGCTGGACACGACCAGAATTCTGGTTCATATTCTGGTTTGGAGGATGCAATGCCCACTGTGACATTGTCCGATGCCAAGACCAACCTGGCGCGGCTGCTCGCCGAGGTCGATCGCCTGGGGGAGCGGGTTGTGATCACCCGTTCCGGGCGCCCGGCCACCGCCGGGAAGTCTACGATCGCCTTCGCGACCGCCTCCGCTGATCCCGAACCACGCAGGTCCCGGAACCTATACACATAACACGGCTTGAATGTGCCCCATGGGAAGCCGGCTCCTCAATTGCCGCTTCAGCCCACAAGAACACTCGATACATCTGCCGGGCACCATTCCCATTCGGCACCATTCTTCCGTGCTCCGGTCGTCCGTTTGCGGGGATGAGGTGCTGGACGGCGCCCGGCGGCGGACCGGTCCGCATCACCCCGGTGGGGTAAGATCCCTGGTATGGGTTGGCGGAAGGTGCTCCTGGGAACGGTGGTGCTGGTGCTTCTTTCCGGGGCACTGGTGGCGACGGCCGTCCTGGCGCCGCAGTTTCCTCCCACATGGGGGATCCGGCGCGCCCTGGTGCGAGCCTACAGGAGCACCCAGCACCGAAGCGTCAAGGGTCCGCACCGCGGCGAACGGATCCTGGTGAAGGCGAGCCGCCTCCGGGCGGACCGGCGGGCGATCCGCCGTGCCATCGGGGATTCCAGGGCGCACGGGCGGTACCATCTGGTGGTCGACAAGACGGCCTACACGCTGCTGGTCTACCTCGATGGCGCACTGGTCCGGAGCTTTCCCGTGGAGCTCGGCTTCGACCCGGCCGAGCCCAAGCTCCGGCAGGGCGACGGCCGGACGCCCGAGGGCAGGTACACCGTCGTCTGGCGCCGTAGGGCCGGGGCGACGCGGTTTCACCGGGCGCTGCTCCTGGACTACCCCAACCGGCGGGACCGCCGGGCCGGCCGAACGGGCGGCGACATCGAGATCCATGGGAAGGGCTCGGGCGCCCGCCCCGGCGAGGGGGGCGTCAACTGGACCCTGGGGTGCATCGCGCTCTCCGATCGCGACGTGGAGGCGTTGTTCGCCCTCAGGGCCGGGGCACGGAAGATCGGAAAGGGCACGCCCGTCACCATCGTCCACTGCGGAACGCTTCCCGGCGACCGGTACGAGATCGAGCCCTGAATGCCAGGCGGCTCCTCGCGCCGGAGACCGTGGCAACGGCGTCGGCGACGTTTGGGCGGCACGCCGCGGCGGCCGGACGCTGGGGTGTCAGACCCTGCCGCGCAGGGCCACCGGGAGGCGCAGCAGACGGCCCCCCCGGGGCTGGATCCGCCGGCTGTGCCCTTCGACGTGGCCGTCCTGAGCTTCGAGGGAAAGGAAGTTCCGGGAGGGCGGAAGCTCCAGGAGGTCGCCCGTGGGGAAGGCAACCCGCCGCCGTCCGATCTCCTCCATGGTGTTGTCGCGGTACACGAGATCGAGGGGCACGATCCGGGGATCGGCCCAGTGTGTTGCTGCCGGCCGGCCGCTGGAGACCCAGAACGCCACCGGTTGCAGGAGACACACCCCCTCCGGCACGGCTTCGACCGTACCGGCGAGCCGTGCCATCAGCGCGGCGCCGTCGTCGCCGAGCGCACCGGCGTTGAGGCGCGCCATGTACAGGATGGCCTGCCGGGAGCACTCCGCGTCCCAGCCGCGACCGCGGCGGCGGGTGGCGAGATCCGCGAGATCCAGCCGGAGAGCGGTCTTCCGGGCCAAGAACAGAGCGGCGGAGACCACCCAGGGGTCGGGGCTCAGGACCGCTCTGGCCGCGTCGATCTTCGGTAGCGCCCACCCGGTGTTCTCGGGAGGCGAGGTCTCGTGTTCCCGACCCTCGACCACCGACAGGTACAGGAAGCGGACGGCCGGCAGATCCGCGGGGATCACCACGCGGAACCGGAGCAGATCGGGCTCGAGCAGGAGGTGCTCGTAGACCCGCTGCACCTCCTCCACGGTGTGGCGTTCCCGTCCGGCGGAAAAGGCCTTCTCGTGGAGAAGGCGCTGCAGGAGCTCCTTCCGGACGCGCTCCGCCCCGGCCGCATCCGCGCCCTTCGCCACCAGCGCCGGCAGGGCCCGGAGCCCCGCCGCCGGCTCGCTCGTCCCGAGAACGCGCTGGAGGCCGCTGGAGGAGGCCGGCGCGGTGGTGGCGGTACCTCCGGCCGGCTCGGCAACGGTTTCACCGCGGGTGCTGTCGATGACGTCGAGCCTGGCCACGACGTGCCATTCGGGAGGCGAACGGTGCCGTGGCACGGCCCTGGCCCGCACACGGTATACACCCGGTTCGAGACCCTCGTCGGCACGAAGCACCCATTTCAGGGTCAGGATGCCATCCTTCCTGCTGGCCTCGCTCCCGGGCATGAGCGTGAAGCCGCCGCTCGTTGCCGGGCGGTCCGCGCCGATGCCGGCGCTGACGACCTCTTGGGCCCGGCAGCCTCCATCGGCGCCGATGCGGTACAGCCCAAACGCTCCCGGTGGTACGGGATTGACCTCCGGGCAGGCGCAGTAGGCGCCCCGGAGGAGCTCCCGGCCCGACGGGTCCAGCAGCGACAGCTCGATCCGGCCGAGGGTGCCGTAGGGATCCTCCTCGGGGACGGTCGTTTCCACCTGGAGGATCCCCTGATGCGCGTTCCACGAGATCGCGGCGAGCCGGAGGGTGACCACCCGGGCATCCGGAGACACGGGCGCGCATCCCATCCACAGTGGCGACAGCAGGACCAGGAGGATCAATGGGGTCCTGAGGTTTCGCACCGGCACCGTACCGAAGGACACCTTGACAGGTTATCACGCACCCGAGACGCCGCCGGGCCGTATCATGGGGCTCTCAGTTATGCTGGACACGACGAGAGCCCCTTCATCTCGACCAATGTGCCGAAAGGTCAGTGAAGCCATGCGAGCGGGAGCGGGGGCAGGAGATCCGTCGCTGGAGGAGACCATGATCAGGAGGATGCTTCGATCGCCGGCCGGTATCGCCGGAGCCCTCGTTCTCGTTTTCGGAGCGCTCCTCGGTCTTCGTTACGATCCGCGACAGTATCAGCTGCAAGACACCTGGAGCATCACCGATCAGCAGCAGCGGGTCCGTACCATGGTGGAAAACTCCCAGAAGGAGCAGGATCGTGACATGGAGCTGGCGATGATCTGGGGCAGCATCGGGTTCGGGCTCCTGATGCTGGCCGGCGCTGCGTGGAAGACCCGCCGGCCGGAGCAGGAACCTTTGCCCGATCAGTGAGACGGCGCGGCCGTCCGCTTGAAGGAGACCCTGAGCCCGATCTCACCGGATCCGATATCCGGGTCGTCGTGGCGGGTCCTGTAGATCTGGTTGAGCATGCCGTTGCGCCGCAAGGTCAGACTTCGGCTGGTCAGCACCTTTCCCTCCGCCACGCTTCGAGTCGATACCACCTTCATCCAAGGGAGATACGTCCACCGCAGCGTAGACAAACGCCCCTCCAGACTCCGAAAAACGTAGATACACGCCCAGATCTGGCCAACGTGCCGATCTGTCAACTACTACCAGCCTCTTCCCGCAATCCTGTGTTCCCACAACTGTGGAACGAGGGTTCTCGTACCCCTTCCAAAGCCTTGGCTCCGATGGTATGCGGGCGTTCAAGTCGATGCAGGTCATGTTCCCCCGTATCTGTCACAATTCGCAGCCGTTGCGGACATTTCCTCATCAATCGTTGGGACAGTGGTGCTTCACCTTGCATCATTCCGCTGTGGCACAATGAAGCCACCGCCACGCCGTGCATCCGGTCCGGTGTCACCAGGGAGGTGCTCAGCGGATGGCCAGACGCAGGACGACGCCCTCCGGCGAAACGATGGCGAGGGCTGCCCTGCCGCTCGCCGCACCCATCCTGACGGGACAGCCCTGGCTGCTCCTTCCGGCGGCGGTCTCGGGGTTTCTGACCCTCAAGGACGAGCAGGACCGCGCCCGGTGGCTCGCAGACTTCGTATCCCACCTTCCCCCGGAGCTCGCGCAGGCCTTTCCGGAGGGCACGGTTCCCGGCGAAGCCCTTCTCTCCCACGTCGAGAGCCGGGCCGCCATGATCACGGAGCTCGTGCGCCGCGAGATCCGCGGGCTCGTCATCGCTGATGCCGACGACGGCGAGGTGGCCAGTCAGATCCTGGCCGGAGACGCCGAGACGCTGGCAGGCGAGCTGGCCGGAGCCCTGGCCCGGGCGGGGGAAGACCTGACGCCCCACGGCCTCGCCGCCCTTCTCATCGACCTTTTCGAGCCCCGCCTGGAGCCGGCTCTCACCGAGTCCTCTGCCCGGGATATCGCCGCGACCCTCGCCCGGTCC
>JAADFK010000014.1 GCA_013152925.1 Acidobacteriota bacterium | reverse complement strand
TGCAGGTGCACGGCCGGTTGCCATCACCGAGGTGTCCGCAGGGACAGGGGTTGGCCGCGGCGACGAGCTGAAAGCGGGCCGGAAAGGTCAGCGACATCCGGGAACGCGCCACCGTGACCTGGCCGTCCTCCAGTGGCTGCCGCAGCGCTTCCAGCACGTCCCGCCGGAACTCCATCAGCTCGTCGAGAAAGAGAACGCCGTTGTGGGCCAGCGAGATCTCACCGGGTTGCGGATTCGTCCCGCCCCCGACCAACGCGGCCGCGGAGATCGTGTGGTGAGGCGCCCGGAAGGGCCTGGCGCCCAGGAGCCCGCTCGGCCGCGGCACCCTGGTGGACACCGAGTAGACGCTCGTGGTCTCCAGCGATTCCTCCCGATCCAGGGGTGGCAGGATTCCGGGCAGCCGGCGGGCCAGCATGGACTTCCCGGCTCCAGGCGGCCCCATGAAGAGCAGGTGGTGGCCCCCGGCCGCGGCGATCTCCAGGGCGCGCCGTGCCAGCTCCTGGCCCACGACTTCGGCCAGGTCCGGCCCGCCAGCCCCTCCCCGCCGGTCCTCCTGCTGCCGTGGCCGGGCCGGCGCCAGCCGTTCCGCGCCCTTGAGGTGGCGGACCACCTGACCCAGACGTGCCGCCGGAAGGGCCTCGATCCCCTCGACGACCGCGGCCTCGTCGGCGTTGGCTTCCGGAACGATGATCGACTCCAGGCCCCGGCGCCGGGCCGCCAGGACCATGGGAAGAATGCCGCGGACCGGCAGGAGGCGGCCGTCGAGGGAGAGCTCCCCCACCGCCAGCCGGCCCGCCACGGACTCGGGCGGCAGCATGCCGGCGGCCGCCAGGAAGGCCAGGGCCATGGGCAGGTCCAGGGAGGCCCCTTCCTTGCGCTCGTCGGCGGGGGAGAGGTTGATGACGATGTTGGCGGTGTCCGGGGGATACCCCAGGTGACGGGCGGCGGCCAGGATCCGCTCCCGCGCCTCACGAACCGCGGTGTCGGGCATGCCGACCACCACGACGCCCGGCAGGCTCGAGTGAAGCCGGTCCACCTCCACGTTGACGAAGAGCGCCCCGACGCCGCGCGGCGTCGCTCCGAGAATCGTTGCAAACATGAATCGCCCCCTTTCGGGAGCAGTGTGGCTGGGAAACCAGCATGCCACCGGATCCCCTCCCCGTCAAGCCCGTGCGCGGGCGGGATGATTCCCGGGGTCCGCGGTGTTACACTGGATGAACCGTAGATCCGGGGGCGTACCGGATTCGACGGGGAACAGGTCCGGCCGTCGGCAGCGTGCCGAGGTCCACCGCCTCGTAAAACAGGTGGAACCTTACAGCTGCCAACGCTGACTACGCACTGGCTGCTTAGGTAGCCACGTCGGTCCCAAGGCTCCGCCCACCGGCCTGGGAACCGGCGACGTTTGGTGGGCTGGGTTGTCATGGCGCCCGGAAACGGCAACCGAGAACCTCACGGGCTGGTCCCGAGGGACGGGGGCCCGCTACCCGCCCGAGGGACGAGAACCAAAGAGCGGGCTGCGCACGGAGACACCGTCGGCCGGAGTTCCTCGGACGTGGGTTCGATTCCCACCGCCTCCACCAACGCCAACACCGGGAACCGCCCTCGCGGCGGTTCCTCTTTGTTTGCCGCCGCCACGCGTGCTGTGGGCCCGTTCCGGGAAGCGCACCGGCCACCCGTCCCCGGTGGCATGCGTAACATGACGGCCTGGACATGAGGGTTCTATCGCGAGATTGCCGGGTCGCCCCTCCCGGAGCTCTCACAATCGATGACGGGGAGGAGCGTGGCACCATGGAGAACCGTCGGAAACCGCTGACTCGGGGGCTCGAACCGTGCTGGCCGCGGCGGCCGGGCCTCGAAGCCTCCTGTCTGTGCCGTACGCCACACGACCCGGTGGCCTTGGCGGCGATTCATTGGTAGGCTTGGCACGGGTCGCTGCCGGGCAGCGGCACCTCGACGCCCCTGGCCGCGTCCCCGGTGCTGGATCGCGCTCACGGGCCCCTGGGTTGTATGTGAAGAGACTGACCATCGTGCTCGCCGTCCTCGCCGTCCTCCTCGGCCTCCGTCCGGTGGCCGCTCAAACCACGGGAACCGTGTCCTTCCGCTACGCCGGCCACGTGGTCCGGGCCCCCCTCTTCGGCAGCCGTGTGGAGCTCGTGCCAGTCTTCGCCCTCCTCGGTGCCACCGCCAAGTTCTCTCCGGCCATGGGGACGTGGGGCGTCCAGCTCGACAACCACATGATCCAGTTCTCCCCCGGGCTTCGCGTGGTGCTGGCCGACGGCAAGCTCGCCGAGGGCCGCGAGGCGCCGGTTGCCTCGCCGGGCGGCATAGCCGCCTCCACGGACTTCCTCGATTCCATGATCCTCTCACCCCTCGGCTTCCACCTGGAGCGCGTCGCTGACGGCTTCCGCATCACTCCCGGCGGGCGGCGCGGGGCGCCGTTGACCGTGCGGGCGACGGCGGCCGACTTCTCGACCACGACAACCCTCGTCCTGACCATGGGCCGGCCGGCGATGGCTCACGTGAACGAGACAAGGCCCGGCAGCGTCACGATCACCATGGAGGATGCCTCCCCGCAGCTGGACCGTGCCACCGTCCTGCGCTCGCGCCGCATCCGCGGCCTCGAGCCGACGGCCGACGGTCTCGAGCTCTCCCTGGCGCCGGGCATCGGCCTCCTGTCCTGGCACGCCCTGTCCGACCCGCCACGCGTCATTCTGGAGCTTGGTCCCAAGGCGGCGCCGCCGACGTCCGCACCGCAGGCGGCACCGGCCCGCCGTCCCACGAGGAAGGGCGTCCGCCCCATCGTCATCGATCCGGGACACGGCGGCAAGGACAGCGGGGCGGTGTCCGGGAGCGGCCTGGAGGAGAAGAACCTGACCCTCGCCGTCGCCCGCCGCCTGGCCCGGGTGCTCCGCCGCATGGGCTTTGCCGTCCGGCTGACCCGGGAGGACGACGAGACCCGTGCGCTGACGGATCGCACGGCCCTGGCCAACCGCCTGGACGCCCTGGCCTTCGTCTCACTTCACGCCAACGCCTCCCGCGCCGCGTCCGTCCGCGGCGCCGAGACCTACTACATGAGCCTGGACAGCGCTTCCGACGCAACGGCCGCCGCCGTCGCCAAGCTGGAAAACGCCGCCGGGAGCACCGCGCGCTCGGGCTCCGAGCTGGACATGATCCTGTGGGACATGGCCCAGGCCGAGGTCCTCAACGAGAGCGCCCAGCTCGCTCTCTCGATCCAGCGCCGGTTGAACAGCCTGCTCAACCTTCCCGACCGTGGTGTCAAGCAGGCGCCCTTCGTCGTGCTGACCGGCGCCACCATGCCGGCCGTGCTGGTGGAGGTGGGTTTCCTCTCCAACCCGAAGGAGGCCCGGCGGCTGGCCGATTCCGCGTACCAGGATCAGCTGGCCGGGGCCCTGGCCACCGGGATCGCCGAGTTCCTGCGATCCGGACGATGAAGGGGCGTTTCGTCCTCGTTCTCCTCGCGCTGGTGGCCGCGGCCGCCCTGGCCTGGTGGGCGCTTCGCTCCGGAGGGGGGACCGCCGAACGGCCCCGGGAAGCGGTGGCCACCCCATCGGCACCGACGCCCGGGCCCGGGCAGCGCATCATGCTCCTGTTTCCCGGGACCGACGGCCTGCTGCACCCGGAGCTCCGCCAGGTCGCCCTGCCCACCGACGTGGACGAACGGGCCATGCTCATCGTCAACGAGCTCCTGGCCGGCCCACGGAGCGGCCTGCTTCCGGCGGTCCCCTGGCAGGCCACGCTCCTCGATCTCTTCGTCGACGACTCGGGTATCGCCTACGTGGATCTCTCGGGCCCCCCGGCGCCGCTGGCCGGCAGCAACGTCGAGCTGATGGTCGCGTACAGTATCGTCGACTCCGTGCTCCTCAACTGCCCCGAGCTGCACAGCCTGCAGATCCTGATGAACGGCCACGAGATCCCCACGCTGACCGGCCACCTGGACTTCTCCCGGCCCCTGGTCCTCAACAAGCGTTTCATCTCCAAGCGATGAATGTACGAATCGCCTCCCAACGCCCCATCGGAGTCTTCGACTCCGGCGTCGGCGGGCTGACCGTCCTCCGCGCCCTGCGGCGCCGCTTTCCCGGAGAGTCGTTCCTCTACCTCGGGGATACCGCCCGTCTCCCCTACGGCACCAAGTCGGCGGCCACCGTGCAACGTTACGCGCTCAACGCCGCCCGGCACCTGGAGGAGCACGGCGTACGGCTGCTGGTGGTCGCCTGCAACACCGCCAGCTCCTACGCCCTTCCCGAGCTCGCCGCGGCCAGCTCGGTCCCAGTCGTCGGCGTGGTCGAGCCCGGAGTCCGGGCGGCCCTGGCCCTGGGCGTCCGAAGGATCGGCGTGCTGGGCACCGAGGGGACCATCCGGTCGGGTTCCTACCAGAGCACCCTCGCCGCCCTCGACGGCCGGCCCGAGGTCCGCGCCGCCGCCTGCCCCCTCTTCGTGCCGCTCGCCGAGGAGGGCTGGGGCGACCATCCCGTCACCGACCAGGTGGCGCGCCACTACCTCGCCCCCCTCCTCCGGTGGCGTGTCCAGGCCTTGATCCTCGGCTGCACCCACTACCCGCTGCTCCGGCCCTCCCTGGAACGCGTGGCCGGCCCGGACGTCCATCTCGTCGACTCGGCCTCGGCCGTGGCCGATGCCGTCGCCGCATCCTTCGGCGACACCGAGAGCGCCGGCTCCGGCGAGGTGCACATCCACCTGACCGACGCTTCGGATCACTTCCTGCGGGTGGCCCGCATGATCCTCGAGGCCCCGCCCGGGCACCTGGAGGTCGTCACACTGCCCCAGGCATGAGCACGGAAGAGAGAACGCAACGGCGCAAGGACGTGGAGACGAACGAGGGGAAGCCGGGGTGAGTGGGAGAGGGGAAGAGGAGGCAACGAGGGTACGAACCCAGGACGGGGCATCGTCAACATGCCGCCGTTGCGATCTTTGTCTGCGTGGCGAGAGGTTCTTTTCTCCCCACTGCCCCCTCTCTGTTTCCGCATCGTTGTGTCGTTTCGTCGTTGCATTGAATCCTGCACCGTTGCATTCCGGGTATACTCCTCTCCCCGGTCCGGCAGCCAGCGCGGACACTGGAGGTTCCCATGCGACCCGACGGCAGACGGGCGGACGAGGTCCGTCCCATCGTCATCGAAACCGGCTTCATCCGCTACCCCGAAGGCAGCGTCCTGTACAGGGCGGGCGACACCGTGGTTCTGTGCAACGTCTCCGTCCTCGACCGGACCGCTCCCTTCCTCCGGGGCACCGGCGAGGGGTGGATCACCGCCGAGTACGCCATGCTGCCCCGTGCCACCGACACCCGCTCGGACCGGGAGGTCAAGCAGGGCCGGCCCTCGGGGCGCTCCCAGGAGATCCAGCGGCTGATCGGCCGCTCGCTACGGTCCGCGGTGGCCCGGGAGCTGCTGGGCGAACGGACCCTCCACGCCGACTGCGACGTCCTCCAGGCCGACGGCTCCACCCGTACGGCCGCCATCTCCGGGGCCTGGCTCGCCCTGGTTCTGGCCCTCGTCCGCATGTGGGAGCAGGGTCTGCTTCCAGACTGGCCACTGCTCCACCAGGTGGCCGGAGTCTCCGCCGGCGTCGTCCGGGGCGAGGTCCTGGTCGACCTGGACTACGGGGAGGACTTCGAGGGGGACGTGGACTGCAACCTGGTCTTCACAGGCGACGGCCGGCTGGTGGAGATCCAGGGCACCGCCGAGGGTGAGCCCTTCGCCACCCGCCAGCTCGACGAGATGGTGGCCGCCGGCCGGCGCGGCGCGCTCCAGATCATGGCCCACCAGAATGAGATCCTCGACCCGGTCCTTGAGCGGGCCGGGCTGCCAAGGCTCGAGACTCCCCAGACGTAGCCCGCTTCGTGGCGCCACGGCCAGCCCCCGAGGGCGGCTGCCGCCCGGTGGCAGTCAGCAGTCAGCCCGGCAGAGCCGGCGCCCCCCTGTCGTCATGCCCCCGGCTTCGACGACCCTTCTCGGCATTCCCGATGGCCTCGACGTCTCCATCGAGAACCAGCCCGCGGCGTGACCCGCCGCCAGCGCTCCATGGCCTTCGCCGGGCTCTTCTGTCTTGCAGTCCGGGTCAACCCGCATCCATCCGTGGCGTGCCTTGCTTTCCGCCATTTCACCCTCCACCCCCTACGTTTTCAAATCCTTGACACTTCCTCGGCTCCGTCCGTATACTCGGCCTTCGCCGCCGAGCGGCTGTTCTTTGGAAAACGACACTACAGGGATTCCTGGAATCGGGGTGTAGCGCAGCCTGGTAGCGCACCTGCCTTGGGCGCAGGGGGTCGGAGGTTCAAATCCTCTCGCCCCGACCATCCCGGTTGTGGACACGAACCGACCGCCTGTAGCTCAGCAGGATAGAGCAACGGACTTCTAATCCGTGGGTCAGAGGTTCGAGTCCTCTCAGGCGGACCAATACACCGTTTCCGTATGGTGGGCGTAGCTCAGGTGGTAGAGCACAGGATTGTGGCTCCTGTGGTCGTGGGTTCGAATCCCATCGCCCACCCCATACCTGTGCGCCCGTAGCTCAGCTGGATAGAGCGTCAGACTCCGGATCTGAAGGCCGCGCGTTCGAATCGCGCCGGGCGCACCATTCGTTTCAAGCACGTAGGCCGTCCTTCACGGGACGGCCGTTTTTCGTACTTGCCACATACTTGCCACGTCAACAAACCGGGCCAGTAACCCCGCGAATCCAACCGGAAGGCTCACACAGCGCCTCTTTTCGGGCCGGTGGTGTGCCCAACGGTGCACCGCCCTTTCGTCTCTTGGATTGCGGCCTGTTCAACAACCGTCCGCCTGCATGGTACCCTCGCAAAGGAACTCATGGAGGTGCTGGGAAAGTTCTCGAAAGGGACGCCCGATGGATAAGTCACACAAACTTATTGATTTTCTGAGGGATCTAACCGGCCAGGAGCCACCCTTCCCCGATGCCAACCTTGAAGGGGCTCGTATGCTTCTCGATGCAGGTGGAGACGGCCTCGGGTGGAGCCAGCTCAACGAGGTGCTGCTTCTACTCGGGTACGACCGAGTGACGAGCTCGTTTTTCCAGTTCCTCGTGGACGGCGGGACGGAATACCATGAAGGTTCCTCTATCGCCTCTCTGCGCAACCTTGAAGAGTCGATAGAACGATTCCAGAAACTGGCTCTCTTGATCTATGGTAACGTCAAGTACGCTTTCAAGACGCTCTCCCGCGACCCGGAACTCCTGGCGGCCTATCTTTCAGATATGGAACCGGTTGCCGAGGAGGGCTTCACCAAACGGCACAATCCTGTCCTGGAACTTCGGCGGATCCCTCCCGAGAGGACCTACCTCCTGGGTTACTTGGTGAAAAGGGAACTCGATGGCCATCTCGAGAGAAACCCATCGGATGAGAAGGCCCAGCAACTGAAGCTCCTCAGGAAGAGAACGATCGAAGACGGCATCTTCAACCAAGAAGCCTACCTCTGTTCGGATCACCTCGATGTGTACGTAGCCACGTCGATGCGGGAACGCCATGAGTATCTTTTTGTGAGTAGGGTGACTAAGAAGATCTTCGAGCATGATCGCTTGAAGCCCTTGAACCTTCGGTGGTTCGATCCAACCCAAGCGTACTGCCCGGAGAGAATTGACAAGGGTCTTGCAGAGGCTCTGATGCTCAAGCGGGCAGAATGCACGATATACCTCGCCCAGGAATCAGAAACCCTCGGGAAGGATTCCGAGCTCGCATCGACACTTGCCCAGGGCAAGCCGGTGATCGCTTATGTACCTGAAGGCATTCCGGAGGAAGTGGATCTCATTCTGAAGGATCTACGGAATGTCTATCCGGAGAAGACCGAAGTAGAGATCTTGATGGATCAATTGAGGATATACAATCCCAAGCTTGCTTGGGAGTCTGATCAGGTGCGAGAGTGGCTGGCAAATCCATCACAGGCAGATCCTGCCAATGTTCGACAGCTTCTGGAACGTGAGGTTCGAGACACCTATGATCGATCCGCTGATACTCTAAAGGCAAAGCATCCTCTTGGTATCCAGGTGAACTTGAGCTCCGGCGTTGCGAATGGTGTACTGGTGGTTCGCACGATTGACGATTGCGCGGAGTTGGTTAGGAGGGTTGTGACAAGGACAATGGAATTTGAGCTGGAGCACGACTGGATTCAAGAGAGACGGTATACACTGTTGAAGGAGAAGATCTCCGGTTGTGTGTTCCGCGTCGTGACCGGAGATGAGATGCTGACTAATGTCTTCTGGAACTATTACTTAGACTGAGGACGTCTAGATAGGAAGGGGTGCAACATGGGCAATCGCAAAGAAGGGTCCCGGAGCCCGTACGACCTTTCAAGTGGAAATCGAGTAAAGGAGCTTCGGGCAGGTCAAGCTGCCACCAGGCCCCGTGGTGCCAACCCGTACACGGCTCAACCTCCCGCAAAGAAAACCGGTAAAGGTGATAAGAACAGATAGTATCTGAGCCGAGAGACGCCGTAACGGCTATACATGCAGCGGGAACCGTTTTGACACGTGATTCTTGTCCTGTTCCCGGATGAGCCGAGAAGAGAGCGACAGGCATGGAGACCTTCGTCATCCTCAGCCACAACACGCTCTTTCGAGAACAGGCCACATGGGGACGGTGCCGGGAGCTTCTCACCGGGGTGAGCCTTGAGGCGCTTCAACGGTACGCCTCGAACTACTGTCATCGCCTGACTTATGGAGACGAGCTCCATGCAAATGGTCAGGCACCTGTGCGCTTTCAGAAGTGGTTCCTCGAGCAGTTCGTTCCGCCTCCCCTTCAAAGGAACATCTTGGACCGCCTGGATCACAGAAAACGCTATCGGGGGAAGGCCTGGGCCTTTGCAGACCAGCACAGGGTGGCCAACCTCGTGGCGGCGCACATTGCAGCGAACGAGACACCGCCTCCGGGAGAAACCACGGACGAGGACATGGGACGGCTCATACAGGCGCAGCTCCTGATCAACGACCTGGTATCCGGGGCCGACGCGGAGGCACCCGAGGACGCGGGTGTCGCCGAGGTTCTTCGAGCTTTTTCCATGGCCCAGCGGCCGGATGTTTTCTCACACATGGCAAGGATCTTCGAGCTTTATGTCGAGCGCCTGCCGGTTGCCTGTCGTGATCTGAAGAGCCAGGTCAAGGCGAGCCTCGAAGTGGACTTCCTGGAGATCCTTGTCTTCCTGTTCACGTTGTACAGTCATTTCCTGGCCGCCCTCGATCCTGATGACGGGGAAGTGGGCGGGTTGCCAAGGCCAAACTGGTCACGGGGTGTGGTCGACTTCTCCGCTCTTAGGCCGGACCATCCGAGTGAAGCGGCGATGCAACGGGTCTTCGATCTTTACTCCGGCTCCTGGACGCATCTACGGAAGGAGCTCACCGACCTTGGCGCTGGCAACGCAAGCATCCTCCCTTTCCTTCGCCGGCCGCTCATCCGCCTAAACGATACGAACGCCTGGTGTTTCGATCCGGGCCTGGTTCTCATGGCGGGGACCAACGGGCTCTTCTGGCTCGCCGTGGAGAACGTCAAGGGCATCGACCTCTTCGGGAAACTCGGCGACGTGTTCGAAGAGTACCTCCACGATTTCTTGAACCGGCTCATACCGGTAAGGGTCCGGCATGGTGACGATGAGGGCCAAGGCCTCCCGGATTGCTACTGGGTGGAGGATGGGGTGCTCCTGGCGATCGAGGCCAAGGCTTCCGTCATGCGTGACGACGTGATGGGCAGGGGACCCACAAGCAATTCAGGAGGAACTGGGAAAGAAGATCATCAAGGGAAACCAGCTGATGGCCGCCATCGACCGTCTCCTCGGACAGGATCGAAACTTCGCCAAACAGATTCGCCGTGTCGTTCCCGTGATTGTCGTCCTCGACATCTCCTTCGCGAGCCCCGGCCTGGAGGGCCTCCTCAACGGAGCCGTCGAAAAGCCAAAGGTCGATACGACGATTGACGACGCCCATCTCCTTTGGGTTAGTGAACTCGAAGTTGCCGGTAACTATATCCGCGAGGGCCTTCTTTCTAGGTTATTGACCGCCCGGCGCCAAGTTGGTGGCATCCATGGCACCGTCAGTGTCGCCGAACTCCTGAACCGCCATAAGAACGTCGTCAAGAATCACGTCGGCAGGTTCCTCCCAGCCTACGATGCCCAGGAACCAGCTAGGGAACGGCTGAACAGAGAGATGGGCAAACTCGCCGAGAGACTCTCGATTCAAACAG
>JAADFK010000013.1 GCA_013152925.1 Acidobacteriota bacterium | reverse complement strand
CCCTCGACCTGAGGGTCCAGATTCCCATCGCCGCGGGCAGCGGATGGAGCTGGTGGGACGATGCCCACGTCAGCCGGCCGGTGGTGGAGGGGCAGCGCTACGAGCACGCCGTCAGCGCGGTGGCCGACGGGTGGCTTCCGATCTCGCTGTACCCGTACGGGGGCCTGGGAAGCCGATCCAGCGGCGCCGGGCTTGCCCTCGGTCTTCCCCCGGACACACCGCAGCTTGGCGAGATTGCCTACGACGCCGGGCGGCGCGTGCTCGAAGTGACCTTTCATCTCGGGATTTCTCCAGCTGCGCCCCGACTTGCGAACCAGGCGACGTTTCACGCCGAGCTCTTTCGTGTCGACCCGGAGTGGGGTTTCCGGAGCATCATCCAGCGTTTCCATGACATCCACGAAACTCTGTACCGTGGCGCCGTCTGGCTGTTCGACTACCGTGGCGGCAGCCAGGGCGACTATTCCTCACCGGCGGGTGTGCAGCAGGTCCTTGATGAGGATGCGCACAACATGTACACCGCGGAATACACGTCGAGTGACCTGCCGCTCAAGGTGGCTCCGGCGAACGAGCCGCGGCCCAGCCTGGAAGATCTGCTTGCGAAGCTCGACCAGATGGCCCAAAGCCCCGATGAGAGCGTGCGCGCGGCAGCGAATGCCATCCGGCTCAGCGCCCTCGTTGAAACCAACGGCGAGTGGTGGCTCAAGGAGGTCACCATGCCCCTGTGGGATCGTACGTGGTGGGTGGGGTGTTGGCTCGCCAACATGGACCCCGATATCGAGGGAGGAAAAGCACAGTGGAACGTCCACAACCTGATCGATGGCGCATTCGGTGCCACCGGCTCTGCCGGCGCCCACCTCGATGGTGTGCAGATCGATAACTTCATGGCAACTGCAGCTTTCGATCTTCGGCCCGAGGCGCTGGCCGTGGCAGATCGCACGCTGGGGTACTCTCCCAACACCTACCAGCCGGCCATCCACAACGGATTCGCTGAACACGAGTACATGACGTGGCTGCGGCGGCACCTGGACGCGGCCTGGGGGGAGGATCGCGCCATCACGGTCAACTTCTGGGGTCTCGGCCACCCAAACTACCTGGCTCCCTTCGTCGACGGCTTCGGCCTCGAGGGTACGATCGGACCGATGGGGATCGGCGGCAACTGGAATCTGGAGATCCTGGACTACCGCCGGGCCATTGCCTACGGCAGGCCGCTCAGCTTTGCAAACCAGACCACGGGCTTCACGCTCGAGCAATCGGAGCTCTTCATCGGTCTCGCCGTGCTCTTCGGCATTCCCTCCTCCGTCGGTCCCGTTGGACACGACTGGGAGCCAGGAGCCGAGGATGCGATCAGCAAGGCCGCCGAGCTGGTCCATGGGTTCTGGGCGGCGGGCTGGGAACCGGTCACCTGCGTCCGCAGCACCAGCCCGGAGGTCCTGATCGAGCGTTTCGGCCGGGTTGGACTGTCACCCGGTCCCTCCGCTCCCGGGGGCATCTTCTTCACCGTCCACAACGCCGGCAACACCACACAGCAGGCGGCCCTGACCATCGACCTGCGGGGCCTGGGGCTCACCGAGCCGGCCGCTGTCCACGTCACCGACCTCGAGTTGGGCCTTCCCGTTCATGGCACCAGGAATGGAACATCTCTCCAACTGACGTTGCAGCTCAACGCTCATCAGACCCGGGTGCTCCGCCTCCTGACAACCCTCCGGGCCCGCCGTACCAGAGGGAGAGCCATCCCGTCCGCCATGCGGACATCGCGACAGGAGGCAAGGTGATCCCACCGGTGTCCCCCAAGAGATGCAATCTGATGCGAGATAACCTCGTGTTTCTGGCTGCAACCGCGTTGTTCCTCGTGCTGATGGGGACGGCCGGGGCCACCGCCCACGACAGTCATGCTGCCGGTGCCGTTGCAACCGGCCATGCAAACATCGTCGTGGACGCGTCCGAGGTGACCGGCGCCATCCGCTCTCTGCAGGGAATCAACGCCGGTCCCCGCGGAAACGATCGGCAGTCCCACCTCTTTTGTCAGTACCGGGACATCGGTGTGGATTACGTGCGCATCCACGATGACGCTGGCTCCGCAGACATGCACACGCTTTTCCCCGACCTGGCCGCCGATCCCGATGATGAGGCGAGCTACCATTTCGTTGCCGCCGATCGCGAGCTGGAAGCCATCAGGCGGGTTGGCGCGAGGGCCGTCTTTCGCCTGGGCGAAAGCTCAAGCTCGGGGGTGACCGTGGTGCCGGCCGCGGACGTCACCAGCTGGGCCCAGGCGGCGGTGCACGTGGCCCGGCATTACAACGACGGCTGGGCCGGCGGGTTTCACTGGAGCATCACCTACTGGGAGGTGTGGAACGAGCCGGACATCTCCCGGTTCTGGACGGGTACGCGGGAGGAGTACTTCCAGCTTTACGAGGCCACCGCCCGCGCCCTCAAGGCGTACGACCCCAACCTGAAGGTGGGCGGACCCGCCTGGTGCTGCGACTCCACTTTTTTCAGAGACTTTCTGAGCTATGTTCGCGACCACCAGGTGCCGTTGGACTTTGTTTCCTGGCACGATTACGGAGCCCCGGCCGATATCCTTGCCCGGGCGCACGATGTACAGACGGTGCTGGACACCTACGGTTTCGCCGCCACGGAGAACCTGCTGACGGAGTGGAATCTCACGGCCCACGGCGAGGAGGGGCACGTCTGGGATGCTACCAACGCCGCCTTCTCGGCCCTGGTCCTCAGCCGCTTGCAGGACACCAGCGTCCGCATCGCCAATCGCTACCGGGGCGACGCCGGGCTGGGGATGTTCAGCCCGGAGGGGTTCTACTACCGGCCTGCGTACGCCTTCCTGGGCTTCCATCGCCTGTTGCAGACACCCCGGCGCCTGGCAACGACCGGCCCGGACGGAGATGACTGGTCGGCGCTGGCGGGCCGGGACGAGGCCGGCACGATGGTGCAGGTGTTGATCAGCGATTTCGACTCGGCCACCACCGGTTTCGATCTCGTGATCGACAACCTGCCCTGGGGTGCGGGCCAGCCCTATCACTACGAGCGCTTCTTGCTGGACGAAACCCACGACCTCGCGCTGGTGGAGTCCGCCGGTGTACAGGCTGGCTCGGCGCGCTTCAGCGCCACCGTGGCGCTGCCAGCCCCCTCCGTGCAGCTGATCCGTCTCTTCATCCCCGCCGGCGAGCCATCACCCCGCGTTCGGGTTCACGCCGACCAGCCGTTAGATACCGTCGATTCGCTCCTGTACGGCCTGAATCACCGCTATCCCCACGACGGTTACGGCGTCTGGGATGCGGGGGCACAGCGGGTGCACCCCGAGGTCATCGCCAGCTCCCTGGAGATCGGCTTCCCCGTTGCTCGCTTCCCCGGCGGTACGGTCAGCAGCACCTACCATTGGACCGGCGGCATCGGTCCCCCCGGCCAGCGGCCCACCGGCATTCTGGGCTTCGACGGCGCCCCTGTTGACAATGCCTACGGTTTCGACGAGCACATGTCGTACATGGAGCAGATTGGGGCGACGAGCAACGTGGTGGTCAACTTCGGTACCGGCACCGCCCAGGAAGCAGCGGCCTGGGTAGCCTACGCCAACGGCGCCGTCACCGACACGCGGCGTATCGGCGCGGACCGCCTGGGCGTGGACTGGGGCAGCGTGGACCAGTGGGCCGCGCGCCGGGAAGCCAACCAGGTCCGGCTGGGCATGACGCCTCATCCCTACGCCATCGAGTACTGGGAGGTTGGAAACGAGCTCTACGGGGACTGGGAGCGCTCCTGGACCCACGACCCCATCGAGTACGCCGCGGGAGGCACCGCCTGGCAGTCCGATCAGCGGCTGGTGAAAGCCGACGACTGGCGAGACAGCGTTTCCCGCTCCGACGGCCGGCCCTCCCAGGTCTTCTTCGTGCAGTACCCGCCGGTGGTCACCGGCACGCAGACCGTCACCGTGGCCGGGGCCGCCTGGACCGAGACGCCAGACCTGGCCGTGGCCGGGCCGGATGACATGGTGTACGAGCTCGACACCCTGACCGGCGAGCTTCGCTTCGGCGACGGTGTGCACGGCCGCATCCCCCCGGCGGGCGCGTCCCTCCGCGCCAGCTATGAATCCGGTCCTCACGACGGTTTCGCAGACTTCTACGCCGCCATGAAAGGGATCGACCCTGCCATCAAGGTGGGGAGCTGCTTCTGCTCGGACACCTTCCTGCGGATCATGGGCGCGGAGCACCCCTATGACTTCCTGGCCGTGCATCCCTACTACAGCTCCGGCGACCCCGAAGCCAACCTGGCCAGCACCCACCTGCGCACCATGGCGGGCCCCATCCTCGAACGCATGAACCTGGAGGATCTCCGCGCAGGGGTGCGACTCTATGCCGGCGAGCGGGCGCCGCAGGTGGAGATCGCCGTCACCGAATACAATCTGGTGGTGCCTGCCGATCGCTCGCCCACACCCCATTACGGTATGTCCCTGGACCAGGGGCTCTTCGTGGCCGACATGATCCGCAACCTGGCCGAGCTGGGCGTGTCCCTGGGCAATCTCCACAGCCTCATCGATATCCACGAAGGGGAGGGCTGGGCCAACACGCCCGTGCTCAGCCCCTATCCGCGGCTGATCGCGCGTCCCGCGGCCTACGTGCTGGAGCTCTTCGACCAGCACGTCGCTCCGGTGGCAGTGGTCTACGAGACGCAGGACATTCCGCTGCTCACCGGCTCCGTGCCGGCGCTCACGGTAGCGGCGAGCCGGGACGAAGACGGCCAGCGGCTGACCCTGCTGGCGATCAACAAGGATCGTGCCGCGGCCATCCCCGCCACCCTCATCATCAGCGGCTTCACGCCGGCTGCGGAGGCCACGGTGTGGACCCTGAGCGGACCGGGAATCACCGCTTTCAACGACGGGGACCATCCCACCGACGTGATCACCACCGAGACGACCATCACCGACGCCGGCGCGGAGCTCACCTACGCCTTCCCGGCCCACTCGGTCACTCTGATCGAGCTGAGGGCGTCGGTGGCCCGGCCCCCGAGACGCCCGCGCGGACGGATGACCCCGGCGGGAAGGAACTAGGTCCATGCATGCTCCGAGAGCGTTCATGCCGGCCGCCATCCTGCTCACGGCGCTCGCTGTCGCGGCCGCACCCTTGCAAAGTGCGGCCCTCGGATCCGCGCCGGGTCCGTTCTCCACCTCGACAGCCACAGCCGCGCCGGCGCCGGCCGCCGTCGTCCTGGCCGACGGACCGGGCGGACTGGAGCTGGTCTCGGCGCCGGCCACCCTCCCCCTGAGCGTTGGCCAGGTGGCCTACCTGCCGATCGAGGTGCAGGGCTACCATCGTCCCATCACCGTCAGTGCGCAGGCCCTCATCCACACCTACGTCAACGATGTGACGGCCGTGCAGCCAGGCGAGCCGCCTCCGCGTGCTGTCGGCCAGCTGGCCGCGGCGCAGGGTGAGCTGAAGCTGCAGACCCTACGGCTGCGCGAGCATGCCCTCACTCTGGTTTTCAGCCCCGCGGAACAGGTTGGCAGCCCGTCCCACGACACCGCGGACGTGGTGAGCGTCACGATGGCCATCCAGCCGGCCGTCACGCCACGCACCCCTCTCTTCGGCGTGCACTGCCAGCCCTTCTACGACGGGCCCCCGGCGCCGTTCATCCAGGTCTGGGGACCGAGCTGCGGCCCCTGCCCCACGGCCGCTGGAGATCCAGCCGGCAGCACCCGCGACATCCTCTGTGCGCGGCAGCAAGACTCCTGCGGCTGCCACCCGATCCAGAAGATATACGATCCCGAGGCCGACGCCCACACCCGCCATGCGGTTCCCCAGATGCAGCGCTACGCCTCCCAATTCTTGCGTAGCGTGGGCGGGTGGGGTCAGGTGCAGATCGAGCCCGGGCAGTACCTGTGGGAGGGGCTGGATTGGATCTTCAACGACCTCTCGCCCGAGGAGCGGGATTACTCGCCCCTGTTCACCGGCATCATCTACGGCAACTTCGGCTGGATGACCTGTCCGGACTACACCAATCCAGACGGCTCGCGCGGCTTCTACGATCCCGGCAACAGCTACCTGCTGGAACAGTATGGCGAGTACGTGCGGGAGCTGACCGCCCGCTACGCACCAGAGCTGCGTTTCATCGAGACGGGCAACGAGCCCTCCTACGGCTTCTACCTGTGCCCCTGCCTCGACCCCGGCGGGCCACCGTGCAACGCCGAAAGCGGCCCCGACCAGCCGGCCTGCGCGTTGGGCCCCGGCAGCGAGGCGTTCGCCCAAGCCTACGGGCCGTTTCTCTCCACCTCCGCCAACGTGGCGTCCGGGGCGATGGCCGGGGCCAACCCCGGCGCGCTCCTGATCGCCGGCGCTCTCGAGAAGTCCGGGGAGGGCCTGACCGCTACCACACGGTACATGATCGAACACGGCCTGCTGGACCGGGGCAACGTGGCCGTCATGATCCATCAGTTCCCGCTGCCCTCGCCCAACTGGCTTTCCGGGCCGGTCAACTGTGCCTACTACCAGGATCCCAACGACCCCTGGTGGCTACCGGCGGGTTGCGAGACCGCTCCGCCCTTCGACGATTACGTCACTCCCTCCGGCCGCCCGATCCACGCCCAGGAGATGTGGCGGGGAATCGACGAGAAGATCGATGCCAGCCCGCTCCTGCATGACGCCGAGGACATGGGTGTCCTCGACGAGCTCTACCTCTTCGACACCGAGCTGCACGCCGGCTTCCACGACACCCTCGCCGGGGCGCCCAACGAGGCCACCACGCCGGCCCGTGAGGCCATGGTCGGCCTGCGTGTCGGGGCGATCAATGCCCACCAGCGCTACCTCGGCTTGCAGTTCGGTTTCGCCCCGGCCGATCCGGCCGCCTTCAACGTGATGGTGCAACACCTGGCTGGGGCGACGCCGGTCTATGCCTGGGATGCCCCGCTGATCGATGCGGACTACTCCGGCCTGGTCTACAAGCTCTTCACACGAGGAGACGAGGACATCATCGCCATCTGGAGCAATGCCGATGTGGCCGAGGAGCTGACCCTCACCCTCTCGACCAGCCCTGCTCGCTTCAAACAGGTCACACTGACCCGCCTGGCCGACGCCCACGGAACGGTCGCGATCACGAGCACGAATCCGGACTTGCCCCCCGCGGCCATCCCGGTGCAACCGCTCCGCGAGCTCTGCTTTCTGTCGGTGATCAGCGACCAGTCCGGCTTCGGCTGGCTGGCCGACCTGGAGGCGTCCCCGGTGGAACCCCGGTCTCCCCGGCGCCCGCAAGCTCGCGCGCTGCCGGCCTCGGGCGCAAAGGCACGATGAGGTCGAGCACAAAGAACAGTGTCCCCGTATCCGTCCCGCGGACAGGACAGCTTCCAGGGACGAGAGCGGCGCCGACGCCAGTGTTGCCGCCTGCCCGTCGCCAGAGCCAATGCCGGGAGCATCCCGTCAGCCGGCCCTCACCATCTCCCCGCCGTGGCATCCGGCTCTCGTCCTCCGGGGAACACCAGGAGCCCCCGTGCGTAGCCATTTCCGTGGAGGTTGCCATGATTCCCCTGCAAGAGCGCCACGATCCGCCCCTGTGCCCGCACTGCAAGGAGCCCCTGACCCGGCTCGTTCGCACCCGCATCCAGGAACCCCTGGGCAAGGCCTACGTCTGGTCCTGCCCCCACTGCCGCTGCACCCTCGGCATCACCCACCGCAAGGGCTTCTGGATGGGATAATGCGGCTTCCGTTGCCGGCCGTTCCGGCCCCGACGCGTCCGCCGCTTCTTCCCCGTCTCGACGACGCCGGAGCTCCCGGCTTCGCGCCGATCGTTCCGGCGAAGCTCGGGGATTCTTGCGCTCATATATCCTTGACAGAAGGACAAGAATAATAGATTATGTCCTTGAACGAAGGATATATCTGATGCCAAGCGTGTTTGCCGAGATCATCGCCGACTTTCAGGAATGGCCGATTCCCCGGCCGACGCCGCGGGAGGTGGAGCTGCCGTCGCTTCCGGGCAAGGTGGATGCCGTGGTGGGCATGAGGAGGTCTGGCAAGACCTGGTTCCTGTTCCAGAAGATCCACGAGCTCCTGAAGGAGGGCGTGGCCAGGGAGCGCATCCTCTACGTCAACTTCGAGGACGAACGCCTGCTTCCCTTGAGGGCAGCCGACCTCGCCGATCTCCCGGAAGCTCTGTACGCCAGGTATCCCGAGGTGATGGGCCAGGAGTGCTGGCTCTTCCTCGACGAGATCCAGAATGTCGACGGCTGGGAGCGGTTCGTCCGCCGCATGGTGGACACCACGAGGTTCCGCTGCGTCGTCACGGGCTCATCCTCCCGCCTGCTCAGCCGTGAGATCGCCACCGCACTCCGTGGCAGAGCATTGTCCACGGAAATCCTGCCCTTCGGTTTCAGGGAACACCTGCGACACGCGGGGCTCGGGGTTCCCGACAGGTGGCCCCCCTCGCAGCAGGAGCGTGCGGTGCTCCGGCATCAGCTCGGCCTCTTCCTGCAACACGGAGGATTCCCCGAGGTGCAGGGCCTGGCCGACGAGCTCCGTGTCCGGGTCCTTCGCAATTACGTGGACGTGGTGCTGTTACGGGACGTCATCGAGCGCCATGGCATCTCCAACACGACGGCGCTCCGATGGATCGTCCGGCGGCTCCTCAGGTCCCCTGGCTCCCTCCTGAGCGGCCACCGTCTCCACAACGAGCTCCGTTCGCAAGGTGTGCGTCTTGGCAAGGACGGGCTCCACGAGATCCTTGGCTGCCTCGAGGAGGTCTTCCTGCTCTTCCTCGTGCCGATTCACTCGGCCTCCGTCAAGCGGCAGAGGGTCAACCCCCGGAAATGCTACCTCGTGGACACGGCCCTGGCGGGAACCGTCTCTTTCCTCGGCCACGGCGACGTGGGACATCTCCTGGAGAACGCCGTCTACCTGGAGCTCAGGCGGCGGGGCCATGAGTGCCGGTACGTGGTCACCCGGTCGGGGTACGAGGTGGACTTCCTGGCCGTGCCGCCGTCCGGTCCACCCCGCCTCGTCCAGGTCTGCGCCGACCCGGAAGCTCCCGGCACCCGTGACCGCGAGCTCCGCGCCGCCCGCGAAGCCGCGGAGGAGCTGCGCATGCCGGAAGTCACCGTGGTCACCCTGGACACCGAGGACACCCTGAGCATGGACGGTACCACCGTGCGTCTCGTCCCCGCCTGGACCTGGCTCGCCCGGCGCCCGTGGTAAGCCCGCCGGTCCCCTCCCCGGCCTCCATCAGCCCGCCAGCCAACAGCCATCACACGATCCTCCCGATCTCCCCGGCGATCCGCTCCCCGCCGCCCGGCCCAAGGCCCGGAGCGCCACGGCCCTCCCGACCCTCCAGGAGCAGCGGGGGAACACGGGGCCGCTCTCGGCTGCGTTTCTGGCGGGAGGCTGGCATGATCGCCGTCGAAGAATATACCGACCCGCCCCTCTACCCACACTGCAAGGAGCCGCTGACCCGGGTCGTCCGCACCCGGATCCAGGAGATGCTCGGCACGGCCTACGTCTGGTCCTGCCCCCACCGCCGCTGCACCCTCGGCATCACCCACCGCAAAGGCTTCTGGATGGGGTGAGGGACCTTTGTCGCCGGCCCCTTCGACCTCGCCGTCCAACGGCCGTCACCCGAGGCTCTCGATCTCCCCGGCAGCCCCCCCTGTCGCCCGGCCAGAAGCCCGGAGCGCCACGGTCCGTGTGCCGCGAGCCGGTCTCACGACGGTACCCCCGGGTCTACCAGACGGATGCCCTCCTTCGGGAAGGCGCGGTCGAAGGTTGCCACGCCCGAGCCCTCCTGCCGGGCCACGGCCCACAGGAGCGCGTCGGTGAACGAGACGCGGCCGGAGGCGGCGGTCATGCGGAGCGCCTCCACCACCCGCGCCTTGGCCACACCGTGGCAGACCACGTTCCGGCG
>JAADFK010000012.1 GCA_013152925.1 Acidobacteriota bacterium | reverse complement strand
GCACGGGGGGAAGCTCTCCTGGTGCCCAACCTCTTTCCCTACGACGTTCACAGCACCGTCTGCATCCTGACCCGGGACCACGTGGTCCCCCTGAGCGGCCTCACGCCAGCCATCCTGGCCGACGGGTTCCAGCTGGGCCTTGAGCTCTGGGGCCGGCTG
Organism: Acidobacteriota bacterium; assembly: GCA_013152925.1. GTDB lineage: Bacteria > Acidobacteriota > Thermoanaerobaculia > Thermoanaerobaculales > Sulfomarinibacteraceae > JAADFK01. The sequence continues at coordinate 9,772 of JAADFK010000012.1, read as the reverse complement.
CGACGCTCCGTGGGCGATCCAGCCTTTCCCTTGATGGGGTGGAACTACATGCCGCCCTCCGGCGGCGGGCTGGTGCACCCCCACCAGCAGTATTTCCTGACCGCCCACCCGGGGAACCGGTACCGCGAGGAGCTGGCGGCTTCCGGGGCATTTCACCGCCGCCACGGACGCGATTACTGGTCGACCCTGATCGACATGGAGACCGAGACCGGGGAGCGCTTCCTCGGCGCGACGGGACCATGGAGGTGGATCAGTGCCTTCGCCCCCGAGGGCGTGCTCGGCGAGATCCAGGGTATCCTGCCCGGAGCGTGGAGCCTCGAACACTTCGACGAGGAGGCGCTGCCCCCCCTCATCGAGGGGCTCGGGCGCTGCTTCCGGTACTTCGAAGAGGCGGGGATGCACAGCTTCAACGCCGCGCTCTTTCTCGGGCCCGCGGGCCAGTCCCATTACTCAGCCCATCTGCGCCTGGTTCCCAGGACTTTCCTCAACCTCCGGGACATGGCGCCCGATGTCAACTTCCTCAAGATGCTCTTCGACGAGCCCGTCAGCGTCGTCCGTCCCGAGGATCTCGCGGCCCAGGCCCGTCCCTTCTTCGGAGGCTGAGCGGCATTCCCCGCCGACGGCGGCCCGTTCAAGGCCCGCGTTCGGGTGAATCCGCCATGGCGCCCCGCAGCATCTCCTCCGGCGACCTCGAGGAGCACCACTCCACCGTCAGCGGCTCCATTCCGCCGGCCCTTTCGAAACCCTTGACGACCAAAAGATGGGCGTCAAGCCACATGCGCCGCGCCAGGTCCCAGGGATCGTGCTCCGGGCGCGTCCCGTAGAGAGGATCGCCCGCGACGGGCAGACCGGCCGCGGCGAGCTGCACGCGGATCTGGTGCTTCCGGCCGGTGGCGGGCCGGACCCGGTAGAGCGCCAGCCGGCCGGTCCGGCGAACGCGCTCGATCCGGCAGACGGCGTTCGGCGGGAGGCCCCGAATCACGACCTGTCGCCAGTGCTCCTCGGGGCTGCGGGCGATGTGATGCTCCAGGCGTGCCTCCTCCGGGGGCTCGCCGCCCACCACCTCGCACACGGCCCAGTACAGCTTGTCGACCCGGGCCGGAGGCTGGAAAAGCCTGCAGCAGCGGGATCGGGTCCGCAACCGTTTGGAAAACACCACCAGGCCCGAAGTCAGCCGATCGAGACGGTGAAGTGGCGCCAGCTCCCAGTTTCCCGTGGTGACCGTCAGCAGGTGCAGCAGACAGTTGCGAACCCACTTCCCGCCGGGGGTCACCGGGAGATGGGGCGGCTTGTCCACCACGAGGAGGTCCCGGTCCTCCCATACGATCCTGAAGTCCTCCCGAACCGGCGGCTCCTCCGGGACTTCCCTCCGGTAGTGCACCACCCACAGCGCCCGGAACCCCGTCGCTTCGGTCAGGACTTCCCCCTCCGCCCAGACCTTGCCCGCCCGGAATCGCAAGCGCCAGGTTTCTTCCGGAACTCGCGGAAAGCGCCGGAGAAAGAAGTCCAGCACCGTTGCCACCCCTTCGGGCCGGCACGCCGGCAACCTGACGGTCGAAGGGCGGGGCTCCACCAGGGAACCTCCAACCCCCTGGCCACCCCCGGTTGATCCCATTCTCGGCGCCTTCATCGAACCAGCCTACACCCTGCTGCGCGCGGAGCTGCCGTCCCCGATCCCGCCAGAGTGCCACGACGAGAAGGCCGAGCAAGAGAAGCCGGAGACGAACGGCATGAAGAGCGCCGCGGGCGAGAGGTGGAATCGCCTTCTTGGCCTCTCGGCGTCGGCCCGCGGATCGCCTCGGCGTTCCCCAACGCCTCGGACCGCGCTATGCTGAGGCCGTGGCACAACCCTGTGCCGGGAGGTTGTTCGTGGAGCCACCGTACACTTTGTCGCTGGAGGCGTTCTGGAGCTGGATCGTCCTGCATCCCAACTGCATCCTCAGGGCCGGTACGCCGGAAGTGGTCGTCTACGACGACGACGACCTCCACTGGTACCTGGGGCCGGACTCCGACGACACGCTGCTGGTCCAGGCGCTCCATGGCAAGCGGGCCCTTGCCGAGATCTTCATCGACACCAAGCAGGTGACCCACGTCCAGGCGCTCGCCGGCGAACGCCCGGGCGAGCACGTCTTCGAGCTGGTCTCGGCCACCGAAGGGGAGCCGTTCTCCCCCTGGTTCTTCGTCATGATCCACGGCTATGACGACGAGGAGACCGCGGCCGGCGGCGGGAGGGTGCATTGAGGGCTGCCCGGCGCTCCCGGACCGCCCGAGCTCTTGCCGCGGCGATCCGCCCGCGCGGCGCCGTCTTCCTGATTGCCCTTCTCCTCCTTGCCGCCTCGTCCCCCGGTGTGGCGGCCGGCCGACCCGCCACCACCCGGCCGCTGATGTTCTCGGATCTCGGGCCGGAGCTACCCCGGCAACACGGCGCCACAATCCCCAAGGCGCCCGCCGGCGCCTCGCTCGACGAAACCGTCACCTTCTGCACCCAGCAGGCCATGGCGCTCCACGACACACCGGGCGCGGCCGTCGCCGTGGCCGTCGACGGCGATCTAGCCTTCCAGGGAGGCTTCGGCGTGCGCCGCCGGGGCGGCAGCCAGCTCGTGGACGCCCAGACGGTGTTTCGCATCGGCTCCATCACCAAGATGATGACGGCGGCCGGCCTGATGCAGCTTGTGGAGACCGGCGCCGTTCGCCTCGACGACCCCGTCACGGTCTACATCCCCGATTTCGAGCTTGCCAAACCCGGCCAGTCCGCGACCGTCACGGTCGAACAGCTCCTGACCCACACCTCGGACATCCCGGACACCTATGCCGTCGGCAACATCTTCCACCCCCTCGGCCTCGACGAGTGGGTCCCCCACATGGCCACCGTCGAGCTGTACGCTCCGGCCGGCTCATTCTGGAATTACTCCAACCCCAACTTCAGCCTGGCCGGCCTGATCATCCAGCGGGTCACCGGCCTGGACTACCGGAGCTACATGGCGGAGCGGGTATGGGGCCCGGCTGGCATGGGCTCGACGACCTTCGACGGCTCCGCGGTGGAAGCCACAGGCGATTACTCCTGGGGCCACCAGCGCGACGCCTCCAGCGGTCAGGAGACCGTCTATGGTCCCACTTCCTACGCCAGCGAGACCCTCAATCCGGCCGGCATGGCGTTTTCCACGGCGGGCGACCTGGTGCGATGGGCCCTGCTCCTCATGGACGGGGGCAGCCCGGTCCTGGCACCTGCCTCGGCCCGGCGAATGCAGGCCCCGCTGGTCTGGACGCACACCACCGCCGACCTGTGGTACGGCTACGGCATCTTCTCCGAGGACTTCGAGGGGCTGGATGTCCGTCAGCACGGCGGCAATGTGCCCGGCTGGGGGGCATACCTCCTGTGGGTGCCGGGCCGGCGTTTCGCGGTCGCCGTCCTCGCCAACACCTTCGAGGCCCTGGACGACGCCGCCTACTGCATCGCCGACGGCGTCCTCCACCCCACCGGCGAGACCCCACCGCCGGTCCATACCAACCCATCCACCTGGCGCCGGTACCGCGGTGACTACGGCGTCGCGCAGTACGACGGAAGGACCTGGCTCGGTACGGTCGGGCTCCAGGGCGACGACCTGACACTGACGGCCACGGTGCCCTCCATCCCGCCGATGACCAAGGTCTTCCACCTGGAGCAGCTTTACCTGGACACCTTCGTCACCGACACCGACGACGACGGAAAGCCGGACCTCGACCTGACCTTCATCGCCCCGCCTGGCCATCCCCCGCTGGTGCGGTGGATGCGGAACCGCCTCCTCGTTGGCACCCGGCTACCCGAGGCGCGCCGGCCTTCCGCGGGGCCCGCCCGCCCCGGCGCGCACCAGACCTTCACCGGCGGCAACGCCGGCCGGCTGCACTGAGGGTCTTACTTCGACGCCGGATCGCCGCTCAGGGCCACGGGGAAGACCGTCCGCGGGTCCTGGCTGCTGCGATCCACCACGGAGGCGTACATGGCCACCGGGCCACGGGTCGTCACGTAAAGATCGAAGCGCTCCGGATCGAGGCACACCGGTAACTGATTGCTCTCTGGCGTCACGTGAATCTGCCGCCAGCTCCGTGCGGGCAACTCCAGGGTGTAGGGCAGCTCAACCGGGTTGCCGTCGACCACCATCCCCAGCTCCCGGAGCTCGGGCCCCAGGTCCAGGGTCACCTCAACCGGGGCATCGTCGGGGTTGGCGAAGCCCACGTAGTTGTCGAAGGCTACACTGCCGCACGCGTTCCGGTGCCAGATGAGTGAGGGCAGCATGAACTGCCGCGGCTCCACGGGAAGATCGGCCACGGGGAGGCCCGGCATCTGCTGGCTGTAGCCCGCCAGGATGATCTGCGGCACCTCGCCATCGCCTTCCACGAACTCTCCCGAGACGTTGACCATCCGGCTGTCCACCACCAGGTCACCGTCGGCATGGAGCAGGAGCGCGCCGACAACCTCCACGGCGCAGCCGAGCTGAAAGGCAATCTCCTCGGAGCTCCAGACGACGCTGGCATGGGGCGGAACCTCCAGCGGACGGACCGGCGGCACGCATGGGTGTGGGACCACCAGCCTTCCCTCCAGTACCACCGGAGGATCCACGAGAACGGTCTCGCTCCCGGGGTTGGAGATGTACAGCTCCGTCGTCCACAGGTTCTTCCCATGGCCGGGAAGGTTGTAGGCGAAGGCCGGAAGCACGTAGTCGGCCGCACCGGCCCCACCTGCAAGCACCATCACCACTGCCACCGCGACGAGACATCGATACTTCATGGGCGGACCTCCACAATCCATCTCAGGCCACAGATCCTGTTTCCGATGAACCCATCATACGTGCTCCGTGACCGGACTGCCACCTCCTGCCTGTAACGCACGCCACGCCGGCCGGGCTGCCGCTCCAAAGAGCCGCCAGGGGCCCCGGGCCACCTTCCATGCCGGCCTCTCTCCCGCGCCGTTCAAGGCGGACGGGTATACTGGTCGCCGATGAAGGCCGTTCTCCTCGTCTCAAGCAACAAGTACACCGGTGCAGCGGCCGCGGCCGAACACGCCTGCCGCGCCCTTCACATGGCAGGGGTCGAAGCCAGTTTGGTTTTCGTCGGGGGTAACAACCTTGAGGAGCGCCTCCGCGGCTTCTCGTGGGCCGAGCCATCCCTTCGCAAGGAACGCGGCCTGAGGGATTTCCGGCACAACCTGGCGGTTCTTCGCGATGCGGCCGCCGCCGCCGATGTCCTGATCAGCTTCCTGCCACACGACCATGCTCTCTGCGTCCACTCCAAGGCCCACCGGACCACCCCGGTCGTCCGGAGCTTCAGAAACCCCGGTCATCTCCGGAGGGACCCGTACCACCGGCGTCTCAATGCCCGGCTGAGCGGAGCCATGGCCGCCAACTCCAGCATGGCCAAGGACATCCCTCCGGTTCTGCGAAAAGGGCGCCCCGTCGCCACCTTTCCCGTCCCCCTGGAGGAGCGGTTCCGTCCTGGACGAGATCCGGCCGCCTGGCGGGAGCGGCTTGGCATTCCCGCCGGCGCTCCCGTGGCCGGCATGATCGGCAAGGTCGCCCGAGGCCGGGGTTTTGACCTCTTCCTCCAGGCGGCGGCGACCCTGGACCCCCAGACCCACCTGATCGCCATCGGTCATGGCGAGGCACAGCCCGAGCTCGAAGGCCTCGCCACACGGCTCGGACTGACGGATCGCCTCCACTGGACCGGTTACCAGGGACGTGAGCTGCCGGCCCTCTACGCCGCCATGGACGTGGTCGTCTACCCCGCCGTCGGCTCCGACCACGGCCACCGCGCCATTTCCGAGGCGCAGGGGTGCGCCCGCCCAGTCGTGGCCGCGGACCTTCCCGGCGTCCGCGACCTGGTCGAGGACGGAACCACCGGAAAGGTCGTTCGCCCGGCGCCCGAGGCATTGGGCGGCGCCATCGCCGCACTTCTCCGCCAACCCGCCCTGGCCATCGCCATGGGTACCGCCGCCGCCGAGGCCGCCGAGCTCCGCCGCATGCCCATCGCCGGCCCCGCCATGGCTGAGTTCCTCGAAGGTATTGTCCGGTAGCGTCCGCTCGCCCTTCGTCCTCCTTCGATCCGTTTCAATCGCTGGTCGTTCTTCCCAGTCTCCGTCGTCTCACCGGGCATCCCGGGATGCCTTGGGACCACCGGCAGGCTCTTCGAAGCCGCGCGTCCCCTGCACCGCCGGCCGGAAGACACCCGCAATGCGGTGCGTCACGGTTGGCACGGGGGCGTACCGGGACGGGATCCAAGGGAAGTCCCCGTGCCAACCGCTCCGGATACTTCCCGCGAGGGCAGGTACCTGTTGCGAACGGCGCTCCCCTGCGACTCCCTTCCATACGAAGAGCGCGGGACGGGATCTCTCGCCCGGGGGATCCCTCGACTCGTTCGCTTCGCTCACTCCCTCGGGATGACAGGGGGGAGAGGCGAAGACACTCCCTCGGGATGACAGGGCGGAAGAGGCGAAGACACTCCCTCGGGACGACAGAGGGGGGAGAGGCGAAGACACTCCCTCGGGATGACAGGGGGGGAGAGGCGAAGGTGCTCCCTCGGGATGACAGGGGGGGCATAGCACCGGTATCTCACTCCCGACTCGCGCGGGAACGCCACCGGGAACGGCGCCTCGCGCCTTTCGTCACGAACCCTCATGAATGATCCGGGCCGGACCCCGTTCCGGTCCCGAAGCGGTGCGCTATGATGCCGGTCCGGAACAGGAGGTTCTGATGCCCTTGCAGAAGATCCGGACGGCCGCCGCCGAGGCCGTCGCCGCCGCACTGAAGAGCGCATTCGACCACACCGGGGAACGGGTCGCCCTCGAGATCCCCCCGAACCGTGCCATGGGCGACCTGGCCTGGCCCGGCGCGCTGCCCCTGGCCCGCGTCCTCCGGCGCTCGCCCCGGCAGATCGCCGAGGCGGTGGCGGCCGCGGCTCAATGGCCGCCCGAGATCACCCGGGTCGAGGTGGCCGGTCCGGGCTTCCTCAACCTCTTCCTGGACCGGGCAGGGCTTCTCCAGCACCTCCTGGCTGGCGAGGGCCCGGATGACACCGGCGCCGAGGGCAAGGTGGTCGTCGAGCACACCAACATCAACCCCAACAAGGCCGCTCACATCGGGCACCTCCGGAACGCTGTCCTCGGGGACATCCTCGTTCGCTGCCTGCGTCACCTGGGGCACACGGTGGAAGTCCAGAACTACGTGGACGACACCGGCGTGCAGGTGGCCGACGTGGTGGTGGGCATCCTGTATCTCCCGGAGATCGAGCTCGCCGCGGCCATGGGTCTCGAGCCGGGCCGGCGGGATGAGCTCATCACCCGTTTCGCCGAACGCCTCCCCGGAGAAGGCGTGCATCCCGCCTCCACCGGAGATTTCGACGATCTCTGTTGGGAGGTATATCCCCGCGTGACGGGCGCCTACGAGGACGATCCCAATCTTGCGGCCCGCCGGGCCGAGGTGCTCCGCGCCATCGAGTCCGGTCACGGTGGCATGGATCTGGACGAGGCCCTCTTCAGCCTCGAGAAGGCCGTGGTATCAGGTGCCCCCTATCCTTCCCGGGCCGTGGCGCGTCTCGCCGCCGCCGTGGCTGACGCCAACCTCCGCTGTCACCTGGCCACCATGGCCAGGCTCAGTATCGGCTACGATCTCCTCCCCCACGAGTCGGACATCCTCCACCTGGGGTTCTGGGACCGCGCCTTCGAGCTGCTCCGCGAGGCCGGCGCCATCCGCCTGGAGTCCGGCGGCAAGAACGCCGGCTGCTGGGTCATGTCGCTGGCGGACAGCCCGGAGTTCGCCGACATGGACGACCCGGATAAGATTCTCGTGCGGTCCAACGGCACGGTGACCTACACGGGCAAGGACATCGCCTACCAGCTGTGGAAGCTGGGATTGCTTCGCGACGAGGACGGCGCTCTTCATGACTTCGGGTACCGGCCCTACGCCCATTGGCGCCGTGCCGGCCCCGCGGCGCCCGTGGAGTACTGCGGACGTGCCGGGAACCTCCTGGCCCGCACGACCAACGATCGCAGCGAGCACCTGGCCGGGTACAGCTACGGTGGCGGGAGCCGGGTGTACAACGTCATCGATGTGCGCCAGTCCTACCCCCAGAAGGTCGTCCGGGAGGCCGTCAGAGTGCTCGGCCACCCAGAGGCGGCGGACAGCTCCATCCACTTTGCCTACGAGATGGTGGCCCTGACGCCGGCGGCCGTTCGCCTGATCGAGGAGCGGACCGGCGCCGACTTCGGCCTGACGGCCGAGGACATGGAGCGGCCGTTCGTGGAGATGTCCGGCCGGCGAGGCATCGGCGTCAAGGCCGACGAGTTCCTCGACATCCTGACCGTGCGCGCCAGGGAGGCCATCGAGGAACGCAGCGAGGGCATCATCGACGAGGATGACATGGCCGAGCGGGCCCGCACCATCGCCGTGGGCGCGCTGCGCTACCTGATGGCCCGCCAGTCCCGCAACCGCGTGCTGGCCTTCGACTTCGACGAGGCCCTGGCCTTCGAAGGTGACACCGGGCCTTACCTCCAGTACTCCTCCGTCCGGGCCGCCAAGATCTTCGCCAAGCTCCGTGAACGCCTCGGCGAGGGCACCGTGGAGGGTGAGGAGATCGGCGATCTCCGCGGGACCGAGATCCCCGGCGACCTGTGGGAGCTGGTCCTCTCCTGTGCCCGCCGCCGCGAGGTCACCGGCCAGGCTGTGGCCTCGCTCGAGTTCTCCCTCCTGGCCCAGCACGCCCACAACCTGGCCCAACTGTTCCACAAGCTGTACCATGCGCACCCCGTCCTCCGCGAGAAGGATCCCGGTACGCGCCGTCTCCGCCGCGCCGTCTTCACCCTCTTCCTCGGGGAGATGCGCGTGGTGCTCGAAGAGCTCATGGGCATCCCGGTGCCGGAAGAGATGTGAGGTAGGATCGTGGCCGGAACCAGCCGATTCGAAAGGATTCGTGATCAGCTCGAGAAGCTCTTCGCCGAGACCGGCGAGCCCGTCGCGCGCCGCGCCACCGCCGCGGCACTGCTCCACCACAAGATCCCTTCGGTTTCCTGGACCGGCTTCTACCTGCTTCACGACGGCGAGCTGATCGTCGACGTCTACCAGGGCCCGGTCGCCTGCCTTCACCTCCAGGCTCACACCGGTGTCTGCTGGGCTGCCATCGACCGCGGCGAGCCCCTGATCGTCCCCGACGTCCACGCCTTCCCCGGCCACATCCCCTGCGATGCCCGCACCCGCTCCGAGCTCGTCGTCCCCCTCCACCGCCCCGACGGCACCCCCGCCGGCGTCCTCGACATCGACTCCACAAGGCCGCACCGCTTCACCCCAGCCGACCTCGAGGGCTACATCCTCATCGCCCGTTTCCTCGAAGAGCACCGCGCCATCTGAGCCCCGCCTGGGCACGACCCCCGTCAACCCCGATACCAAGCTGCGCGGAATCGGTCAAAGGACACCGCGGCCAGGCGCCCTCTCCCCTTGCGTGCCGTGCGAGAGAGCTTCTCTTCTTCCCCAGCCCGCCAGGGAGCTCTTCTCCCTGAGGCCGTGGACGTCTCATGAATGATCCGGGTTGACTCAGGATGGCATTCGGTTGCGCGGGCAGGGGGGACGGCTCTCTGGGGGTTCACGATCGCCGGAAGATCCCTCCACTCGCTCGCTACGCTCGCTCGGTCGGGATGACAATGGGAAGCAGGGGTCGGGAGTAACACCTCGCCGTGATGCACCTGGCGGGGGACGGGGGCTGGTGATAGAAGGGGTGGGTGCGGGATGAGGGATGTTGCCGGGGGTTGATG
>JAADFK010000011.1 GCA_013152925.1 Acidobacteriota bacterium | reverse complement strand
TCCAGGACCTTCACAGGCAGAGGTGGCGGCACCTGGGGCCAGAACGTGCCGGTGCACCTGATCTGGGGCGAGGCGGACGGTGACGGCCCTTGGGTGGGGCACGCCTCGGTGATCGACAACGTGACGGCGGACGCCGTCACGGTGCTGCCGGTGGCGCCGTCCTGGCCTCGGTCATCGACAACACGACCGGCGATGCCATCTTTCTGTCAGCCGTCCCGACACCGGGACAGTGAGGGACGGTGGGGCGGTTCCTTGCGGGCTCTTCCAGCCCGCGAGGGAGCGGACGCCGGAGCGACGGAGCACGTGCTCACGATCAGAGCGCCCCAGAAGGCCCCCTGCCCCGCCGAAGGAGGTTAGCCCGCCAATCTTCTACTTCTCCGCCACTTCCAGCTTCTGGCCGGCGGAGTAGGCGGCGAGCTCGGGGGCGCACATTGGGAAAAATCAAAACGTGCCAGATCCGCTTCAAGGATCCGCCATTTCACCCTTCTCAGTTTGGCGCAGATCGAGATCGCGTTCAACCTGTCCGCATATCTCACTGTTTTCTCAATGTGACGTCCCCCGACGTCGTGTTGACCGCCAGGCTCGCCTTGGCGCCCGCAGCCTCGAGAACCAGGAGGTGGCCGTGATCCTCAGTCCTGCCTGAGAAACCGGACCCAATATCGCCGGAGGTTGTGCTCAAGCGACCCTCGACCACAGTGTCGTGCGGGAATTTCAGGCCGACCTCGCCGGAGGTCGTATCAATGTTGACCTCTAACCCGGCGGGAGCTTCGGCCCAGGACAGGCTGACGTCGCCAGAGCTGGTATCGGCCTTTACGCTCCCGCCAGGGCCGAACGCGCGAACGTCGCCGGACGACGTGTACGCCACGAGCCGGGCCGCCCTTCCGGTGAGCGTGACATCGCCGGACGACGTCTTCACCGTAACGTCGGCGGTGGGGCCATTGAGGTAAACCTTGACGTCTCCAGAGGACGTTTCGGCCACGTTTTTCCTGGCTGAGCCGGTGAGAGAAACATCGCCCGAAGAGGTATCCGCCGTAACCATGACCGCAAGTCTGCCGAGGTGAAGCACGACATCCCCTGACGAGGTGTCTGCGGAGATCCGCCGGGCAGATCCGGAAACCGTCAGCTTGCCTGAGGACGTGGCCGCCTTGATCGATCCTTCTCCCAAGTCTCCGTCGACATTGCAGTCCCCGGAGGAGGTATCCAGGTCGACGTCCAGTCCGGGAGGCATCGTCACCGTCACTTTGCCCTTGATCGACCGGCCACTTCAGGCCGGTGCCAGAAAATCCCGGACGTGGTGAGCTCGTGGGTTGGGGAAGGTATCCGGTGCCGGCTCGAAGATGGGGATTTCGCGACAGAGCTTGATCGTCTGGACCGGCAGTTGGCGGCGGCGGTCAACCGGGAGGGAACCGACGCGCCGCCGAAGTCATCCTGAAGAATGGGACGATCGTCCCAACTTTCTAAAGTCTGACGGGCATGGGGAGGCCCAGGAGAGCCTGAACGTCGTCGAGCTCGTCATCCGCTCCTTTGAGACCAGGCAGCGAACGATCACCCGCTTCAAGGTGGCCGCCTACAACCCGGACTTCGTCGTTAAGATTCCGTCCAATGCCTGTGCGACCTTCGAGCTCCATCGTGCGGACGAGATGATCGCGCTGGGCTACAAGCGGGCAGGCGCGGAGTTGGGGCGGGTGTGAGGGGCGGACGCCGCCAAGCGGGCGGGCGGTTTCCGGAGAGCCGGAACAAGCCGCACCGGCGAGCGGATCAGCATTCGGTGATGTTGATGGCCAGGCCGCCCTTGGAGGTCTCCTTGTAGCGGGAGCTCATGTCGAGCCCGGTCTGTTTCATGGTGGCCATGACCTGATCGAGAGAGACCAGATGATGACCGCTTCCGTACAGGGCGATCCTCGCGGCGTTGATGGCTTTGACCGCGGCCATGGCGTTGCGTTCGATGCAGGGGATCTGGACGAGGCCGTCCACGGGGTCGCAGGTCAGGCCGAGGTTGTGCTCCATTCCGATCTCGGCGGCGTTTTCCACCTGCTCCGGCGTGCCGCCGAGGATTTCCGCCAGGCCGGCGGCCGCCATGGAGCAGGCGACGCCAACCTCTCCCTGGCACCCGACCTCGGCGCCCGAGATCGATGCCCGTTCCTTGTAGAGGATGCCGATGGCCCCGGCGGTCAGGAGAAACGACCGGTGCCTCGCTCCGTTGCAGGCAGGGAGAAACTTCTCGGCGTATCGCATGACGGCCGGAACGATCCCCGCCGCACCGTTGGTCGGAGCGGTGACGACGCGGCCGCCAGCGGCGTTCTCCTCGTTGACCGCGAGGGCGTAGAGCCCCACCCAATCGAGGACGGCCAGGGGGTCGGCGAAGGCGCCCTCGTTCTGGCGGGAGAGCCGCTCGTAAAGATCAGGGGCGCGACGCTCGACTCGGAGCCGGCCGGGCAAGTCGCCACGGACGGTGAATCCGCGCTCGACGCAGGCCTGCATGGTGTCGTGGATGCGGTCGAGCCCGGCGCCGATCTCCTCCGCGCTTCGCCAGGCCCTCTCGTTTTCAAAGATCATCTTCGAGATGGGGAGCCCCGAGCGATGGGCCATTTCGAGCATCTCGGCCCCCGAATTGAAATCCCAGGGCAGCCGGGTGCTTTCCTTGGTGAGCTGGTCGTCCCGCGCGGTCTTGTTGCCGACAATGAATCCCCCGCCGATGGAGTAGAAGACCTTGCGGTACAGCTCGGCGCCGTGGGCGTCCTCCACGGTGAAACGCATCCCGTTGGGATGGAAGGGCAACAGCTCGTTTTCCCGGAAGGTCAGGTCCTCACCGGGTGCAAAACGGATCCTGCGCTCGCCGCCGAGGAGCAGTGAACCGGTATCCACGACGGCCTGGTAGAGCGGTTCCTCCTGTGCGGGATCGATGGTGTCGGGGTGCTCGCCCAACAGCCCCCAGACGATGGCCTTGTCCGTGTTGTGCCCCTTGCCGGTGGAAGCCAGCGACCCGAAGAGCTCGACCCGGATGTGCTTGACACGACCAAAGAGACCGTGTTTTCTTAGCTTTTCCACCAGGAAGGCGCCGGCCCGCATGGGTCCGACCGTGTGGGAGCTCGAAGGCCCAATGCCGATTTTGAACAGGTCAAAAACGCTAAGCTCCATGACAGGAGCTTAGCGCGTTCCCGTCCACAAGCGGCGCTTTCTTGCAATCTTGGCCCAGGCTGCGGATTCCTGTGTGCGGCGTACCGGGGTGGGCCTCCGCGGATATCCTTGTCTTCCAGGATCTTGCAGGAAAACCACCCGATTCCAACCCGGGAGCCGCGCTGCTCCCATCGAGGAATCTGGATGAGAACACGCCACACCGTCTCCAGGGAGGCGGCCTACTCGTCCCACCTGGAGCCGCGTCCGGCACCATGTCGCAGCTCCTCCCGTGCTCGCCTCAGCAGGTTTGGGTTCGCCTGGAGCCAGACGAGGCGGGATCCATCGACCCAGACCAGGTGTTCCTGCCCGAGCCCGGACAGTCGCCAGCCGCCATCCCTGTCCGGGCCGCGCAGCTGGAACGGGCTGGGCCGGCGGCGAATGCCGTCCACCATGGCGGCCAGCGCCCGGTCGGCCTCGGAGTTGCTGGGAAACACGCTGATGTACAGCACCACCTCGGGGCGGCCGCCGCCATAGAAGGCCACGGTGGTGCTTTGGGGAACCGAAGGCCCACGGGTGTGCATCCCGCGCACCATCCGCTGCGCTTTCTCGCCGGACACGATCCGGGTGAGATCGACTCCGGCCAGGCTCGCGGGGATGCCACCATCCCACCCGCATCCGGCGACGGTGGTGGCGACGGCCAGCGCCCAGGCCCCGAGCCACAGGGCGCCCGAGACGTGACGCCGGAGCTTCATATGGCCCCGACGCGATCCCACGCGAGCTGGGGACGAATGGCCGTGGACCGTTTCCGATCGCCGCCGGGCCGAGATCGTGCTGCATCACGGGCCACGGTATCCGGCTCTCCGGCGGTGCCCGTTCCTCTGGAGATCGGTCCTTCGAGGGTGTGCGTCATCAATTCGCCCCCCGGAATCTCGTTCACGATGGCCACGATGTCGTTCACCGGGTCAGTCTATCACCGGCCTGGCGCCGGCCGTCTCGTGTGGTCCCGGGGAAGGCCACCAGCCACCTGTGGCGGGCTCCACATCGCCACACCACGCGGCACGTTGCTCCGGTGTTGGAACGGTGTCCGGTCGCACGGCCCCGGCGAGCCGATGCACCGGCCGGGCGCTCCCCAACCTGCAGTAGCGCCGGCTGAGGGCCAGCGACGTGCTGGGCCTGTTTTCCCTCGGCGGAGGCCTTCGTCGATGCCGGCGAGACCTGGGGCGGCCACGTGGGCCGGGGCATGCACGGTGTGCGAACCGACATCGGCGTCGGTCTGGTGGGCGACCTCACCCGCATCGGTCTCGCCCGCCTCCTGCGCGTGGATCTCGCCGTGCCGGACGGCGGCTCCGGCCTGCTCATGACGCCCACGACGCACTTTCCTGGTACCCTTGTTTCGTGACGGATGCCATCTACCGGAAGCTGGCCAAGAAGTTGGATGCGTTGCCCCAGGGGTTCCCATCCACGCCGGAAGGGATCGAGCTGCGAATCCTGGAACGCATCTTCTCGCCGGAAGACGCCCGGTGGGCGGTGAAGCTCAAGCCCTACCCCGAGACGGCGGCGCGGATGGCGCGGCGGCTCAAGCTCCCCGAGGATGAGCTTCGGGAGCGGCTCGAGGGCATGGCGGAGCGCGGCCAGATCGCCGCCTTCAAGTACCGCGGCAAGCGGTGCTACGCGCTGATGCCCTTTGTGGTGGGAATCTACGAGATGCAGCTTCCACGAATCGACCGGGAGCTGGCGGAGCTCATGGAGGCCTACGCGCCCCACCTGGCGCGCGCGCTCGGCGGTCCGGCGCCCGGCCTCGCCCGGGTGGTGCCCGTCAACCGGACCGTGGACACCCGCGCCAGCGTGCTGGCCACCGACGACCTCCGGAGAATGCTCGAGCGGGCCCGTTCCTTCCGGGTCGCCGATTGCATCTGCCGCAAGGAGCAGGAGGTGCTGGGTAACCCCTGCTCCCATACCATGGAGACCTGCTTGGCCTTCTCCTCCGAGGAGGGCGCCTTCGACGAAGGCGCCGCCCTCGGCCGCGTCATCTCCCGCGGGGAGGTCATGGAGCTCCTGGAAGCCTGCGAGCGGGAGGGGTTGATCCACTGCACCTACAACTTCGAGCGGGGCCAGATGTTCGTCTGCAACTGCTGCTCCTGCTGCTGCGGCTTTATCCGCCTCCTGACCGAGCACGAGACCCCCAACGGCCTGGTCCGCAGCAACTGGGTGGCCTCCATCGATGAGGCCGGCTGCGCGGCGTGCGGCGTGTGCGCGGACCAACGGTGCCCCGTGGAAGCCATCGAGCCCGGCGAGGACGCCTACCGCGTGCTTCCCGGCCGGTGCATCGGTTGCGGCGTCTGCGTCATCACCTGTCCCACCGGGGCCATCACGCTGAGCGCCAGACCGGAGGCCGAACGCACCACGCCGCCGAAGGACATCGTGGAATGGAGCGCGGACCGCATCTGGCACCGGAACCCCGTCCGCGGCGCGGTCCTCAAGGGCTGGCTCGCCTGGGAACGCGCCCGGCGGGGATGAATGGCGGCCGCCGGGCCGTTGCCGGAGCGGTATCAGTCATCACGATCTCACGAGCTCCGGTGGCTGTCGGGAGCTCCGCGCTCCTGCATGGCGACGAGCCGGGCGAAGGCACCCCCGGCGGCCATGAGCTCCTCGTAGCCGCCGCGTTCGACGATGCTCCCGGCCTCCATGACCGCGATGGTGGTGGCGTTACGAACCGTCGACAGGCGGTGGGCGATGACCAGGGAGGTGCGGCCGCGCATCAGGTTTTCCAGTGCCTCCTGGACCAGCCGCTCCGAGGCCGTGTCCAGGTTCGAGGTGGCCTCGTCGAGGATCAACAGCGGCGGATCGCGGAAGAGGGCCCGGGCGATGGCGAGGCGCTGGCGTTCGCCACCGGAGAGGGAAAGCCCGGATTCGCCGATGATCGTGTCGTAGCCCTTGGGGAGCTTGAGGATGAACTCGTGGGCGAAGGCGGCCCGCGCGGCGGCCTCGATCCGTTCCTGGGGCGCTTCTTCGAGGCCGAAGGCGATGTTGGCGCGGACGGTGTCGTTGAAGAGAATGGTCTCCTGGGTAACCAGGCCGATCTTGGAACGGAGGCTGGCCAGGCGCAGCCCGCGAATATCCCGTCCGCCGATGCGAATGGCGCCCCGGTCCACGTCCCAGAAGCGGGGGATCAGCTGAGCAACGGTGCTCTTGCCGGCCCCCGAGGGTCCGACGATCGCCACCGTGGTACCCGCCGGGATCGTGAGATCGAAGTCCCGGAGGACCCACGCCTTCTCCTCGTAGGCAAACCAGACGTGGTCGAGCTCGACGCCGTCCCCGATGTCTGGAAGCTCCTGTGCCCCCGGGGCGTCCTCCACGTCCACGGGTGCGTCGACGACCTCGAAGATCCGTTCGGATGCGACAACGGCTTGCTGCAACGCCAGGTTGAACTGGTTGAGAGCCTTGATGGGTGTGTAGGTGGCCCACAGGCCGAAAAGGAAGGCCGAGAAATCGCCAAGGGTCATGGTGCCGCGGGCGATCTGGGAGGAGGCGTAGGCGATCAGGAGCATGGCCCCGCCCGTGCCGAGGACCTCCATGACGGGCGCGTTGGCCATCTGGATCGCGCGGGCCCGGAGGTTGGCCAGGAAGTGCCGCTGGGTGGCGTCGAAGAAGCGTTCCCTTTCGAAGCTTTCCATGCCGTAGGCCTGGATAACCGGCATGCCGGAAACCGCCTCATCGAGAACCGTGGAGAGGTCTCCCATCCGCTCCTGGGCCTTCCGCGACCAGCGCCGGAGCAGGAGCGAGAAATGAACGACGGGAAAGACGAGCACCGGTGCCAGAAGCAACACGGCGACGGTCAGGCGGAAGTTGAGGGAGAGGAGGTACACCAGGAAGGCCAGCAGCGTGAAGAAACTCTGGAGAAGATCGCCGAAACGGTCCGCCAGGGCCTCCTGGACGAGGCGGACGTCGTTGACGATGCGGGAGATCAGAACACCCGAGGAGGTCCCGTGGAAGTAGCGCTGGCTCTGTCGCAGGATGGCGTCGAAGACCATGTCGCGGAGGTCGCGGATGGTTGCCAGCCCGAGGCGCGCGACACCGTAGCGGGTCAGAAATGTGAACAGGTTCTTGGCCACGATGGCCATGAGGACCATCAGGAGAATCGTCGTCCGTCCGCCGCCGAGATGGGTCTGGAGCCACGTCTGCGCCTGATGGGTCAGGCCGTCCAGCCAGCCGGCAAAGAACGGCTTCGGAAGTGGCGGCGTCCGGGACGCGCCACCGCCACTGCCGCCGAGGAGCTGGTCGTAGATGGGGCGGATGAGGTTGAGCGTGAACACGGACGAGACGGAGACCATGATCATGCTGACCAGCACGGTCAGCAACCACGCCATGTGCCGGCGTGCCACCCAGACAACGCGCAGGAAGCTCCGGATGCCCCTGGTGCCCCGGCCCGGCGCCGCCTCCGGCCCGGGACCCGGCCGCATGGCGGCCCGTTCCGCGTTTCCGGAGCCTGATCGGACGTCTCCCCCCATGATGTCCCTCATCATACTGGAGCGATCCCAAACCGGCCCGGTATGGTGCGAGCGGCGCTCCCCGGCGCGGGCCCCGCCCTCTGGCGCGGCGGCGCAAGCCCCCGGGTCGGAGGGATCTCACCCCGTACGTCTCGTGGGGTCGGCACTGCCGCAGGCACCTGATTGCAGGGGAGATCCCTCGACTCCGCCGCCTTGCGGCTCCGCTCGGGATGACAGGAAAAGAGGGTCATCCCGGCCGACCGGAATCCCCATCCCCTTCTCCCGGCCGGACCAGGGTGCGCCCACCCATGATGTCATCTCGCCCGGCGTGCCCGCCCGTCGTGCCATCCCGACCGGTGTCCGCCCGTGGTGTCATCCCGACCGGGGTCCGCCCATGGTGTCATCCCGACCGGAGCGGTGCGGAGCGCCGCGAAGTGAAGGGATCTCCCCCATGGGCCTCGTGGCGTCGGCAGGGCCGCAGGCGTCGGATTGCAGGGGAGATCCCTCGACTCCGCCGCGCTGCGGCTTCGCTCGGGATGACAGGAAAAGAGGGTCATCCCGGCCGACCGGAATCCCCATCCCCTTCTCCCGGCCGGACCAGGGTGCGCCCACCCATGGTGTCATCCCGCCCGGGGCCCGCCCGTCGTGCCATCCCGACCGGTGTCCGCCCGTGGTGTCATCCCGACCGGAGCGGTGCGGAGCACCGCGAAGTGGAGGGATCTCCCGGGCGAGAGAGACAATTCCATCCCCATCCTTGTTGGGTGGCACGGCCGGGATGACGGGATGGATGGTTGCTCCGGGGGACGTGCCGCTGGCGGCACCGCCGGGGCGGGTGGGCCGGATGGGAGGGTTTTCTGCTACCGTGACCGGATGAAGCTTCTGGTCAAGATCTGCGGTTTGCGATCGCCGGGGGACGTGGAGGCCGCCGCCGCGGCGGGGGCGGACCTGGTGGGATTCGTCTTCGTGCCGGGGACGCGGCGGGCCGTGGCGGCGGGGGATGTGGCGTGGGTGCGGGAGGTGGGCGGAGTGGAGACGGTGGGGGTGTTCCGGGACCAGCCCCTGGAGTACGTCCTGGAGGTCCGCCGGGAGCTTCGGCTGGACTGGGTGCAGCTCCACGGCGATGAGCCCGACGCGTGGCTCGACTCCCTGGGGCGGTGCGTGTTGCGTCGGGTACCGGTGGGCTCGGGTGTGGACTGGGCGCGGGTACGGAGTCTGGCGGCGCGCTGTCTGCCGCTGATCGACCCGGGGGCGGGCGACGGGGTGGCGCCGGACTGGGAGCTCCTGGCCGGCGCACCTCCGGGTGTGCCGCTCGGCCTGGCGGGCGGCCTGACGCCGGAGAACATCGGCGACGCGATCCGGCGGATCCGGCCGGCGCTGGTGGACGTCTCGTCCGGCGTGGAGGTGGTGCCCGGCCGGAAGGACCCGGAACGCATGGCGGCCTTCGTGGCGGGCGTGCGGGCGGCCCTCCGGGAGCTCGACATGGTCTGACCCGGCCGCGGGGTGGGTCCCGTGCCACGGGTTGCTGGAGTAGAATGGCCGTCTGAAGGGAAGATGTCATGAAACCGGGACCTGACAAGCGGGGGTACTTTGGCGAGTACGGGGGGGCCTTTGTCCCGGAAACGCTGATGACGCCGCTGGCGCAGCTGGAGAAGGCGTACCTGGCAGCCCGGCGGGACCGGACCTTCCAGGCCCGCCTGGCCGAGCTCCTGGAGCGTTTCGTGGGCCGGCCGACCCCCCTCTACCCGGCGCGGCGCCTCTCGGCGGCGCTGGGCGGCGCCAGGATCTGGCTCAAGCGGGAGGATCTCTGCCACACCGGGGCGCACAAGCTCAACAACGCCGTCGGTCAGGCCCTGCTGGCACGCCAGATGGGGAAGGACCGGGTGATCGCGGAGACGGGGGCCGGCCAGCACGGCGTTGCGGTGGCCACGGCCGCGGCCATGCTGGGTCTTTCGTGCAGGATCTACATGGGCTCCGAGGACATGCGCCGCCAGGAGCCCAACGTGCGGCGCATGGAGCTTCTCGGGGCGGAAATCGTCGCCGTGGACGCTGGCTCGGCCACCCTCAAGGACGCCATCAACGAGGCGCTCAGGGACTGGGTGAGGAACGTCGAGGGCACTCACTACATCCTTGGCTCGGTGCTGGGGCCCCATCCCTTCCCAATGATTGTGCGGGATTACCAGTCGGTCATCGGCCGGGAGGCCTTCACCCAGTTCCGGAAGGACACGCGGACGCTGCCCGACCTGGTGGTGGCCTGCGTCGGTGGGGGCTCCAACGCGGCCGGGATCTTCTCGGCCTTCGTCCCCCACGAGCGGGTCCGGCTGGTGGGCGTCGAGGC
>JAADFK010000010.1 GCA_013152925.1 Acidobacteriota bacterium | reverse complement strand
GGCCCGGCGGCCGCTTCGGCGAGGCGCCGAGCAGAGGGCTCAGCTCCTGCCTGGAGGCGCTCGGGCTGCGGTTGCTGCGGTTCAAGACGGGGACGCCGCCGCGGCTGCACAGGGAGAGCATCGACTTCGATCGCCTGGAGGTCCAGGCGGGGGATGCCGAGCCGCGGCCCTTTTCCTGGAGGACGCGCGAGGTGTGCAACCGGGTGGTGTGCTGGGTGACCCGAAGGAGGTGCAGCGGATCATCAACGACAACCTCCACCGGTCGCCGTTGTTCTCCGGCGTTATCGAGGGAACCGGACCGAGGTACTGTCCCTCCATCGAGGACAAGGTGGTGAGGTTCCCGCACCACAGGGAGCACACGGTGTTCCTGGAGCCCGAGGGTCTGGCGACGCCGAGCATCTACCTCAATGGTCTGGCCACCAGCCTGCCGCGTGACGTGCAGGAGGCGGTGGTCCGTTCCATCCCGGGGCTGGAGGGCGCGGTGTTCCTGCGCTA
Source organism: Acidobacteriota bacterium (assembly GCA_013152925.1). Taxonomy (GTDB): domain Bacteria; phylum Acidobacteriota; class Thermoanaerobaculia; order Thermoanaerobaculales; family Sulfomarinibacteraceae; genus JAADFK01. The sequence continues at coordinate 9,766 of JAADFK010000010.1, read as the reverse complement.
CGGCTACGCCGTGGAGTACGACGGGGTGCCGGCGACGCAAGTGGATCGGCGGCTGATTGTCCGGCGCGTGGAGGGCCTGTCGCTCTGCGGACAGATCCTCGGGACCTCGGGGTACGAGGAGGCGGCGGCCCTGGGCCTTCTGGCCGGGGTGAACGCGATCCTCGGTCTTCGGGGGGAGGAGCCGCTGGTGCTGGGACGCGGCGAGGCGTACATGGGGGTGCTCGTCGATGATCTGATTACCAGGGAGCAGCGTGAGCCCTACAGGATGCTGACCTCGCGGGCCGAGCACCGGCTTGTGCTGGGAACCGACTCGGCCAGGGAGCGGTTGATGGAGCGCGGGGTCGCGCTGGGCCTGGTCCCGGCGCCGATGTTTCACGTGGAACAACGCCGGTGGGAGGCCCGGCGGAAGGCCGTCGAGAGCCTCAAGAGCACGCGGTTGAGGCCCGACCGCGACACCCGGCGGATGGTGCGGGAGAGGGCGGGCATCGAGCTCAACCGCCCGGCCACGTGGGCCGAGCTCCTCAGGAGGACCGACGTCGATCACGCGAAGGTGGCCGGGCGGCTGGAGGCTCTTCGCGACCTCCCCGGCGAGGACCGGGACGTGGTGGTGGCACGACTCCGGTACGCCGGGTACGTGGAACGGCACCGCCGGGAGATCGATCGGCTGCGCAGGCTGCGCACGGTGCGCATTCCCGAGGCCTTGCTCGACGCCGAGGTGCCCGGTCTGTCTCGCGAGGTGCGGGAGCTGCTCGTGCGGTTTCGGCCGCGGAACCTCGAGGAGGCGGAGTCGCTGCCGGGAATGACGCCCGCGGCGCTGGCGATCCTGGCGGGGCGGCTCCGGCGCGGCGCCGGTTCGCGGGAGGAGCGCGATGGCTGAGGAGTACGGGGGCATCCTGGAACGGCACGGCATCGCCGGAGAGACGGCGGAAAGGCTGGGGGCCTACCTGGAGTTGATGGAGCGCTGGAGCCGGACCCACAACCTGGTGCGCTTCAGGAACCGAGAGGAGCTGGTGGTCCGCCACGTGCTTGAGTCGTTGGCGGGACTTCCCTTCCTGGGCGCTGAGCGGGGGCTCCTGGTGGACGTGGGCAGCGGAGCGGGGTTGCCTGGCGTGCCGCTCCTGGTGGTCCGGCGGGAGTGGGAGGGGTATCTGATCGAGCCGAGACGGAAACGGTGGGCTTTCCTGTCCACGGTGATCCGGGAGCTGGATCTCGATGCGGAGGCGATGGAATGCCGTTACGAGGACGCACCGATCGGGCGGGGAACGGCAGATACCGTGGTGTCGCGCGCCATGGGGGGCCACGGGGAGCTCCTGGAGTGGGCCGCGCCGCGCTTGCGGGCCGGTGGCAGGGTGTTGCTGTGGGTTGGGGGCGAGGAGGCGACGCGGCTGGAGACGATCTCCGGTTGGCGTGTGGTAACCTCGCCGCTGCCGGGGCTCGAGCGGGGCCGCCTGGCCAGCTGTAGACCATGTTCCACGTGAAACGTCGCCTCGTGGCCGTCGCCAACCAGAAGGGCGGCGTCGGCAAGACCACCACCGCGATCAATCTGGCCGCGGCGCTGGCGGCGTTCGAGCACAGAACGCTGGTCATCGATCTCGACCCGCAATCCAACTGCACCTCCGGTGTGGGAATGGAGGTCACCGACGGCATGGCCACCAGCTACCAGCTACTGGCCGGCTCCGCCACGGTGGCTGAGGCGGTTCGGCCCACCACCTTCCCCCACCTGGATATCGTGCCGTCCACGGCCGACCTCGCCGGCGCCGAGGTGGAGCTGGTGGGTATGATGGGCCGGGAGTTTCGCCTCCGGGACGCGTTGGAGGACGGGCCGCAGCACCCCTTCGTTTTCGTGGACTGCCCGCCGTCGCTGGGGTTGTTGACCGTCAACGCTCTGGCGGCCGCCGATGCCCTGATCGTTCCCATCCAGTGCGAGTACTTCGCCCTGGAGGGTGTCTCGGACCTGATGAAGACGGTGGAGGACGTGCGGCGCTACCTCAACCCGAAGCTCGAGCTCGATGGGGTTCTCCTGACTATGTACGACGAGCGGACCAACCTGGCCCAGCAGGTGGCCCAAGAGGTCCGGAGCGTGTTCGGCGACCTGGTCTTCTCGACGGTGGTACCGCGCAACGTCCGCCTCGCCGAAGCGCCGTCCCACGGCCGGCCGATCCATGCCTACGACCTGCGCAGCCGGGGATCCCAGGCCTACCTCAACCTGGGACGTGAATACCTCGACCGGGTGGAGGAACGCCATGGCACGTAAACCCGCCCTTGGAAGAGGCCTGAAGGCGCTCATCCCTGAAACCCCGCGTGCCCGCTCGGGTCTGACGGAGATTCCGGTGGACAGCATCGCTCCCAACCCGAGCCAACCCAGGCGCCATTTCGAAGAGGAAGCCCTGGCCGAGCTGGCCGCCTCCCTGGCCAAGCACGGCATGCTGCAGCCGGTGGTGGTCAGCGAAGACCGGGAGGCCGGCTACGTGCTGATCGCCGGGGAGCGCCGGTGGCGCGCGGCACGGCTCGCCGGCCTGCCGGAGATCCCGGCGGTGATCCGTGAACGGGTGGACCGGGAGGAGGAGCTGGAGCTCGCCCTGGTGGAGAACCTCCAGCGGCGGGATCTGACCCCGATGGAAGAGGCCCTGGCCTTCGAGGAGATGCGGACACGCTTCGGGTTGTCCCAGGAGCAGATCGCCGCGAAGGTCGGGAGGGACCGCTCCACGGTGGCCAACGCCCTCCGCCTGTTGCGGTTGCCATCGGAGATTCAGCAGCTGGTGGACGAGGGCCGGTTGACGGCGGGCCACGCTCGCGCGCTCCTGGCCTTTTCGGACGACGAGATGCGGCTCAGCTGGGCGCGTCGCGCCGCCGAGGGAGGCGCCACCGTGCGGGACGTGGAACGGGCGGCGGCGGGCACCGGGGAAACGGCCGGCGCCCGCCGATCCGGTCCGCGCCGCGCTCCGGCGGTGGATCCCAATATCCGGGCCGCCGAAGAGCGCCTGAGTCTCAAGCTCGGAACCCCCGTGCGAATCCGGCCCCGGCGGCGCGGGGGTATGATCACCATAGACTGCCGGGAGGACGCGGAAATGGTACGAGTTTTCGATATTCTGCTGGGGGAGGCTTCCGATGGCTCGAAATAGCGATGCGCTCAATGGCTTTCTCGACCCCGGGTGTACGGTGCGGGGCGACCTGGAGTTCGAGAGCTCCTTCCGTCTGGACGGAAAGGTCGAGGGCGTCATCCGGTCCGCGGCGGAGCTCCTGATCGGGGAGTCCGGGGTGGTGGAGGGGGAGATCGAGGTGGCACGGTGCGTCATCGGCGGGACGGTCCGCGGGACCATCCGGGCCTCGGCGAGCGTCCAGCTGCTGGCCACCGCCAAGGTGTGGGCTGATGTCCATGCCCCCGCCCTGGTCATGGAAGAGGGCGCCTTCCTCGAGGGACAGGTGGCCATGGAAAAGTCCTCGCCGAAGGCCACGAGCGCGAGCCGGAACAAGCCAGCCTTGAAGGCGGCAAAACCTTGACCATACCGAGGCGCTCTGGTAGCTTGAGGCGCCCTGCACCAGCAGGAGAGGAACCGGCACGGAGCGGTGCATGAGCCCACCAGATTACTCGCTACTTCTGATCATGATCTGTTTCTGGGTAGCGTATTGGCTCGTCAAGCGTTACCTGATCGATGCGGTGGGCGGGGTCAGCGAGGAGCGTGAACGCCGGATCCGTACCGCCGACGAGGAGTGGGCCGCGCGTCACGAGGAGTACGAGCTGGCGCTCCAGAAGGTGGAATCCCGTGTCGATGGGGCGCTTCGCCAGGCCTCCCAGCGTCGCAAGGAGCTTCGCCAGGAGGCCCTGGGAAAACGGCAGGAGCTCCTCGAAGCGACCCATGAGAAGGCGGAATCGCGGCTGGAGGCGGCTCTCAAGGAGCTGGCCGAGGCTGCCGAGGCCGCCCGGGCCGAGCTCCGGGCCAGCGCGCACAGCTTGGCCCGGGAGCTGGCCTCCCGCTTGCTCGAGCGCGAGGTGAGCTCATGAGCCACACGCGTCTGAAGGCCGCGGTGCTCACCCTGACGATCAGCCTCCTGGCGGTTCCGGCGTGGGCCGCCGAGGGGACGACTCTTGGTATTCCCGACCCCATTTGGAAATCCGTCAACCTGATTCTCTTCATCGTTGCCCTCTGGTGGTTCATCGGACGGCCGCTCAACGGATTCCTCGAGGAGCGTCGCCGGAAGATCCAGAACGATCTGGCCGAGGCCAGGGACAAGCTCCGGCGTGCGGAGTCGCTCCAGGGCGAGATCGAAGAGAGGCTCGTCGCCGTGGAGCGGGAGCTCGAGGAGATCAGGGAACGGGCGGAGCGCGAGGGCAAGGCCGAGGTGGAGCGGATCCTGGCCGAGGCCGCCAAGGAGGAGGAACGCTTCCTCCGCCGTGTGGACGAGGAGATCGGACGGAGGACGGCGGAGACCCGGGCCCAACTGGCGCGCGACACCGCGGAGCTGACCGTCCAGATGGCGCGGGAGCTTCTGGAGCGTGACGTGAACGACGCCGACCGGAAGCGGATCCTCAGGAGGAACCTGAGGGTGCTCGAGAATCTCGAGGGGAGGGAGTGAGCATGGCCCGTTTCCACGCCGCACCCTACGCCAAGGCGCTCTTCGACCTGGTGGTGGAACGGTACCCCCAGCGCGAGGAGAAAACCGAGGCCGAGCTCTGGGCGATCGCCGAGGTTGTGCGGGAGGTTCCGGAGTTCCTTCGCGCCCTCGTGACGCCCGCCCTCCCCCAGGAGGAGAAGGAGGCGCTGGTCGAGACCGTCCTGGACGAGCTCGGGATCGAGGAGCCCACCCGGCGCTTCGTTCATGTGGTGCAACGACACTACCGCCTGGAGCACATGGCCGATGTGGCCGGGGCGTTCCGGGGGCTCGTCGACCGGCGCCACGGCAGGTACCGGGCCACGGTCGAGGTGGCCGGTCCCACGGACGAGGCCGTCCGCAAGGCCATCGTCGAGGCCCTGGCACAACGGGCCGGCGGCCAGGTGATCGCTCGTTTCGTCGACAATCCAGGCCTTCTGGCCGGCTTCAAGGCTCGTATCGGCTCGGAGATCTTCGATGGTTCGTTGGTGGGCCAGCTCGAGCAGCTGCGCCGGACCATCGCGTCGCAACACACTGTGGAGAGGTAGCACATGCAGATCAAAGCGTCTGAAATCGCCGAGGTCATCCGGCGCCAGATCGAGGGTTACGAAACGGCCATCGACATGGCCGAGGTGGGAACCGTCATCTCGGTGGGCGACGGTATCGCCAGGATCTACGGTCTCGACGGGCTGATGGCGGGCGAGCTGATCCAATTCCCCAACGAGGTCTTCGGGCTTGCCATGAACCTCGAGGAGGACAGCGTCGGCTGCGTCCTCATGGGCGAGTCCCAGCTGGTCAAGGAGGGGGACGAGGTGCGCCGGACACGGCGGATCATCGAGGTTCCCGTGGGCCCGGCGCTCGTGGGCCGTGTGGTCGATCCGCTGGGCCGCCCCCTCGACGGCAAGGGGCCCATCGAGGCCGCGGACCACTACCCGGTCGAAAGGATCGCGCCGGGCGTCGTGGCACGGCAGCCGGTCAAGGAACCCATGCAAACGGGGTTGAAGGCGATCGATGCCATGATTCCCATCGGTCGCGGGCAGCGGGAGCTGATCATCGGTGACCGGCAGACGGGGAAGACGGCCATCATCATCGACACCATCATCCACCAGAAGGGCACGGGCAACATCTGTGTCTACGTGGCCATCGGGCAGAAACAGTCCACGGTGGCGCAGGTGGTGGCGACGCTCGAGCGCCACGATGCGATGGAGCACACCATCGTCATCTCGGCGACGGCGGCGGAGCCCGCACCGCTCCAGTACCTGGCGCCGTACGCGGGTTGTGCCATGGGCGAGTACTTCCTGTACAACAAGCAACACGCCATCTGCTTCTACGACGATCTCTCCAAGCATGCCCAGGCCTACCGCGAGATCTCCCTGCTGCTCAGGCGCCCGCCCGGCCGCGAGGCCTACCCGGGCGACGTCTTCTACCTGCACTCCCGGCTGCTCGAGCGGGCGGCGAAGCTCCGGGACGACCTCGGCGGCGGGAGCCTGACCGCCCTGCCGGTCATCGAAACCCAGATGGGTGACGTGGCCGCCTACATCCCCACCAACGTCATCTCGATCACCGACGGGCAGATCTACCTGGAGCCCGATCTCTTCTTCGCCGGCCAGCGCCCGGCGGTCAACGTTGGTCTCTCGGTCAGCCGTGTGGGAGGCAACGCCCAGATCAAGGCCATGAAGGCCATCGCCGGCTCGCTGCGCCTGGACCTGGCGCAGTACCGTGAGCTGGCGGCCTTCGCCCAGTTCGGCTCCGACCTGGACAAGGCCACGCAGCGGCAGCTGGCCCGGGGCGAGCGCCTGATGGAGATCCTCCGCCAGGGGCAGTACCAGCCCCTGCCGGTGGAGCTGCAGATCGTTTCCATCTTCGCCGGGACCCAGGGGTACCTGGACAACCTCAAGGTCTCCCATATCAGGGTCTTCGAGGGCTACCTGCATACCTACGCCCGTGAGAACGGCGCCGAGACCCTCGAACGCATCGTGGCGACGGGAAAGATCGAAGATCAAACCAAGGAAGAGCTCGCCGAGCTGTGCAAGCGCGCGGCCGAGCTCTACATCAAGGACCATCCGGAGGCGGCAGTTGGCCAACGCTAGGGACATCCTGCGGAGGATCCGCTCGGTCAAGGGAACCCAGCAGATCACCAAGGCCATGAAGATGGTGGCGGCGGCGAAGCTGCGCCGTGCCCAGGAGCGGATCGCCAAGGCCCGCCCCTACGCCGACACCCTGTCGCGTGTCCTGGCCAGCCTGGCCGAGCGGACCGAGCACACGCACCCTCTGCTGGAGCAACGGGAAGGGAACCGGGCGTGGCTCGTGGTCATCACCTCCGACAAGGGGCTCTGTGGAGCGTTCAGCCACAACCTTCTGCGGGAGGCGGACGAGCTTCTGGCCTCGGACCGCTGGGAGAACCCGGCGGTGGTGGCCGTGGGCAGGAAGGCCGCGGAGCACTACCGGAAGCGTTCCTGGGAGCTGGTCCACGAAGAGCCCACCATGATCTCCAACCTCAAGGCGGACGACGGTCCCCGTCTGGCACGCCTGCTGATGGACGCCTTCGATGAGGGCCGGACCGACTCCATATGGTTGCTCTACAACAGTTTCGTCTCCATGATGCGCCAGGAACGGACGCTCGTACGGCTGCTCCCCGTGGAACCCCCGCCGGGCGACGAGGCGGCGGGGCCGGAGGTGGATTACCTCTACGAGCCCGATGCGAAGACCTTGCTCGGGGAGCTCCTGCCGCGTCACGTGGAGACCCAGGTGCAGACCGCCGTCTTCGATTCCATCGCGGCGGAGCACGCGGCCCGGATGACAGCCATGGAAATGGCCACCAAGAACGCCACCGAAATGATTGACAAGCTGACCCTCCTGTACAACCGTACGCGGCAGGCAGCCATCACCAAGGAACTGATCGAGATCGTATCCGGCGCCCAGGCGCTGGAACAGTAGGGAGTCGCCGGAAGATGAGCCAAAGCGTAGAAGGACGCGTCGTGCAGATCATCGGTCCCGTGGTGGACGTCGAGTTCCCCGAAGGACACCTGCCCACCATCTACAACGCGGTGCACATCGTGGATTCCGGGGAAATGGGCGAGGTGCCCATCGATGTCACCGCCGAGGTCGCCCAGCACCTGGGCGAGGGCCGGGTCCGGTGCGTCGCCATGGAGCCGACGGACGGCATGGTCCGCGGGATGGTGGCAAAGGACCTAGGGGAGCCCATCTCGGTTCCCGTGGGCCGGCACAGCCTGGGGCGGGTCCTCAACGTTCTCGGCCAGCCCGTCGATGACAAGGGCCCGGTCGAGGCCGACATGCGCCTGCCGATCCACCGTGACCCCCCGTCGCTGGAAGAGCAGTCGACCGAGGTCGAGATGTTCGAGACCGGCATCAAGGTGGTGGACCTCCTCGAGCCCTACTCCAAGGGCGGCAAGACCGGCCTCTTCGGCGGCGCCGGGGTCGGCAAGACCGTGCTCATCATGGAGCTTATCAACAACGTCGCCATGCAGCACGGCGGCTTTTCGGTGTTCGCCGGCGTTGGCGAGCGGACCCGCGAGGGCAACGATCTGTGGCTGGAGATGCAGGAGTCCGGCGTCATCGATCCCGATGACTGGGAGAAGTCCAAGGCGGCCCTGATCTACGGCCAGATGACCGAGCCGCCCGGCGCCCGCCTCCGGGTGGGCCTGACGGGGCTGACCGTTGCCGAGTACTTCCGCGACACCGAGGGACAGGACGTCCTGCTCTTCATCGACAACATCTTCCGCTTCACCCAGGCGGGCTCCGAGGTGTCGGCCCTGCTGGGCCGCATGCCCTCGGCCGTTGGCTACCAGCCCAACCTGGCGACCGAGATGGGCGAGCTCCAGGAACGCATCACCTCCACCACCAAGGGCTCGATCACCTCGGTGCAGGCCATCTACGTGCCGGCGGACGACCTGACCGACCCGGCGCCGGCCACGGCCTTCGCACACCTTGACGCCACCAGCGTGCTGTCGCGGCAGATCGCCGAGCTGGGCATCTACCCCGCCGTTGATCCCCTGGCCTCCACATCGCGGATTCTCGATCCGACCATCGTCGGCGAGGAGCATTACCAGGTGGCCCGTGAGGTGCAGCGGATCCTCCAGCGGTACAAGGACCTCCAGGACATCATCGCCATCCTCGGGATCGACGAGCTGTCGGACGAGGACAAGCTGACGGTGGCCCGCGCGCGCAAGATCCAGCGCTTCTTCTCACAGCCCTTCTTCGTCGCCGAGCAGTTCACGGGGTTCAAGGGGCGGTACGTCAAGGTGGAGGACACGGTGGCCGGCTTCAAGGCGCTGGTCAACGGCGAGATGGACGACCTGCCCGAGCAGGCCTTCCTCTACGTCGGTACCATCGAGGAGGCCGTGGAGAAGGCCGAGAAGATGAAGACGGAGGCCTGAGATGGCCGGGAGTCTCCGCCTCGAGGTGGTCACGCACACACGCCGGGTCGTGGACACGACGGCCGACGAGATCCAGCTCCCCGGCGCGCTGGGCATGCTCGGCGTCCTGCCGGGCCACACCCCGTTGCTGACGACCCTCGGCACCGGCGAGCTGATGTACCGTACCGACCACCGCGAGTCGTACCTGGCCATCCAGGGAGGCTTCGCCGAGGTGTTGCCCGATCGGGTAACGGTGCTCGCCACCGTGGCCGAAGAGCCCGGGGAGATCGACCTGGCGCTGGCGGAGAGGGAGCGGGAGGACGCGGAAGCGGCGCTGGCCAGTGTCGATGCTGCGGATCTCGAACGGATGCGTGCCAAGCTCGAGCTTGCGGTGACAAGGATCCAGGTGGGCCGGCGGGCGGGCTCGTGACGCGACGACGTGCCTGGTGAGGGGTATGACCGGCGAAGAAACCGCGGAGCCCCGCGGTTTTTTTGAGTGAGGGTTTGACAGACGTGCCGATCGGCCGGTAGCGTACACCGGAGGGCAGGCTGGGCCCGCGAGAAGGAGCACGAATGGCGGAACCGCAACGTGGGCAGTGGAGCTCGCAGGTGGGATTCATCCTGGCGGCGGCGGGCTCCGCCATCGGGCTGGGCAACATCTGGCGCTTTCCCTACAGCGCCGGGGAAAACGGCGGCGGCGCCTTCGTCCTGGTATACCTCCTCTGCGTCATCGCCATCGGCCTGCCGGTCATGCTCCTGGAGATCAGCCTGGGCAAGGCCACGCACAAGGACCCCGTGGG
>JAADFK010000009.1 GCA_013152925.1 Acidobacteriota bacterium | reverse complement strand
CCAGCCGGGCGCAACGGGCGGCGGCGCCGGCGGTCCCGCTTCCCTGGATCGCGATCGCCGAGGCCACGCGGTGCCGCAGGGACGCCAGCTCGGCATCGGTCGGTGGCGCCGTCAGGCCGGCCCAGGCGGCGCCGACGGCTTTCTCCAGGACGTCCACCGTTCCATCGGCTTCCACCACGAGGAGAAGCACCCTGCGTCCCGGGATGTCGGGCCGGAGAAGCCAGGCCCCGTCCGCGCCGAAGGCGTCCCGCGCGCGCGATTGCAGGAGGGCCGCAGCGAGACGCACCACGACCTCACCGGTCGCAGGATCCAGGGGCAGCAGAACGGCCATGGCGCTTCGTGAACCGGGCAGAGGCGCCACGTGGCGCTGGGAGCCCTGCAGGTTGACGGCCGTGGCCCTGGTGGTGGCCGCCAGCACGTCCATCAGCTTGTGAAGAGCCTCCGTCGCCCGTTCGGCGTCCGGCACCACGGCGCCAAGCGCCAGGTTGCCGGGGGCAAGAAGCCTCGCCGGCGTCAGCTCGCCCTGGTCGACTCCCACCAGCGGCGCCATCAGCTGGAGCGCCACGCGGCGCGGGTCCCGGCTCGCCGGCAGCGGTCCGGTATCGGCGCCGACCTCGCGCAGGCCCTCGGTCAGACTCTCGAGCGCTTCCGCGAAGCCGTCAGGCGCGGCCGCCACCAGCAGACTGGGGGGGTCGGCCACGACTCGGATCCAGGCTGGAGCATTCCCCGAGCGCCGCAACAGTCCCGCCAGCCGGGTCAGGACGGTGGCCGTCCGTTCGCCCGCGAGATCCGGTGTGGTCACGGGCCGCAGGCAGAGCACGGTCAGGGGCGTGGCGGGCCGTTCCAGGAGCGCCACCGAGAGCCCGCTGTCGAGCACCACGAGCCTGGGGCCTCCCGCAAACCGCGGGTTGAGGGACTGTGGCGGCAGGAAGATCGTCGCCCGGCCCGGGTGCCGGGCCAGCCAGGTGGAGGCGGCCACCCGGACCCCCTCGAGGCCGGCGCCCTCCACACCGAAGAGGTACTGGCGGATCCCCTCCTCCCCACCGGCCAGCCAGATCGTGACCAGGTGCCGCGCTCCCTCTTCAAGCTCCTCGAGGTCCGCACGCCGCGCCACGCGGAGCCGGCGGCGTGCGCGATCCACGGCCGCGGCGTCCAGTCCTGGATTGCCGCCAAGTTGAGCCAAGCCGCGCCGGAGCCGCGCCAGGTAGAGGTCGGCGGACGCCGCATCCACCGTCGCCTCCAGCGTCACCGAGTCCGGCCCGGTCCGCCTGCGGAGGCCGGGGAGCTCGCCCGTCAGCAGCCCCGGTGCCAGGTCCAGAAGGAGCTCGACGGCGGTCCGGCGGCCGTCCTTGAGAGGGGGAAGCGGCAGCTCGAGGCGGAGCGTCGCCTCGGATCCCGGCTTGCCGAGACGGCGTTCCACGCCCCCCTCGTCCATGGCCGGGGCCCCGGTTCCCCGGTCCACGGGACCGAGTGGTAGTGAACCCAACGCACCTTCCAGCGCCCCCACCAGCTCGTCGCGCGCGGCCGCTCCCACGGCGACCGCCACCGGCGGCCGGACTGCCGCCCCGCCGAAGGCGGTGGCCAGGTCACCCGCAAGGCTCAGCTCCCCACTCGCGGTGCTCCGGATGACGGTTCGTCCCTCCGGACCACGTTCGGGCCAGGCGACCGCCGTGGCCGTGGCCTCGGTCTGGGCAACGAGCACCAGCTTCGTACCGCCCGGGAGGGTTTCCACGTGGAGGACCTGTGCGGAGCCCCGGTGCAGCGGCAACCCGACCGCCACAACGAAACCCAGCGCGAGAACCCGCAGGGGAAGCCTCGTACCGGAGGTCCAAGGTCTCTGAAAGAAAAGGGCTTTCTCCGTCATGACGCGCCCATGGTAGCATGCGGCGATGTACACGGTCATCGACCCTCTTTCGCCGAGAAACCTCCTGACGAGCTGGCTCGCCGGCGCGGCGGCGCTCCCGCTGGCGCTCATCACGAGCGTGGCGGGCCAGGGCCTCGGGGCGGTCCTCGGCGGCGCCACCTGGATCGGTGTGACGCTGCCCCTGCACCGTCAGCCGTGGGCCCTGGTCAACGAGCCGACCCTCAACTTCGCCAGCACCCCGGCAGCCACCGGCTACTGGCTCGGCTCGCTCATTCTCCCCGCCCTCATCGCTCTCATCGCCGTGCGTCTCCTGCCCCGGCCCAGAACCGTCGCGGGCGAGCTGACGGTGATCCAAGCCGCGTTCGCCCTGGCCGTGGGCGGCCTGGGCTGGCTTCCCCTGATCGATCCGGTCAACGGCCATCTGGCGCGGTGGCTGGCCCTTCACCACCTGCCATCGTCTCTGGTCCTGGTCCCACCCCTCGCCGGCGCCGTGGCCGTTCTCCCCGGCGTGTTTCGGCTGCTCGGCTTTCAGCGCGGTGTCCATCAGGCCCCTGGCGCCTCCCGCCGGTTTGGCGTGACGCTCCTCCACTTCCTGCCACCCGCCCTGCTATGGATCGGTCTGGGCTCGGCCCTGGCCGGGCGGATCCCCATTCTCCCCGTGGTCGGCGTGCTGGTGCCCGTGGCCGTCGCCCTCCTGGCCGCCTCGGTCTTCTCCGCCGAACCCTGGGTCCTCCCGCTGGAACCTGGCAGGACGGCAACGCCGTTCCTCCTCGCCGCCATGGCGCTGGTCCTTGGCGGCCTGCTCTTGCTCGCGGGGCGGCCCCTCCCCGGCGACCGGGCCGCCGGCCTCCTCTGGGCCCGTCCCAACGCCTTCAACAACGTGCGCCCCTGGGTGGCACCGGTGGAGCTGTTCGCCGAGCGAGGCGCTCGACCTCCGGGAGCAGAGCTCCCGACGAGCCCATAGAATCCCGCCATTGCTGAATGCCGGGAACACGGTGGCCGCGCCCCTCGCAGGGGAGCCCCGTGGTGGTCTCGTCACTGTGTTGCAAATCAGAATCAATACGCGTACACTTCCAGCAGGTGGCCTCGCACCACCGGTATCAAACCATGCAGGAGGTTCCACATGTCTCTCGTCACGAAGAATGCGCCCGATTTCACCGCACAGGCCGTCATGGCCGACAACAGCTTCGAGGAGCTGACTCTGTCCAGCTACCGGGGGAAGTACGTCATCCTGTTCTTCTACCCACTGGACTTCACCTTCGTCTGCCCCACGGAGATCATCGCCTTCGACAAGCACCTGGCCGAGCTCGAGAAGCTCGACTGCCAGGTCATCGGAGTGTCGGTGGACTCCCAGTTCAGCCACTTGGCCTGGAGGAACATGCCCGTGGACAAGGGCGGCATCGGTAACATCCGGTATCCGCTGGTGGCGGATATCACCAAGAAGGTCTCCAAGGAATACAAGGTGCTCCTCAAGGACGGTGTGGCCCTCCGCGGCCTTTTCCTCATCGACAAGGAGGGGATCGTCCGCCACGAGGTCATCAACGACCTCGGCCTCGGCCGCTCCGTCGAGGAAGCCCTTCGAGTCCTCAAGGCGCTCCGGCACCTCGAGGAGTACGGCGAGGTCTGCCCCGCCGACTGGCACGAGGGCGAGGACGCCATGAAGCCGACCGCGGAAGGTGTCGCTCACTACCTGGCCGAGCACGCCTCCTGATCGAATATCGAGGCGTATACTGCTCATCTCACGGACGCCATCGCGTCCACAGCAAGGAGGCCACCATGCTCAGTCCTACCATCCAGAAGGCGCTCAACGAACAGATCCACGCCGAGTTCTTCTCGTCCTACCTCTACCTGGCCGTTGCCGCCTGGTTCAACGACCAGCACCTCGATGGCTTCGCCGCCTGGTTCGAGGCGCAGGCCAAGGAGGAGCTCGAGCACGGCATCAAGCTGTTCCACCACATCATGGACCGGGGAGGGACCGTCGTTCTCGAAGCCGTCGACAAACCCAAAGCTGGGTGGGAGAACCCCTCGGAAGCGGTCAAGGCCGTCCTCGAGCACGAGCGGTACATCACCGGCCGCATCAACGCCCTGGCCGATCTCGCGACCAAGGAGAACGACCATGCGACCGCGGTCTTTCTCCACTGGTACATCTCCGAGCAGGTGGAGGAGGAGGCCACGGCGGACCGTCTTTTCAATCAGACGGCCATGGTCGAAGGCTCGCCCAACGGCTTGCTGATGCTCGACCGCGAGCTGGCCGGCCGCGGCGGCTCGGAAGGCGGCGAGGCCTGACCCCTCGACCGAAAGGGAAGAAAACCGAAACGGCCGCACCGGCTCCGGTGCGGCCGTTGCCTCGTTGGTTCCCATCCGGCAACCCGGATGGGAACGGCATGATTCCCGGGGGCAGGGGCTTCCCGTCTAGGATCCAGGGGCCCGGGCCAGGCCGACCATGTGCGCGACGATGGCGCCCGCGATGTCGGCACCGGTGGCCCGCTCCAGCGCCTTGAAGCCCGGCGATGGGTTGACCTCGCCGATCACCAGGCCGCCGGGCCCGGGAAGCAGGTCGACCCCGGCGATCCCGAGGCCGAGCACGGAGGCCGCACGAACGGCCAGGTCCTGAGCCTCCGCCCCGGGCTGCCATGCTTCCACCTGGGCGCCGCGGGCGGCGTTGGACCGCCACTCACCCCGAGCCGCGTGAAACCTGGCCCCCGCCACAACGCCGCCACCGGCGACGAAGACACGGAAGCTGAGCCCCCCCGTCGGCACGAGGGACTGTACGGCCACCTCGTCTCCGAGCCGCCACAGGGAGTCGAGCACGGCCTCCAGGTGGTCCCGCTGGCGGCACAGGATGACGCCGACTCCCATGCGGGAGCGCCGCTGCTTGACCACCACGGGAAGGCCGAGCTGGTCCACCGCCGCGGCCGCCAACCGCTCGGGGTCGGAGCCGGCGAGCGTCGGCGGGACCGGGAGCCCTGCGCGGCCGAGAAGCTCCACCGTGCGCCAGTGATCGCGACCGGCCCGAACGGCGCGCGAGGGGTTGGGCGTCGGGACCCCGCGGCTTTCGAATGCCTCGAGCACCGCCAGGGCGCTCGCGGGACGCCAGTTGCCAACCCTCGCCAGCACCGCCTCGGGATCCCGAAGCTGCCGGCCATCCTCGTACACGGCCGTCTCCGGGCCGCAGCGGGCGCTCATCCGGGTGAGGTCCGCCACGCGCAGCTCCACACCCCGAGCGGACGCTGCCTTCACGAGACGCCGGTTGACCTCGAGCCCCGGCCTCGCCGAGAGAAGAAGAAAACCCATGCCTCCATCATATCCCCGGGGCAAGCTTCTGGGTACGTCGTGGACACAACCGCTGTATACTTGACCGGTGATTCGGGGAACTCTCGACAAACTGCACCTGGGCGACCTGCTTCAATGGTTGAAGATGGGGAGCATGACCGGCCGGTTGACCCTGTCCGGAAACGGCTGCGAACGGCGGTTCGATTTCATCCGGGGGCGGATCGTCTTCGTCTCCTCCATGGTGCCCTCGGAACGCCTGGCCTCCTTCATGGCTGCTGCAAGGACCCTCCCCCTGGATACGATCCGGAGCTGTCTTGCCACGTCGCTCTTCCAACATCGCGCGCTGACCAGGGTCCTGCTGGAGGACACCTCTCTGCGCCAGGAGGACCTTCTCAAGGTCATCGAATCCCTGGCCACGCTGATCACGGCGCGTCTCCTGCTCTCCCCGGCAAAGGAGTTCGTCTTCGACTCCGATTTTCCGGTCCGCGACCTGTTGGGCCAGGACCTGGCCCTGGATCCCAACCGTCTCCTCCTGGAAGCCGCCCGGCGTACCGACGAATCCCCCGAAGAGGATTATTTCGTCGTCGACTCGCACCTGCCCATCACCGGCGAAGCCTTCGACAACTTCTTCTGGGAGCTGGTCGGCCCGAGCTTCACCCGGCAGGATCCGGTTTCCGGGGAGGAGCTCCTCCGGCTCCGTCACCTGATCCACGACGTGGTCGGAACGCTCTCCCAGTGGGCCAACACCAGCTTCGGCCTGGTGCCGGTCCCCGCGGCCCAGGTTTCGTCGATCCTCTCCGCCGTGGAACATGGGGAAACCATCGACGCCGAGGGGTTTCCGCAGGCGATCTGGGACCGGACGGTCATCGCCTCGGGCATCCGGACCTCCGACCCCGTGGCAACCACGGCCTTCCACGAGCTTCACTGTGACACGTCCTTTCACGACCTCTGCAAACAGCTGGCCCGGGCGACCCTCTGGCACCGTCCCGACACACCGCGACTGGACCAGCTGAGCTCCGCCACCGCCGCCCGGTGGGCCCGGCGCGCGGCGGCGGCGGCTTCCCACCTCGGCGTCGAGCCTGACCAGGCCCGCCTGGCCGCCCATCTCCTGGTGGTACCGACGGACCTGGTGCTGTGGATCATGACCACTGTATCCATCCCCCATGCCGCGCTCCGGCATACCCTGTTGCAACGGCTACCCCGCCGCCTCGGGGCCATTCTCGCCATGCGTGCGGCGCTCCCTCCGCACCTCCAACAGCTCTTCCAGGCACAGGTTCCTACACTCATCGGCGCCTGCCTTCACCTGGCCCGCGCCACCCTCCCCAACGCCAACCTCTGGCTCGATCCGCTGACCGGAGAGGACGAGCTCCTGCTCGAGGTCGCCTCTGCCCAGGAGCTCGCCACCGCCGCCCGGGCCATCGACGACGAGATCGCCACAGATCACGCATCGTTCCAGGCGGATGGGGTAGGATAGCGGCCGTGAGGATCTTGTTTTTCGGCGGCACGCGCTTCCTGGGCAGGGCCATCGTCCACCGCCTGCTCCAGGAGGGGCATTCCATCACCCTCCTCAACACGGGAAAGCGGCCGGACCCCTTCTCAACGCACGTCCGGAGGGTGTTGGGAGACCGCAGGGATCCCGGGGTCCTCGAGAAGGCCCTGGCCAAGGGCGAATACGATGCTGTCGTCGATGTCACCGCCTACCAGGAGAAGGACACCTGGACGGCCGTTCAGGCGCTGCAGGGGGCCATCGAGCACTTCATCCACGTCTCGACAGCGGCGGTCTACCTGATTCGAGATGCTCTTTACCCACCCTTCCGCGAGGAGCAGTTCGAGGGCCGGCTCATTCCCAGGCCGGCCGAATCAGGATCATCCTGGCTCTTCGCGTACCACAAACGGCGGTGCGAGGAGGCGCTGCACCGCGCCTGGGTGGAGACACGCTTCCCCTTCACCTGTCTTCGTCTGCCCATGGTGCTCGGACCCGGCGACGAAACCCGCCGGGCCGATGCCTACCTGGAACGACTGGCCAGTGGCGGCCCACTTCTGCTACCCGACGGCGGGCTCAACTCCTGGGGATTTCTCTGGGCCGAGGACGTGGCAGAGGCCGTCGCCACGAACCTGGCCAACACCACGGCCTACGGAAGAAGCTACAACCTCGCACAACGGGAGACCGTCACCCTGCGCCAGTTCATCGAGCTGGCGGCTCGCCTTCTCGGTGTCGAGTCACGCCTGATCTCGATTCCCGGCCAGTGGCTCGACGCTGTCGGTCTTGGCACGACCTTCAGCCCGTTCAGCCATCCCCACGACGTCCTCCTCGACTGCCGGGCCGCGGAGGAAGACCTCCTGTTCCGGGCAACGCCGTTCACCCGGTGGATGGAGCGCCTGGTGCGTGAGTTCATGGCCCGCTGGTCGGGCACCGTGGAGGCCTTCGCCGCTGCCCGGCACTTCGAGCTGACCCTGGCGCGGGAGATCTACGCCATCCGCCTCCCCTCCCTGGCAACGGCCGGCGTGTCCTCCAGCTCGTAGACCGGGGCTCCCCACTCACACTGCGGGATCGGATGATCGCCCACGATCATGGATGGAAGAACGATCCTGTCCGCCCGGGCATCGGGAGGAACGTCCCGCCCCGTGCCTACTGGGGCCAGGCCATGGTGACGGTCGTTCCCTGGCCGGGAGGGCTCTCGATGGCCAGGCGGCCGCCGTGGCTCGCCATGACGCGGTCCGCGATGGTCAGGCCCAAACCGATGCCCGGCTGCTGGCCCGCGACCGCCGCCGTACCACGCCACAGCGCCTCCGTCACGTGCGGGAGCTCATCCACCGGGATGCCCGGTCCACGATCCCGCACCCGAACGGCAACCCACGGCCCCGCCTCGGTCCGGAAACGGCGGAGCTCCACGTCGACATCGCTGCCGGGAGGGCTGAACTGGATGGCGTTCCGGATGACCGCCCTGAGAGCCGCCGCCGCGGTATCCGGCTCGCAGGAGAGCTCGTCCAGCCCCGTCGCGACCTTGATGTGGAGCCGGACCTTGCGGGCGTCCGCCAGCTCCCGGAGCGGCCCCAGCACTTCCCGGACAAACTCCTGCACGGCAATCGATCGGAGCTCTGGAGCTCTCTGGGACGCGGCCAGAATGGAGGTCTGGAAGAGATTTTCGATGATCTCTCCGAGCTTTTCCGCTTCCTTGAAGACCACCTGGATCAGCCGCTCCGTGGCCTGGGAATCGTGGCCCTCGCCCTCCAGCAGAACCCGCGCGGCCATCATCAACGAGGACACCGGCTCCTTGAGCTCCGAGGAGATGCGCGTGACCAACTCGTTCTTCACGTGATCGATCTTGGCCAGCTCCCGGTAGGCGTTGTCCAGGAGCGCGTTCTTCTTTTCCAGATCCGCCGCCATGGCCTCCATCTCGTCGAGGGCCTTCTGGAGCTCCCGGGTCCGGGCGGTCACCTGGGATTCCAGCCCACGATTGAGGTCTTCCAGGCGGCGCCACGCCATGGCGTTGGAGTAGGCGACGCCCGCCGACGCGGCCAGCACCGCCGCCAACTGAAGATCGTTCTCATCGAGGGGACGCCGCTTCCCGGCCACATAGCCCGTCAGCAGGCCAGCCACACGATCGCCGGCGATCAGGGGAGCTGCCAGGCAGGAGGTGAAGCCGGAGGCCTTGAGAACTTCGCTCACCAGGGGGTTCTCCGACTCCTCCATCTCCACACCGAAGCGCTGTGGGCGCCGCTCTTCCAGGATGCCCAGGGCCAAGGCCTCACCCACCTCGTCCGCCGTCGTCAGGAGGGGATCAGTGTCCACTCCGTGGGTCACGGCGGCGCGCAGCTGGCCGGAACCGGGAACCACGAGCGCGGCCGCGGCCGACAGATCCAGCAGCTCCACCACCGCATCGATCAGCCTCTGCAGCACGCCTTCCGGTTCCCGCTCCAGGGTCACCGCCTGCCCGAAGCGGGCGATTCCCGAGAGGATCTCCGCCTTGCGTTCCAGCTGGCGGCCCATCTCGTCCAGCCGGACGTTGAGGTCCGTCATGGCGACGTTGGCCCGCACCGCCTCCTGGACCAGGGCGTCTTTCCCCAGGTGGGAGGTCCCAGCGGTAGCTTCCGACGTCAGAACGGCCAGCTCCTCCTCCGGAGAACCTTCGGAGCTCTCACCGGCGAACGGGGCAAGCACCGTCTGCACCCGGTGCCGGAGCTGCTTGAGGGCCTGCGGGTTGGAGCCCACACCCAGCTTGTCGGCCACCGCCAACAGGGTCGCCTCGGTGATGGCGCGAAACGCCTCCATCACCCCCTTGCCCTCGGTGGCGATACTTGGGAAGGCCTGGACCTTGCGATCGTTGAGGTCGGCATCCATCTGCTCGATGGACAGGAGCGGTGACAGGTCCCTCTTGTTGTACTGGAACACCAGAGGCATCTGGCCGCGGTCGAGCCCATTGGCCGCGAGATTCTCCCAGAGATTGGCCAAGGACTCCCGGTTGGGCTCCCGCTGCACCTCCTGGGAATCCGCGACGAAGACCACGCCGTCGGCGCCGGACAGGACGGCGCGTCGCGTGGCGTTGTACTGCACCTGGCCTGGAACTGTGTAGAGCTGGAGGGCGAGCCGGAACCCCCGGATGCGGCCGAGATCAAGGGACATCAGGTCGAAAAACAGGGTCCGGTCGCTGGCCGTGTTGAGGGAGTACAACCGGCTACGGTGTTGGGGATCGGTCGCCTTGTGGATGTACTGGAGACAGGTGGTCTTTCCACCCATGGCCGGGCCGTAGTAGACGATCTTGACCTTGACCTGCCGGTACTGGTTGTCGAACTGGACCATCGCCCCTCCCACGAAGATACGCCGGCGCCGGAACCCTACCCGTGCGAGCGTTCCCCATTGTAGCCCGATCCCGGGACGAGGTCTCTGGACGGCCGCGTCCCGGGCCCGGCCGGCGAGGCCGCTTCGCCGGTCCTTGTCAGGCAGGAGGGCCGGGAATCAGTCCGGACCTTCGTTGACGGATTGATCGGCTCCTTCGGCGCCGGGCCGCGGGTGGCGGCGGAGCTTCTCGAGCAGGGAGCGGTCCAGCCGGATGGGGACGCCCTCGACCCCGGGTGTCGCCGGCATGCGGAACCCCCCGTGCTGCAGACCCTGCACGCTGACGCCCACCACGGAGACAAACGTTGGAAGGAAGGTCGGGTCGTTGGTGACGTTGTTGACGGTCGTCGCGTAGGGGAAGACCAGGGCGTCTTCGGGCGGATCGTCCAGGTAGAATACCACCGTGCCGCCCGTGACCGGCGTGGCGATCCGGCGCTGGACGTGGCCGAAGGGCGGCACCTGGAACGTCTCGGTGCCCAGGATGTTGCCGCGGGAGTCCTGCACGTTCATCCGGACCGTGGTCCATTCTTCCGTCCAGGAAGCGACGCCGGCATTGGCCCGGAACTCGTCCCCATCGTTCATGATGCCACTGACGTAGGCGCGTGTCGTCCCGTCGAGCCCCTCGAAGACCGGCGCCCCGGGCATGGCCTGGGCATACTCACCGACACCCGTGAACGGGTCCAGGGTGTACGTGCGCGAGGTGGCCAGCAGGTAGCACTCCTCGGGAACGGAGCAGTCCAACACTTTGACATCGGCGTAGACCAGCAGGGCGCCGGTACCGTTCGTGTCGAAGTAGTCCGGGCCGAGCACGTCCCACAGGTTGACGGTCTCCCAGGGGTCCAGCGTCATCTCCCGGGTCGGCACGGACAGGTTCTCCCGGTTCGACGCCAGGAACTGCACCACCACCGGGAGCTGGAACTGGTGGGGGTTGTGGATCGCCACGTCCGTGAGCCAGTAGCTGGTCCCGATCCCCTTGGTGTGGGCCGCGGCGGGGATCATCCACGCCGGGGAAAGCTGAGCCCAGGCCGGCCCGCTGGCCGCCACGAGAAACGCCAGGATC
>JAADFK010000008.1 GCA_013152925.1 Acidobacteriota bacterium | reverse complement strand
GGGTGCTGCTGGCGGTGGTGGCGGCTCCGCTGCTCGTGCTTGCCGTCCTTCGGATCCCGCAGGCCATCACGGGGGCTCTTGACAACCGCCCGGCGTCTCCGGAGCGGCCACCGTCCGCTCCGGCGGGGATCGATGAATCCGCCGTGACGAGGATTCCACTCGGGAGCATGGAGGTTCCAGCCGATCCCGGTGCGTCTCCGGACATCACGCTGGGCGGGGTCCGCGTGGAGCTCCCTCCGGGGGCGGTGTCCAGGGCCTCCCGGCTCGAGGTCGCAGGGCTGAGGGGAGCCCGTTTCCCGGGCGCCGTGGCCGTCGCGGGCGTGGAGGTCTCCCTGGGAGGGCTCCACCGCTTCGAGGAACCGGTCGCCATCTCCTTTGCTGCGGGGCGCGCCTTCGGCAACCTGAGGACGGGAGACCGGGTCCTCTGCTTCACGCGGCGCGCCAAGAGCCGGCCCCTCGAGTCAGTGCCGAGCCTGGTGGACGCTTCCGGCCGGGTGACGATCCTGACGGATCACCTCAGTCCCTTCCACGTGATTCGCCTGGCACGCGACGTACGGCGCCCCCACTCGCCGGCCATGAAGATCACGGAGAGCGAAGTTCCGTTCGCCGTATGGATACGGGATCAAGACGCCCTCCACACCCTGGCAAAGATCACCGTCACAAACGCCCGCGATCTCGGTCCCGGAGCCGCGTCGCTCGCGTGGTCCGGCTTCAACGAGGCCTTTGCGCTGGGAACCAACGCGACGGCGCTGGCCGAGAACGCCGCCTTCATGGACGGGCTGTCGGGGCTCAACAGGTACGTGCCCGAGATCGGCATGGGGCTGGCTGTCGTCCAGCTGACCATGGACCTCCATGGCGACGACACGACGAGGCGAAACGGCGTTCTCAATTTCTTCAAGTCCTCCGGTTATTTCGCCATCGCCAAGAAACTGCCCACACGGGCCATGAACATCGCCATGGTCGGTGTCTTCGCCGTTGACTACAGCCTCAACGCCTTTGCGCAGGAGGCGTGGGCCGGCCGGAAGAAGATGTACGAGACGCTGGGCAGGCGCTGGCTCAACCGGCGGAGGGAGGATGGAGAGGACCAGGCCTTCTGGAAGAAGCGACTGGAGAAGGTGTTCTCGGAGCACCGGGCAGATCCCGCTGGACTGCCAAAGGCCATCGAAGCCAGCTACGACAGCTATGTGGCGCAGCTCTTCCAGAACGATACCGAGATTGCCATCCTGCAGAAGGGCTTCGGAGGTGGCGGCGGGCTCAACGACACGATGCGCGCCGAGCTCGCCGCGGGTCTCAAGGAGGAGCTCAAGCAACGGACGCGGGCCGTTGTCAACGCGCTGGTCCAGCGAGCGATTACCCACCAGCAGGAGGCGGTGCGCCGGCGCCTGATGGCCGCCGCGGCCTACCTCAACACGAGCCACGAGATCCGGTTCGTGGTCAAGCCCGGGCCGGACGAGAGGCCGTCGGACCTCGCCGGCCGCGAGGTTGGCCTCGTCGTCGTGGACCGGCGCAAGGCCACGTTGTGGAAGACGACGCTCGATTCGAACGGCCGGGCGAAGATCCGGTGTACGAATCTCGGGTATATCGACGCCGGCTTTCCCAAACGTGCGTTCATGATCCTTCCGCCGGAGGGTGGACGGCCGGCGGAAACCGTCCGGCGGTCCTTCCGGTTTTCGAGGGCTCGGGTCATTACCGTTGAGCTCGGTAACGACGCCGATCTCGCCGGCACCTGGACGGGAGCCATGCGGATCAAGTCCGGTGAGAAGGCCGTCCACGCCATCCGCGAGGCCATGATCCGGTTCGCCGTTCTCTTCGGCATGCCCGAGGGCAAGGCCCGGCGGGGCATCGAGGCGGTGGTCGAGGCGGCGCCCGGCCTGGAGAAGCCCCGGAAGCTCCGCCTGAAGCTCAGTCCCGACCCGCGGCGGCGCGGCAGCCGGTACCTGGCCGAGCTCGTCGTGGATGGGAACCGGGCCAAAGGGGTGGCCAAGGTCGTTGGAAGGAAGCTCAAGATGAAGGTGCGTTGGAAGGACGGGACGACCATGCTCTTCGTTGCCTCGCTCCGTGGGGAGCGCCATCTCGTGGGGCGCTTCGACACGAGGGTCTGGGGCCTGGTTCCGGGTTCCATCGCAGGCCCGTGGGAGGCCCGGAGACGGTGAGCCCCGCCGGAGGCCCGGCCCGGTGACGCAGGGCTCTCCCGGTCGTGGTGAGGGCTTCGCCGGGACCTCGTGGCGGCGCCACGGGTTCCACGGTGTGGCCCGCCCCGTGTGCCGGCGGCACGAAACCTGATGTCTTCCGGTGATTGCCCCGCGGTATCATGGGCCGGCCACACCGGCCGGTCGGGAACGATCGCAGGAGCGGGCGGCAGGGTGGCCTGGGAACACCGCCCGGGAAGGGAATCGGCGAATGGAGATCAACAGCGTGCTCGTCGTCGGCACCGGCACCCTCGGCTCGCAGATCGGATTCCAGTGTGCGCTCCACGGCTTCGAAACGGCCATGTACGACATCGATGACGGCGCTCTCGAGGCGTGCAGGAGGGCCCATGCGCGAATCGGCGAGGCCGTCAAGGCCGACCTGGGAACGAGCGACGGGCCGCCCGCCGCCGGCTCTCGTACACGACGAATCTGGCCGATGCCGCCGCCGGAGCCGACCTGGTCAGCGAGTCGGTGCCCGAGAGCCCTGACCTCAAACGGAAGGTCTTCGGAGAGCTGGGAAGGCTCTGTCCCGCGCGGACCATCTTCACCACCAACAGCTCGACGTTGCTGCCGAGCGAGATCGCCGACGCTTCTGGCCGCCCGCAGCGGTTCCTGGCCCTGCACTTCGCCAACCAGATCTGGGTCAACAACGTGGCCGAGATCATGCGGCACCCGGAGACGGATCCCGGGGTCTTCGAGGACGTGATCCGCTTCGCCCGCCGGATCGGCATGGTCCCGATCCGCATTGAAAAGGAGCAGAACGGCTACGTCCTCAACACGTTGCTCGTACCGCTTCTGGGGGCAGCGCTGACGTTGGTGGCCAATGGCGTTGCGACGCCCCAAGATGTGGACAGGACCTGGATGATCGCCATGAAGGTGCCCATGGGACCCTTCGGTACCCTCGATCTCGTCGGGCTGAAGACGGCGTACGACATCACCGCCTACTGGGCAGGCAAGACCGGGGACCCGCAGTCCATGAAGAACGCCGCCTACCTCAAGGAACACTACCTCGATCGGGGCAAGCTGGGTCTCGCCACGGGAGAGGGGTTCTACACCTACCCAGAACCGGTGTTCCGCCAGCCGGGCTTTCTCGATCCGGAACCGGTGGCGAGGGCCTGAACGGGATGGTTCCACCTCAGCACGCCGGCCGGAGCGGGACGGCGAGGCCGGCGCTCAGGGTCTGTCCAGGTGGTACCAGCCCCGGTGGAGATCCGGTGCGCAGACCACGACGCCCCGGCGGAAGAGCTGAACGGCCAGCCGTCCCCGGGCCACGCGCACACCGGCGTTTCTCGGAGAGCCCAGGGCCTTGGCGAGGCCGGGCCGCGTGCGGATCAGCTGCTCCAGCCCTGGGCCCGCATGGGGTACGAGCTCGGAGGCCACCCAGGCCGTGCCGCGGTCTGTCCGGACAATGACCCCATTGCGGTGCCGCTCGATGCTGACATCCCTCCCGAGGGTGCGGATGGGGTCTGCCAGCCAGAGAAACGGTCCGGTGTCTGGAGGCTCGACCCGGAGGGAGGAGGCGCGGTTGTTGCGGATCCTGCTCCTTGCAAGGTTGGGATGATCCTTGACGAAGGTCTCGCTCCGGCCCACGAACTGCGGCTTGAGGTAGAGGGTCAGCTGCGCACCGCCCGCCAGCCTCAGGCTGGAGACGGCGTTGTCCCGGATTCGGGTTCCCCGGAGGTGGGGTACCTGACCGACGGAAAAGGTCTGCGAGCGGCCCCGGTACCGCTTGCCGGAGAAGAGGGTGGCCGAGGGCTGCGGCCAGAGGGGCATGGCCGTGATGTCCACCGTACCTTCCAACACGCCGGCACGGGGCAGAGCGGGCCGGGCCGGAGCGGCCGCCACGTTTTTCACAACCCTCCGGCGGCGGGGGCGGCGCGGGGCCGTCGCGGGCCTCTGCGTGGGACCCCCACCGGCAGCGGGTGGCGACGAGGGGAGGGCCGCCGGCTCGCCAGGCTCGGCCGTGGCGCCGTTTCCGTCCACATGAACCACCCGGACATCCGGTAAAGGCGATCCCCGCCGGCGCCCGCCATCCATGAGAAACCAGCCGGCGCCCGCCAGGATCACAACGAGGAGCAGCGCCCCGGTGAGCATCGCCGCACGCCGCCGGCCTCCCGGCCTGGCCACGGCGATCTCCGGCGGTGGTTCCGGAGCGGTGGAGGAAGGCGGCGGCGCGGCCTGGTGCCCGGCAGGCGAGCTTCCCGGGGACGGCGGGGCATCCAGTGAGACCCCGGTGACCGGCGGCAGCTCTGGCGTCGGGGCCGTGAGGTCTTGGTCAGCGGCGTTCGTGCTGCCTTCATCGGAGGGAATGGAGGGAACGGGAGGTGGCGGCGGCGACCTCCGGAGGGACACGACCGTGTCCGCGGTTTCCTCCGCTGCCGTCACCTTGGATCTCGTTGTGGGCGATGCCGGAAGCTCTTCCTCCTGCGAGGGGCGCTCCGGCCCGTCGGATAGTGGCAGCACAATGGTCTCGTCGAGCTCCCTGGTGGTCCCGTCTTCCCGTACCGGTTCCGGCGGTTTGGGTGGAATCGCCGGCGGCTCGGGAAGTGGGGGAGGGACCGGGCGGTCCGGTCCGGAGGTGGTCGGGGGACGGGTCTCCGCGCTGCCGGGGGGCTTCCCGTCCGCCGGAGCTGGTGGCGGTTCCGTGGGGCGGGTTCCGGGAAGAGGAGGAGGTGCTGGCGTGGCCGAGGGCTCGTCTCTGGTGGAGGCGAGAGGTTCACCGCACCACACACAGAATTTCAACCCCTCCTCGACCTCCTTGCCGCACCCTGGGCACCGCTCCATCCTGACCTCCTCCGTCGAACCGGGAGCTACCGGCCCACAGGCCCGACCGGGGCTCATCGTCCATGCTTTTCCGCGGATTCACTGTAACATCGTGGGCGTCTCGGAGAAACGCACCGCGGCTGGACCGCTCCATCCGGGTCTGATGATGCTCAGCCCGCTGTCTCCCGGAGCTTCTTCTTGTCCAGCTTGCCGACGCTGGTCTTGGGGAGCGCCTCGACGATCAGCACACGGTCCGGGATACCGTACCCGGGGATGACCCCCTTCTCGGCGAAACCGGCCACGTGCTCCTGGATGACCTCTTCGCTGAGTTGATCCTTCTGGCCGGGCTTGGCGACGACGAAGGCCGCTGGGCGCTCGCCCCACTTGGGGTCAGGCACGCCGATGACGGCCGCCTCGGCCACGGCCGGGTGGCTGACGATGATCTCCTCGAGATCGAGGGAGGAGATCCACTCGCCGCCGGTCTTGATGACGTCCTTGAGCCGGTCGACGATCTTGAGGTAGCCCAGCTCGTCCTGGGTGGCGATGTCTCCCGTGTGGAGGTAGCCGCCGCGCCAGAGCTCCTCGGAGGCCTCGGGGTTCTTGAAGTAACCCTGGGTCATCCAGGGCGCCCGGGCGACGATCTCGCCCCGGCTCTTGCCGTCGCGCGGCAGCTCGTTGCCCTCGCCGTCCCAGAGGCGGAGATCGACCAGGGGGACCGGACGGCCGGTGGAGGTCCGGACCCGGATCTGATCCTCCTCGGACCAGCCGGCCATGTCCGGGGTCATGTGGGAGAGGGAGAGCAGGGGACAGGACTCGGACATGCCGTACCCCGTGATGACGTCGATGCCGAGATCGAGGGCGGCCCTGGCCAGGCTCGAGGTCAGGGCCGAGCCGCCGATGATGACCTTCCAGCTGGAAAGATCGAGCTGCTGGACGGCCGGGCTCGCCACCAGCATCTGCAGGATGGTGGGGACGCAGTGGGAGATGGTGACGCCCTCCGTGGCCAGGAGACGGCCGATCATGGCCGGCTCGTAGCGGCCGGGGTAGACCTGCTTGACGCCGAGCAGGGTCATCATGTAGGGAACGCCCCAGGCGTGGACGTGGAACATGGGCGTCAGGGGCATGTAGACGTCACCGTTGTGGACGCGGCAGTGGAGGGCCGGTGTGGAAAGGCCGGCGATCAGTCCCAGCGTGTGGAGCACCAGCTGCCGGTGGCTGAAGTACACACCCTTGGGAAGGCCCGTGGTCCCCGTGGTGTAGAAGGTCGTCGCCCGTGTGTTCTCGTCGAAGTCGGGGAAGACGTAGCCGGGATCGGCGGCCGCCAGCAGCTCCTCGTACTCGCCCTCGAAGGGAACCGGCAGGTCGGCGGGCGCCCCGTTGTCCGTCATGAGAACCAGGTGGGACACCGTGTCCAGGCGGCTCCTCAGGGAGGCCATCAGGGGAAGGAAATCCGTGTGAACCAGGACCACCTTGTCTCCCGCGTGGTTCATGGTGTGGAGGACCTGCTCCGGCGAGAGCCGCACGTTGATGTGGTGCAGGACGGCGCCCATCATGGGCACGGCGAAGTACGCCTCCAGGTAGCGGTGGCTGTCCCAGTCCATGACCGCCACCGTGTCGCCGGGGCCGACTCCAAGCGCCTCCAGGGCGCTGGCCAGGCGTCCGATCCGCTCCCGGAAGGATCGGTAGGTCAGACGAACTTTGTCCCGGTAGACGATCTCCTGCTCCGGCGCCCAGACCATGGGCGTGTGCAAGAGCTGCTTGATCAGCAGCGGGTACGGATCGGCGGATGCGGTCTTCGGAATGGTCAGGTCCATGTTCACCCCCTCAGTGCTGCTGCGAATATACCAGGAAGATGGTGGGGGCCGGGATGGGCCACGAAGCGGGTCAGGCGCCTTCCGACCACGTGGGCCTGGCGGTTGGTGACGAACCACGGCGGCTTGGGCGAGAGGTGGAATGCGCCGTGGAGCAGGGTCCGCGGAAAGGGCCGGAAGGGCGCGTAAGCGATGCTCTTTTCCGCGTTCTCGAACATCATGACGTTGTGGACCACGCCGCGGCCGCTCTGGATGTCCTCGTCCGGATGGCCGGGGAAAGCGCCCCAGGTTGCGCGGGCCAGAAGGTACACCAGGCCGACCCAGCAGTTGACCCCGATGCCGCCGTACCGCAGCTCGGCCAAGGCGTCCTCGAAACGTGGCCCCAGCTCCTCCAAGGTCTTGGGGTGGATGATGATGTTGGCGCCCAGTGTGCCGCGCAGCGTTTCGTTGGCAAACTGGACGGCATTGGCCAGGAACGCGGCTGGAGTCGCCCCGGGGAGAGAGGTCTGGCACAAAACGGCGCCGAAGAGCTCGTTGCTGAAACAGTACTCCGACCGGTCCTCGGGATCGAGATCGCAGATCATGGTTCGTGGAACGGGTGTCCCGGCCGGATCGTCCAGAAGCTCCGCATTGGGATGGAGCGTGGCGGCCTTGTGCTGACGGCGGTCCATCCCGGGGTAGTAAGGTTTCCGTGGGGGTACGGAACGGATCACGTCCTTGACGGCATCGAGGAGCGCACCGCTGTGTTCCCATACACGGGGCAGGACCAAGACCTGGGACGCCACGCAGTTGCACCCGGTGTTGTGGAGCTTCTGGGTGACGATGTTCTCGGCCTGGAAGCGGATGTCGGCCTCGGTCCACGGGCCGGGAACAACGATGGTCGGGCCGACGCCGCCGAGCTCGGCCGTCATGGGGCGGTCGTTGATCTTCCGGCCGGCCTTCCGGTTCGCCTCGCCCTCCGGACCGGTCCCGAAGACGATGGCGTTGAAGGTGGACTCACTCCCCGTCATGTGGATCTCCTCGATGCCGGGGTGCGAGGTCAGGTAAGCGCCCACGTCGGCGCCGCCGTAGGCGAAGCGGACGAAGCCACGATCCACGAGCTCCCCGAAGATCTCCTCAAACACGGGGCCGAGGTAATCGTTGACCGGGTTCATCTTGACCATGCACACCTGGCCCTCGGTCATGAGCTTGCAGAGCATGTCCAGCGGGGTGATGCTGGAGATGTTCCCGGCGCCGAGCACCAGGGCCACGCGGCCCTCGGGTTCGCTCCGCCGGTAGAATGGGGCCATGGTGTCGCTGAGGTCGTTGGGCGTCACCCCTGGCTGCATCCAGACCTCGCCCCGGACGCCGTTGAGGAGGAGGCTGTCGTACAGGTTGTGCGGGAAGACCTTGACGACGACCTGGCCGTCGGGCCGGGTCCGGATCGATCCGGCTCCCAGGCGAGGAGCACCGGACCTGGCGATCTCCCCGAGGACCTCCATGGTCTCGTTGAGCGCGGCGATGAAGGCCCACGGGCCCGAGGTCCACTCCTCACCAGACAGGGGGGAGTCCATGGCGAGGCCCTTGGCCTCGCACGCCAGGCGGACCCACCGTTCGGCCTGCCGGCCCGCCCAGGCCCGGAGGCGGAGGAGAAGCTCGATCTTCTCGGGCACCGGCAGCCTCGCCCATGCGGTCTTGGAATCGTTGAGTGTTGCGATATCGGCGTCGATCGTACCGGTTTTCATGGATCTCCTCCTCCTCACCCGGCCGCCCCTGGCGTGACCGGATCTGCCGGCCGGGGTGCGGGCCTCTGTTGGGCCCCGGGCTTGGGCGGCACCTGGTCCATGATGTATTCGGACAAGGCCGTAATGGTCAGTGCCGGGTTCACACCGAGATTGGCGGGAACGACGCTTCCATCAGCCACGTACATGTTGTCATAGCCAAAGACCCGCCCCTTGGGGTCGCATACACCCTCGTTGGGCGACCGTGCCATGGTGGCGCCCCCGAGGATGTGGGCCGTGCTGGCCGTATTGAAAAGGACTTCCAGGAGCAGGCTCTGGGGCACGCCGTCCATCTTGTCCGCAAGCTTTTCGGTGATCTCGTTGGCCAGAGGCATGTAGGTGGGGGCCTTCTTCTCCGCGTCCAGCTGGGTGGTCATGACCCGGCCCCAGGGGCGCCAGCGGCGGACCAGCTTTATCTTGTTGTCCAGGGGCTGCATCACGAGGACGATGGCCTGGCGGTGTGCCCATCCGACGGGATTGAGGCACTTGAGGGCTCGGACAGGGTGGCGAAAGATGTTGCCGATCCAGCGCAGCCACCGGGGCCAGGGCGGGCCGCCGCCGGTCAGGTGGGTCATCATCAGCTTCATAAAGTCTTGGCCCTTGCCGTACCGGACCAGCTCGATGTGGGTGTCGCCGTCGGGCCAACCTCCCGAGGTGATGGCGATCCCCTTGCTGTAGTCTTCGTCGTAGGAGTCGGCCCGCGCTCGCGGGATCGCCGGACGACAGCCCTGCCGTCTCCCACCTCGGCGACGACCTCGATATCCGGCTCCTGTTCCAGAAGTGCCCGCAGGCCCCGCCGGAGCAGCGCGTGATCGTCGGCGAGGAGCACCCGGATCGTCACGGCCTCTCCCCATTGGGGACTGGGATGCTCAGGATGGCGCGTGTGCCGCGGCCGGGGCTGGACTCCATCAGCAGCTGTCCCCCCAGGTGGCGGAGCTGCTCGTGGATGCTGAACAGGCCGAATCCTCCGCCAAGATCGGGACGCCGTCCGGCCTTGTTGGAGGCGAAACCGCGGCCGTCGTCCTCGACGTCCACCAGCAGATGGCTGTCCTGCCGGCGCAAGGTGACCGTGACCCGCCCCGCCTTGGCGTGGCGGGAAACGTTGGCCAGGAGCTCCTGCGCGCTGCGGTAGACCACCGCCCGCTGGGTCTCCGGGAGCTCAGGGACATGGGCCTCGCTCTGGAAGGAACAGGGAAGAGAATGGGCTGCCTCGAAGCGCAGAGCCAGGGATTCCAGTGCCGCCGCCAGGCCCACGTCGTAGAGCTCGGGAGGACTGAGATCGAGGGAGAGGGAACGAAGTTCCTCCGCAGTGTGCTGGATCAGCCGGCACACCCGGTCCAGCACCTCCACCTGCCCGGCGTCGGAGCTGGAGGCGGCGAGGCCCCGGAGCTGGAGGATCGCCAGCGCCAGGTCCTGTGCCGCCCTGTTGTGGAGCCCGGTGGAGATCCGCCGCCGCTCTGTTTCCTCGGCGGTGGCCAGCATGGCGGTCAGTGAGCGAAGGTCCTCCCGGGAGCTCAGCAGCGCGCGCTCCATCCGGCGGCGTTCGCTGATGTCCACCTGGATGCCGATGATGAAGGTCCGGTCCGCGTGGGTGAAGCGGACGCCCTCCGCGAGGATGGGAATGCGGCGTCCATCGCGCGTCAGCTTGGAGTACTCCACACGGCCCGTTCCGTCCAGGAGGACCCGGGAGATCGCCTCGGTCACCCGTTCGCGGTCCTCCTCGGCCACCAGGTCGATGCCCGGCCGTCCGTCCATCTCGTTGGCGCTGTACCCCAGCACGGTCTCGGCGTTCCGGTTCCAGAAGACGTACCGTCCACGCTCGTCCAGGAGGGAGAAAGAGCAACCCGGGAAGGTTATCGAGGAGCTCCACAAAGAGTCCGGAACCTTCTCCGAATGCCAGCAGGCGTTCCCGCTCTCCACCCGTCAGTCCCCGGTGGAGAGCGGTGCGCCCGGGGAAAGGATCATCCCCGCAGGCCGCAGTTTCTCCCAGGGAGCCGGCTCTGGTTCCGGGTAACTGTGTCTCGTCGCGCATCAGGGCTCTCAAGCCAGGGTACACCGACAGGGGAGGGACGCACCAGCCCGGCTGCGGGGCTTCGGGGCGGGGGGAGCGATTCTCCTTGGCGTGCGGGGGGAGATGCTCCTTGGCTCCGGCGTTCGCTCCCGTGCGGGCCGGGAGAGGCCCGCCCGGGAGCGCCGTCCGCTTCCGGCGGGCGCGACGTTGGAGTGGTGAAGACGGTGTCGGCGGCGCCCGCCGGAATGCGTCGCGGAACGCCTCATTCGAGGGCAGACGAATGCTCCGGCCGCGCTTCCCTCGAGTTGCCGGCAACGCAATAACCTCGAGGATGGCGATGTTCGACGGGAGACGGCCATTGTGTGCTATAGTGTGCCCTCACCTGCCTGACGGCCCAGCTTCCACGTGTTCGCTGTCCGCTGGGTCGACACCACAACGTTTCGAATACATGAGAGGGAATGTCTTGAGCAGCATTGGACACGCCACGCCTACGCGGCGGGCACGCAGAGGAACCGGCGGAAACGGCGCCGGCCACAATCATCACAGGGGTTACGGAGCCCCCCGAGCCACGGAAGAACGCACCTCATCGAGGTTCCCTTCCACCACCCTGGCGGAGGGAACGGCCTTTGACCTCCTGATTCCGCCCCTGAAGCGGGCACTCCAGGATGTGGGTTACGAAAAGCCCACGCCCATCCAGGAACAATCCATCGAGCCTCTTCTGGCCCGCCGGGACATGCTGGGCTGCGCCCAGACCGGTACCGGCAAGACGGCGGCCTTCGCCCTGCCGATCCTCCAGTACCTGGACGCCAACCGCCGCCGGCCGGTGCCGGGGAGACCCCGGGTGCTGGTGCTGGCGCCCACCCGCGAGCTGGCCGCCCAGATCGGGGAGAGCATCTTCGACTACGGGAAGTACCTTCGGGTGGCGCACGCGGTCATCTTCGGCGGGGTCAACCAGCGGCCCCAGGTGGGCCGTCTGCACCGGGGGCTGGACATCCTGGTGGCCACACCTGGCCGCCTGCTCGACCTGATGCAGCAGGGTCATGTGAGACTGGACGCCATCGAGGTGTTCGTGCTGGACGAGGCCGACAGGATGCTGGACATGGGCTTCCTCCCGGACGTCCGGAAGATCATTGCCGCCCTTCCCGAAAAGAGGCAGTCGCTGTTCTACTCGGCGACGCTGTCCCGTGAGGTCACGTCTCTGGCCGGGAGCCTGGTCTCGGATCCCGTTCATGTCAGCATCGCGCCGGAGAAGCCCACCGTGGACAAGGTCGAGCAGAAGCTCTACTTCGTCGACAAGGAGAACAAGGACCGTTTGCTGGCCTCGGTGCTCGAAGGCGAGGGCGCAGAGCGTGTCCTCGTGTTCACCCGGACCAAGCACGGGGCCAACAAGGTGGCTCAGAAGCTGGACAAGGCCGGGTATCGTGCCGCGGCCATCCACGGCAACAAGAGCCAGGCGGCGCGTACAAGAGCGCTCGGCGATTTCAAGACCGGGCGCGTTCGGGTGCTCGTCGCGACGGACATCGCCGCGCGCGGCATCGACGTGGACCGCGTGTCTCACGTGATCAACTACGACCTGCCCAACGAGCCGGAAACCTACGTCCACCGGATCGGCCGCACGGCCCGCGCCGGGCTGGACGGCATCGCCATCTCCTTCTGCAGCGCCGAGGAGCGAAGCTGGCTCCGTGCCATCGAGCGGCTGATCCACCAGCAGGTGCCGGAGGACCGGACCCACGGCTTCTACTCCGAGCACGCCCGGACCGCCAACGTCCCCCCGCCAGCCCAGGGCGGCCAGTGGAAAAACCGCCGTCCCCAGGCCAAGCGCGGTTGGGCGAGGCGCTGAACCGCAAGCCCTGACCAAACGGCGGGACGTGCCACCCACGTACTTCTCCCGAGCGCGCCGGCGATCCCTTGGCGCCAATGAGAGAAGTGCATGAGTGGCACTCCAAGGGAAGGGCGGGCGGAGCAGGTGCCGGCCATCGAGTGAGGCGTTCCGCCTGCCCCGCGGAGAAACGAGTTTGTGGCCGTGGCCAGGGGTGTCGGAGGCCCGAAGGGCCGGAGCCCAGGAGAAGGTGTTCCCAGACGCCGAGGAGAAGGTGAGTCCTCAACGCCAAGGAGAGCCCAAAACCCGCCCCGCGCCGTGGGAGAACCCTCCGTTGTAGCGGCGGGCGTCCCGCCCGCACTCCGGCGGGGCCCCTTCGCGCTCCGCCAACCTATGCCGTCCTTCCCCGCCGGAGGAGGACCTGGACGCCGGAGCCAAGGAGCATCTGCCCCCCTTCGCGCAAGAGCGTGCGTTAGGTGCCAGGCACCGTGTTA
>JAADFK010000007.1 GCA_013152925.1 Acidobacteriota bacterium | reverse complement strand
CGCCGCCGCCACGATCCCCAACCAGGGTATCCTGATTGATACCCTTGGCCTCCAGGGGGCGAAGGTGTCAAGTCGCCTGGTGGAAGGCTCTGGATGACCTCCTATGCCAAGATGTCATCGTTTTCTTTTCATGTGGTCTGCAATATGGAAAGAAAACGCGTTTTTCTTTACACATACTTCCGGCGGGTACGGGCGTCGGCATGAGCGGCGTCACCGAGTCGGTCGTCGAGCAAGCCGCGCTCGCCTGGTTGGAGAGCGCGGGTTGGACGATTGCCCATGGGCCGGAGATCGCGCCGAGCACGCCGGCGGCCGAGCGAACGGACTACGGCGAAGTGGTGCCGGCTGGGCGGCTGCACGATGCGCTGGCGTGGCTCAATCCCACCCTGGCCGCCGAGGCGATCGAGGAAGCCTTTCGCAAGCTCACACGGCCCGACCTGCTGGCCGGTCCGGCAGGGGGCACCGAGCTGGTCCAGAGCAATCGTGCCGTGCACCGGCTGCTCGTCGACGGGGTGACGGTCGAGTACCGCGACACCACGGACCGGAGCAGCGTGACGTCGATTGGACCGCCATCGTTGAAACATCTCGAAGGAGGAGAAGCCATGGCGAAGAGGACGGACATCAAGGTTTACATCTCCCGGCGGGAGTCGAAATGCGGCGAGTGCGGCCACGACCTGGGGCGGGGGGCCTGGATAACGCTCCATGAGGAGAAGGGCGCTCTGTGTCTCAGCTGCGCGGACCTGGACCACCTGGTCTTCCTGCCCTCCGGCGACACCGCGCTCAGCCGGCGTGCCCGCAAGCACTCGGATCTGTCGGCCGTCGTCCTCAAGTGGAGCCGCACCCGGAAACGGTACGAGAGGAAAGGCGCCCTGGTGGAGGAGGCCGGTCTCGCGAGGGCCGAGGAGGAGTGCCTGGCGGATGTGGAGGTCCGCGCCCGCCGGAGGCAGCGCGAAGCCGAACGGCGGGCTGAGATCGACCACCGTTACGTGGAAGAGTTCGCCAGGCGAATCCGCGATCTCTTCCCCGGCTGCCCGCAGCGTACCGCCCACACCATCGCCGAACACGCCTGCTTGAAGTACAGCGGCCGTGTGGGACGTACCGCGGCAGCGAAGGCTCTCGACGAGAAGGCGGTGCGCTTGGCCGTGATCGCCCACATTCGCCACCGGGAGACGCCGTACGATCGGCTGCTCTCAGAAGGCATGGACCGTCTCGACGCCCGGCTCGAGGTTGCCGGCGTGGTGCGGGCGGTCGTGGAGAGCTGGGAGGAGTCCGCCGGGGCCCGCGGTGGTGAAACGAGGTCGGAGAGGGCGGCGTACGATCTCTGACTGAATGGCCATTCAGTACCTGGTATACTGCCCGGCGACAAGCACACCAGGCCGCGCCCGCGGGGAGCGGCGTGACGGGAGGATCCATGTTGCACGAAGCCACGGCCGGGACGTTCCTGGGGATCTCGGGGCACATCTGGTTCATCCTGCTGACGATCGTGGGCATCGGCGGGGTGGTTTTCTCACTGAGCCGGCGCTTTCAGCTCCTGACGCTCGGCCGGGCTGCCGACCGTTTCGACCGCCTCGGGGAGCGGTTCAAGCACCTGATGGTCTTCGCCATCGGCCAGAAGAAGATGTTCAAGGATCCCTTCGCCGGCGTCTACCACGTGATGATCTTCTACGGCTTCCTCGTGGTCAGCCTCCGGACGGTCTCGATGGTGATCGAGGGGATTCTCCCCGGCTGGTCGCTGCCGTTTCTCGACACCGGCATTGGCCATTTCTACCTGTTCTCAAAGGACATCTTCGAGGTGCTCGTCCTGGTGGGGCTGCTGCTGGCGGCGTATCGCCGCGCCATTCAGAAGCCGTTCCGGATCATCCTGTCCAAACAGGCCTGGCTGGTCCTCGGTCTGATCGGGATCCTGATGGTGACAGACCTGGGCTCCGAGGCCGTCCGGATCGCCGCCGGCATGTCGGCCTCCTTCATGCCCGTGTCGAGCCTCCTGAGCAAGTTCTTCGCCGGCGTCTCCACGGCCGGGTTGCAGGGCTGGTACACGGCCTTCTGGTGGATCCACCTGACGACCCTCTACGCCTTCGCCAACGAGCTGCCCTACGGCAAGCACTTTCACGTCTACACGGCCTTTTTCAACGTCTTCTTCGCCAACCTGGACGCTCCGGGCAAGCTGCCGACAATGGACCTGGAGAACATCGACGAGGACACCCGCTTCGGCATCGCTTCCGTGACGGACCTGACCTGGAAGCAGATGCTCGACCTCTACACCTGTACCGAGTGCGGCCGGTGCCGGGAGTTCTGCCCGACGACCCTGAGCGACAAGCCGCTCCAGCCGGTCCTGTTCACCAAGATGGTGCGCAACGAGCTGTACAAGGAGCAGAATGAGCTGCTTGGCTCCCCGGGGAACGGAAAGCCCTCGGAGGTGGAGCTGGTTCCGGGCATTGTCGATCCGGATATCGTCTGGGCCTGCACCACCTGCCGGTGGTGCGAGGAGGCCTGCCCTCTGGACATCAGTTACGTGGACAAGATCGTCGAGATGCGCCAGAACCTCGTCCTGGACAAGGCCGAGTTCCCGGACGAGGCCCAGATCGCCTTTCGCGGGATGGAGGTCAACGGCAACCCCTGGCAGCTGGCCCCCGAGACGCGCGCCGACTGGGCCGAGGGGCTCGACGTTCCGCTGGCCGCGGAGAGCGGGGGCGACTTCGAGTACCTCTTCTGGGTCGGCTGCGCCGGGTCCTACGACGACGCCGGCAAGAAGGTCTCCCAGGCCATGGTCAAGATCCTCAAGGCCGCGGGGGTCAGGTTCGCCATCCTGGGCCCGGAAGAGATGTGCACGGGCGACTCGGCCCGCCGCCTGGGCAACGAGTACCTCTTCCAGGTCCTGGCCCAGCAGAACGTGGAGACCATGCAGGGATACGGCGTCGGCAAGATTGTCACCAACTGTCCGCACTGCTTCAACACCCTGGCCCACGAGTACCCGGACTTCGGAGGGAGCTTCGAGGTCGTGCACGGCACGCAGCTCGTGGCGGACCTGGTTCGCAGCGGCCGGGTCAAGCTCACTCGGGCCATCGAGGCCGACCTTGCCTACCACGATCCCTGCTACCTGGGCCGTACCAACGGGGAGCTCGAGGCGCCGCGCTTCCTGCTCAACGCCATCCCCGGTTTGAAGTTCCGGGAGGCCAGGCTCTCCCACGAGAAATCCATGTGTTGCGGTGCCGGCGGTGGCCGGATGTGGCTGGAGGAGAAGCTCGGCGAGCGGATCAACCAGTTACGGTACGGTCAGCTCAAGGAGACGGGCACCAGCGAGATGTGCGTCGCCTGTCCTTTCTGCCACGTCATGCTCTCCAACGCCCAGCAGGAGCTCGGCGACGAGGAGGCCCGGACACACGACGTCATCGAGCTTGTTGCGGAGGCCGTGGAGGCGTGATATAAGGTTGGCCGTTCTTCGTTCCCAAAGGTGCGACGAACTCCTGAAGGGACGGAGGAAGGAGGAGGGTCCCCCGTGTATGCGGGGGTTCTTTTTTCGGCCAGGGCCGGGCGGCTGAAACCTGCTGCGGCCCACGATGCACCAGCCATCGCCGTGCTTCTTGATCTCCGGCGCCTGCGACGTGGCTGGGCCACGCCTCGGCGGCGGAGCCCTGCGAATCCCGGCGCTGGCAGGCGCCTCGTGCGCCTCGCGACGGTTTCATCCGCCCGGCCCTGGCCGTGGGAGGGGTTGTTGGGGGCTACGCCTCCCTCCGGGAGCCGGCGGAAACGCCACATCCGGAACCGCCTCGCGGGTCTCGCGACGACTCCGCCCGCAAGCCGGGCCTTCTTGAAGAAGGTATTTCGCCGTGGTGGCTCAGGCAGCGAATCCCGGCGCTGGCAGGCGCCTCGTGCTCCTCGTGACGGTTCCGTTCCGCCAGCCCGGACCTGGGCGAGGAAGTGCGGGGATTGCCTCGTGGCTTGCTTCGCTCGCGCCTCGGGTTGGGGTGACGGTCAGGGTTTCGGGAGTCCGGGGGCGGCGCGGCGGCGGATCTCCTCGAAGACCTGGGCGTGACGTTTGCGGGCGGCTTCGAGGCGGGGGCGCCAGGTGGGGGAGGCCTCGAGGAGGGTGGTAATGCTGGTGGGGGTGATGCCCCGGGCCTGGAGGTTCTTGACGAGGGAGGGCAGCACGCGCCAGGGCGGCTCGCGGCGGTGGGTGGAGAGGTGCATGAGGATGATGCCGCCGGCAAGGTGGGGGAAGCTGAGGAGGCGGCGCTGCATGCGCTCGGCGTCCTCGTAGAGGCTGCTGTGCTCGTCGTCCACCCAGTCCCAGGAGTCCAGGGAAGCGCCGCGCAATGAGCTCCAACGGACGTGAAGGTACCCCAGCTCCCACGCCCAGGCCCGTAGCGTTCTGTTCTCCTCGCCGAAAGGGGCCCGCCAGAGTGGCGCCATGTGGCGCCCCGTCGCCCGGTAGAAGAGCTCTTCGGCGTCCCGGAGCTGGGCCTGGAACCAGCTCCGGGTGACCCGAGGCCTCAGGCGCTGGCGGCGATCCTCGGCGTAGGTGGTCAGGTGGGGGTGGGAGAGGGTGTGGTTGCCGACTTCGTGACCATCGAGGACGGCACGGCGAAGCAGACCGGGATACCTGGTGATGAAGTCGCCGGTGACGAAGAGGGTCACGTGGAGGTGGAGGTCGTGGAGGATGTCGAGAAGCTCGGTGGTCCCATCGGCGCTCGAGCCGCCGTCGAAGGTCAGGGCGATCCTGGGACCGGCATCGCGTACCAGGTGGAGATCAGGGATGCGAACGGCGGGGGCGCGCTGGATGGCGGCGGGAGCCGCCGGGGTGGGACGCCGGGATGTCCGTGCGCGGGTCCTTGACGGTGCCGGACCGATGTTGGGAGGTGGGGTGGCGAGACGCAGGGGTCGCACGGTCAGTCGCCCGTGGAACCGGGGAGACGGGGTTGCAGGAGCGACGGAGGCCGGGGGAGGTTGCGGTGTGGAGGTTGGAGGAAGCTGCGGTGTCGGGGTTCGCGTGGGCGAGGCCGTCGGGGTCGGCGAGGCGGTCGCCGTTGGGGAGGCCGTTGGCGTTGGGGAAGCCGTCGCCGTTGGGGAAGCCGTCGCCGTCGGGGAAGCCGTCGCCGTTGGGGAAGCCGTTGGCGTCGGGGAAGCCGTTGGCGTCGGTGTGGCGGTGGGTGTGAAGGTGGCCGTGGCCGCTTTCGTCGGCGTCGGTGTGGCGGTCGGTGTGGCCGTGGCCGCGGGCGTCGGCGTGGCGGGTACACCGGGGGTACCTTCAGGCCCGGCGGAGACGGCCACCGCGGGCCCCAGCCGGTGAAGCCGGATCGGCGGGCCCCCCGAGGGAAGGCGCAGGTTGTCGAGAGTGGCCTGTCCCTCGGCGTTGGTGGTGACGATCCGGAGGCGCCTGTCCCCGATCTGGACGAGGATTCCGGTTGCCGGCGGCCCCGAGATGCGCAGGCGCCAGCGTCTTCCTCGCCGCTCGAGCTGGCCTCGGAGCGGTGGGAGGGTGGGACGCGGCGATACCGTTGGGGTGGCTGCTGACGGTGTTGGTACCGGCTTCTCATACGTGTGACGAGGGCTCATCCGGCCGAAAACGACGAGGATCAGAACGGCGGTCAGTGCGGAGAGCACCACGACCCAGGGCAGCGACACCGGGAGGCGAAGGGCCTTCTCCCGGGAGCTCCGACGGGGGAGGATGACTCCGCGAATCCCGCAGGACCGGCTGCAGTAGGGCCGTCCGCGCCATGTCTCGACGCATTTCTCGCAGATCCACTTGCCACAGGAGGCACACTGGGTGTCAGCATCCCTGGAGGGGTGGTTGGCGCAGCGGTGTTGCCTCATTGTCGGGATCGCCGGGCCTCGTTACAATCGGGCGGTGGGAAGAGCGGCGCTGGGGGGTAGCGGAGCGACTCCGGTCGAAGACCCGGCGTGCAGCGTGCGATCGGAGGAAAGGGCACCATGTGGAATCTGCCCAACAGCCTGACCGTCTTGAGGATCTTCCTCGTACCGCTGCTCGTGGCGGTGCTGTTGACGGAGTTTCCTGACAAGGAGTTTTGGGGATTGGCCATCTTCCTCCTGGCGGCGTTGACCGACCTGATGGACGGAATTATAGCCCGGCGTACCAACCGCATTACCGTGACCGGCACCTTGCTGGATCCCATCGCCGACAAGCTGTTGATGAGCGCCGCCTTCATCTCCCTGGTGGAGCTTGGGCTGGCGCCGGCCTGGATGGTCACCGTCATCGTCGGCCGGGAGTTCGCCGTGACCGCCCTGCGCATGATCGCCATGGCGCAGAACGTCGCCATCGCCGCCAACTGGTGGGGCAAGGTGAAGACCGGCAGCCAGGTGGTGGCCGTGGCCCTCTTGATCCTCGGCAAGAAGCTGGGCACGTGGATGGTCCTGGGGAGGATCGCGCTCTGGGTCGCGCTGATCATGACGGTCGTCTCGATGGTGACCTACTTCTGGCAGAACCGGAGCATCATGCGAGAGGCTGAAGGTTGAGACGCGGGCTGCTGCCAAAACGGTTGCCGCACGCCCTGGTCCGCCTCGGTCTTCGGTATCCGAAGACGGTCCTGGCGGTCGGGCTTGTGGCGGTCGTTGCCGCCATCGCCGTGGTCGCCGGGGTTCATGTGGAGACCGACATCCTGGCCCTGGTCCCGCAGAACGATCCGGTGATCCGACAGTTCAAGACGACCCTGGACCGTTTCGGCTCGGTGGACATCCTCCTGGTGGACCTCCGGCTGGATCCCGGGGCCTCGGGGGATGCGCAGCTGGCCTACGCCGACGAGCTGGCCGGAGAGCTGGAATCATGGGACGCGATCCAGTGGGTGGAGTACCGCCTCAAGGACCCCGTCAGTGCGGCGGTACCGCTGCTGAACCGGGCCACGCTCTTCATGGAGCCGTCGGAGGTCGAGGCCCTGCTGGGCCAGCTGGATGATGCGGGGCTCGAGCGGCAGGCCCGCCGCCTCAAGGGACTGCTCCTGACGCCCCAGGGACCCGCGATGAAGAGCCTGCTCCGCGTCGATCCCTTCCTGCTGCTTCCCGGCCTGATGCGGCGGGTCCGCCTGGGGGGTGTGGGCGCCCGGTTCGATCCGGCGACCGGCTACCTGATCGATCCCTCCCACCGTCACCTCCTGATGCTGGCCAAGCCGGTCCGGCCCGCACAGGACCTGGTTTTCGACCGGCGGCTGATGCACGGCATCAAGGGCCGCATCGAGGCGGCAACCTCCCGCTGGCGCCGGGCGGGATGGGAAGGGAAGCCGCCGCGGGTCGAGCTGGCCGGCGGGTATGCAACGGCCCTGGACGATGGACGGCTGATCGTCCAGGACCTGGCCGTCGGGACCCTCAGTGCCGCCGTGGGTGTGATGCTGCTCTTCCTCCTGGCGTTCCGGAGACCGGCGGCCCTGATCTTCGCGGGTGTGCCACTGTTGGTGGGCCTGGCGCTGACCTTCCTGTTCATCGGGGTCAGCCTCTGAGCTCGGCCACCTCGGCCTTCGCCGCCCTGCTGATCGGTCTCGGCGTGGATTTCGTCATCGTCCTCTACGGACGGTACGTGGAGGAACGCCACCGGGGCGTCGCTCACGAGGCGGCCGCCGAGGCCTTCGGACGCACCACGGGCGTCGGCGTCATGTTGGGCGCCGTGACGACGGCGGCGACGTTCTACGCCTTCCTGATCACGGACTTCCGGGGCCTCAAGGAGCTGGGAATGATCACCGGCACCGGGATCCTCTTCACGGCGGCGGCGGTCTTCGTGCTCCTGCCGGCCCTGCTGACGGTGTCCAAGGGGCGGCATCTCTCAGAACGGTTGCACCTCCACTCGTTCGGTGCCGATCTTCTCTGCCTGGCCAGCCGCCGCCGTCCCCGCGCCACGGCGATCCTCGTGGGGCTCGTCACCGTGGCGGCCCTGGTGGGCGCCTCCCGGCTGAGCTTCGACGATGACATCCGCAACATGCGTTCGGCCAACAACCACGGGGTCCTCGTGCGGCAGGAGATCATGAAGGCGTTCGGCATGCGCTTTTCCCCGATGATGGTCCGCGTGGACGGCCCCGACGAGGAAACGGCCCTCCGCCGGACCCGGGAGCTCCTGCCCGAGCTCCGGACCCTGATCGACGGCAAGAATCTGGCCGGGGTGGACACCGTGGCCGATCTCATTCCGTCCAGGAAGGAGCAGGAACAGATCCTCGAGATCCTGCGGCGGCGCCCGGTGGACCCGGGGGAGCTGCGGGCACGTTTCGACCGGGCGCTCAGGGCAGAGGGTCTCAACCCCGTGGCCTTCGCCGAGGGGCTTGACCATTTCATCGCGGCCCTCCAGGTGCGGCGGCCGCTGCGCATGGCTGACCTGAAGGGAACGGCCCTGGCACGGGCCCTGGGCCGGTACATCGCGCACTTCCACGGCGGGGTTTCCTCGGTGGTGTACTGCTATCCGCCGGCCGGCACGTGGCGCCGCAAGGCGCCGCCGGCGCTGTTGGAGATGCTCCGTGGGAAGCCGAACGTGGTCCTGACGGGAACCAACGTCGTGTCCAACCGGCTGCGGCAGATCGTCTGGGGCGATGCGGCACGGGCGGCCGTCCTGGGCCTGGTGCTGGTCGTTCTCCTCCTGTGGCTCGACCTGGGCAGCTTCAGGGACACGCTGCTGGCCCTGGCGCCGCTGGGCTTCGGTATCCTCTGGACGCTTGGGGCCATGGGTCTCCTGGGTCTTCAGATCAACCTGATGAACATCTTCGTCCTGACCATGATCATCGGGATCGGCGTCGACTACGGCGTGCACCTGCTGCACCGGTGGCGGGAATGCGATGGGCAGGCACAGGCGGTGGCGGAGACCTCGAAGGCCATCGCCGTGGCAGCGCTGACCACCGTGATGGGCTTCGGATCCCTGGTCCTCTCTCACTTTCCCGGCCTGCGGTCCGTTGGAATGGCAGCCACCCTCGGCGCCCTCTCCACCGCGGTCCTCAGCATGACCCTGTTGCCTCTGCTCCTTTCGTGGAGGCGGCCATGAAGCGGTGGTTGACCCCGGCGCGCGCCTTCGTCGCGTCGTTCCTGCTGGCCATCCTGGTCGGAACCGTGTTGCTGCAACTACCGGGTGTCACACAGCCCGGCAAGGATCTGGCATGGCACGAGGCGCTGTTCACGGCGACCTCCGCCGTCTGTGTGACGGGACTCGTCGTCCGGTCCCCGCGTGACTTCACATTCCGCGGGCAGGTGATCATCCTGACGCTCTTCCAGCTGGGGGGGCTGGGGATTCTGACCTTCGGGTTCTTCCTGGTGGTGCTGGTGGGGGGGAGGATGTCGTTCTTCGGCCGTGGTCTCGTGCAGAGCACCCTGGCCGAGGGGCCGTGGGAGGATTTCTGGCCGTTGCTGCGAATGGCCGCCGTGGTCACCCTGGGGGTGGAGGCGGTCGGCGCCGGAATCCTGGCGCTGGCCTGGGCCCCGACCATGGGAGTGAAATCGGCGCTGGGGTGGGGTGTTTTTCATTCGGTCTCGGCCTTCTGCAACGCGGGTTTCGGCCTCCATCCGGACTCGCTGATGCCCTGGCGCGGCAACCTGGTGGTGGTGCTGACGGTCGCCGGACTGATCATCATCGGCGGTCTTGGCTTCCTGCCCCTGACGGATCTTTTCGAACGCTGGCGCTCGCCCCGCCGCCGGCCGCTCACACTCCACACGCGGCTGGTCTTCGTGACCACGGCGGCGTTGATCATCCTGGGAACGTTGGGCGTCTACGGCTTCGAGTGGCATGCCGGCCTGGTGGGAACCCACGGGGTCGAGCGGTTCGGTGCGGCCTTCTTCCAGGCGGTGACGCCGAGAACCGCCGGCTTCAGCACCGTCGACTACGGACGTTTTTCCGCGGCGGGCCTGCTCTTCACCATCATGCTGATGTTCATCGGCGCGTCGCCGGGCTCGACAGGTGGCGGCGTCAAGACGACGACACTCGGCGTCCTCGTGGCGGCGGCCGTCTCCCGGGCCCGGGGGCATCGCCGCGTCAACCTGTGGAACCGCACGCTTCCCGACGGGCTGTTGGCGACGGCGGCCACGTTGATGGGCGCCGGGCTCGGCCTGGTCCTGATGGCGACCCTCCTGGTGGTGCACCTGGAGACGCAGCTGGGCGGCGTGCTCGGCGGAGATGATGCGTTCCTCAAGGTGCTCTTCGAGGTGGTCTCCGCCTTCGGTACCGTCGGTCTGTCGACCGGGATCACCGCCCAGTTGCTGGTCCCGAGCCGGCTGGTCCTGGTGGCGTTGATGTTCCTGGGCCGCGTGGGACCGTTGACCTTCGGGCTGGCCCTCAGCTGGCGCCCCACACCGGGCGACTGGCAGCAACCCGAGGAATCTGTGATGATCGGGTAGACGGGAGGAGCGAAAGATGGTGAGCGAGCTCTCCGCAGATCGCCTGGCCTGGCGCTGCCCGGAAAACTGGGTGCCATGGAAAACCTTGAGCGAGGTCGAGGCGGCAAGGACCATCGTCGGCCAGGATCGGGCCGTCGACGCCATCGAGTTTGGCCTGTCCGCCCGGGGCGTTGGCTTCAACGTCTTCGTCACCGGTCTTTCGGGAACGGGCCGCCTGACGACCATCAAGCGCTTCCTCGATGAGCAGGCCGGCGACGGTCCGGCGCCCGACGACGTCTGCTTCGTGTTCAACTTCGACTGTCCCGAACATCCGCGGGTGCTCAGGCTTCTGGCGGGGGAAGGCGTCAAGCTGCGGCGCGCCATGGACCAGATGATCGACGAGCTCCGGGAAAACCTGCCGGAGATCTTGAAGAGCCCGGAGTTCCGCAAGCGGTTGGATTTCGCGCTGGCCGCCCTGAAACGCCGGGAGCTGGAGCTGACGCGGGCCTTCGAGACCAAGGTCAAAGCGTCCGGCTTCCAGCTGGTGCAGATCCAGACGGGACCCGTCACCCGGCC
Source organism: Acidobacteriota bacterium (assembly GCA_013152925.1). Lineage (GTDB taxonomy): Bacteria > Acidobacteriota > Thermoanaerobaculia > Thermoanaerobaculales > Sulfomarinibacteraceae > JAADFK01. Next base: position 7,110 of record JAADFK010000007.1, on the reverse strand, counting down.
GGAGATCTACGTCACCATGGGTGAGGAGGCGATCCCGGTCGAGGATCTCGATGGCCAGGTGGAAGCGGGGGCCCTGGACGCGGAAAAGATGGAGGAGCTGAGGAAGCTCCACGCAGCGTTGATGGAGGAGATGGAGCAAATCTTCGAGCAGGTCTCGGAGCTCAGGACCCAGATGCAGGAACGCGTCGAGCAGGTTCAGCGATCGGCCATCGAGCCGCTGCTCGACGTAGTCGTCCAGCGGGTTCGAAAGGCCGTGACCGACGAGCGGGTCGGTCCCTATCTCGACCAGGTGGCCGCGGACCTCCGGGAGAGCACGGAGCTCTTCACGGGCGGGGATGAAGAGGACGGGGCCGGGGATCCGTACCTCCGCTGGCGCATCAACGTGGCCGTGGACAACTCGGAGACCAGGGGGCACCCGGTCCTGATGGAGACCGAACCGTCGTTCGCCAACGTCTTCGGCACCATCGAGCGGGCGGTCGGTCCACGGGGTGAAGGCTTTACCGATTTCACCCGGATCCGGGCGGGATCGCTGCTCAGGGCCGATGGAGGGTACCTGGTCCTCAACATGGACGACCTGGCCTTCGATGCCCGGGTGTGGCCGGCCCTCAAGCGGGCCCTCAAGTACGGGCGGGTGCAGATCCAATCTCCGGAAACCATCGTCTACGGGGTCGCCGCTCTCAAGCCCCAAGAGGTGCCCCTGGACGTCAAGGTCGTCATCATCGGCGACCGCAGCAGCTACGACCTGCTCTACCGCTACGATCGCGACTTTCCAAAGATCTTCAAGGTGCTGGCAGACTTCGATTCGGTGATGAAGCCCACGGCGGACAACTCCCGCGATGTGTTGACGGTGCTGGCGAAGGTGGCCCGCGACGAGGGCTTGCTCCCCCTCGACAGCGACGGCATGGCCGCCATGCTGGAGCTGGGCGTGCGCCTGGCGGGCTCCAGGCGGCGTTTTTCGAGCCGCTTCTCCGACCTGGCCGACTGCTACCGGGAGGCGTCCTACCTGGCGGCCCGGGACGGGCGGGAGATGGCCGGGCGAAGGGATGTCCGTGCCGCGGTGGAGGCCCGCGACCGGCGGCACGGGCTTTCCGAGGAGAAGACCCTGGAACAGATCGCCGAGAACGTCATTCGCGTCGATACCGAGGGAGTGGCCGTCGGCCAGCTCAACGGCCTGGCGGTCTACGATCTCGGGCACTGCCGTTTCGGCAAGCCCTCCCGGATCACGGCGAGGATCGGTGTGGGACGCGAGGGCGTCATCAATATCGAGCGCCAGGCCGGCCTCTCCGGACCGACCTACGACAAGGGCGTCCAGATCCTGACGGGGTTCCTCCGGGGCACCTTCGCCGGAAGGGTGCCGCTGACCATGGCCTGCTCCATCACCTTCGAGCAGTCGTACGGCGGCGTCGATGGCGATTCGGCCTCGTCCACCGAGATCTACGCCATCCTCTCGGCGCTCGCCGACGTTCCGCTCCGCCAGGACGTCGCCGTCACGGGCTCGGTGGATCAGCTGGGGCGGGTGCAGGCCATCGGGGGCGTCAACGAGAAGATCGAGGGTTTCTTCAAGGTCTGCTCCGAGCGCGGGCTGACCGGCAGCCAGGGCGTCATGATCCCGGCCGACAACGTGGCGGACCTCCAGCTGGCCGCGGAGGTCGTGCAGGCCGTGGAGGAGGGCCGCTTCCACGTGTGGAGCGTCCGGACGGTCGAGGAAGGTATCGAGCACTTGACCGGGTTGCCGGCCGGCGAACGCCTCGAAGAAGGATGGACGCCGGAAAGCGTCTTCGACCGCTGCCAGCGGCGTCTGGAAGAGATGTCCCGGCTGATGCGCCAGGCCGGCAAGGGTGGGGGCGGGGAGAACGCCGAGCCCTCCACCTCCGGTGAGGATGGCTGCGAGCGGTCCGGTACCGGGGGACAATGAGCGCTCCCCCCGGCAAGCCGGGTACCGCAGGGGGCCGGCCCGTGGGGCCGGCGGCGGAGGGCCTGGTCATCGGACTGGTTTTCTTCGTGGTCTACCTGATGACCCGAAGCCGCAACCTCGGCGGTGACGACACGGTTTTCGCTCTGGCCGTTGATCGCGCCCTCAAGGGCGAGCTCGACTGGGGTCTGCTCGCCCACCCCCATCATCCCATCTTCAACCTCCTGGTCACTGCGGCCGCTGCGGTGATCAAGGGCCTGGGCTTCCACCCCCTCAGCGCGGACGTGGGAGCCGGAGTGGCAGCATTCTTTGCCGCGGTCACGGTGGGGGGGCTCGTCGTGCTTCTCCGGCGCGCCGGCCGCAGTGAGGGGATCGCTCTGCTCGTCGCGTGCACCGTGGGTTTTTCCGGGGGCCTCTGGAGCTTCGCGACACGCTTCGAGGTCTATGCCTTGGAAGCCGCCGCCATCCTGCTGTGGCTCGCCATGGTTGGCCAGCCGAAGCCCTCCGCACGCCGCTCCGGGCTGGCCCTCGGCGCCGCCGTCCTGGCCCACCTTGCGGCAGGGGTGTTGGCCCTGCCGACTGCCTGGCGTCTGCGCGACGACCGGCGGCGAATGGCGAAGGCCCTGCTGGTGGGCCTCGGGGGTGCGGCCGTCGTCTGGATCGCCCTGCGGGTGGTGCTGGAGCGACTCCTCACACCCTCCGGCTGGATGCACCGTCTCATCGGGCCTGCCATGGGCAGCTACCTGCAGGTGGGCGGGCCCGCCGACGTGGCGCGAGCCCTTCACGGCCTCGTGGCCTGGGGTTTTTTCCACTCGGTGCCTGTGCTCAAGAGCCCAGCCGCGGCCGGCTTCACGGTGGCCGAAACGGTAGTGGTCTCGTTGGCCGGATTGCTGGTGGCGCTCGGGTGCTTCCATGCCGCCCGGCGCCGGGACCCGCTCTCGTGGACGGCGCTTCTCGGTGTCCTGGCCTTCCTTCCGCTGTGGTTTCTCTGGGACGTTGGAAACGTGGAACACGCCGTCGGCGCAATTCCCCTATTCGCCATTCTCCTTGCGGCCGGCGCGGAGGTCCTGCCCGGCCGGAGCGGGTTGGTGTTCCTGGGCATCCTGGCCCTCGGCCTGGCGGTGGTCAACGGACTGGGGTCCGCCATCCCCCAGTCCCTGCCGGAGAACGGCCCGGTCACGGTGCGCGCCCTGTTCGTGGCCCGTACGGTTCCGGAGGATGGGCTGATCCTGAGCCTTGGAATGGACGCACGCCTCCGCCTGGGGCTGCCCTACCTCTCGGGCCGCCGGGTGGACGATCTGGCCCTGATCCTCGCAGGGGCCCGGCGGCGTGGCCTGCCGCCCGCCACAGCGCTCGAAGCCTGGCTCGATCGTGCCCGGGACGCCCGGCGACTCTGGGCGCTGGAGGACCTCTTCGATCCCGGGGCCGGGCCCTGGCTCGCCGAGCGGGGCATCCCACCGGAACGCTGGGAGCGTGTCCGCCACCGGTTTCGGATCGTGGACACCGTGACGCTCCCGGCCGATGGTGTCGCGGTCCGCCGGAAGCTCACACTGTACCGGCTGGCGTACGCCGGAGAATGAGCCGCGGTGCTCACAGGCTCCGGATGAAGGATGGAAGGCCCTCCGCGTGCAGGGGCCTGGAGAAGTGGAGCCCCTGAGCCTCGTCGCAGCGTTCGTTCGCCATGGGTGGCCAGAGCGTTGCGCAGGCACCCGATGTCAGGCATCGCGGGGAATCGTAGCGCGGGGCGGGCCGTGGTAGCCTGAGCGCTGCATCCCCAGGGGTGCAGCTCGCGTCTGGAAGGAGCATCATGCGGCGCCTGGCCCTCCACTGGCAGATCCTCATCGCCCTCGCCATCGCCGCCGTAGCCGGCAGCCTGAGCGGCGGTGGCGTCGCGATCGCCGGTGTCCCGGTGGTGAGCGTCTACGGATTCATCGGGGATCTCTTCCTCAATGCCCTCAAGATGCTGATCGTGCCGCTGATCGCCTCGTCGATCATCATGGGCATGGCCGGCATGGGCCAGGAGGCCGTGGGACGCCTCAGCCTCCGGACCCTTGTGTACTACGTGACCACCAGCCTGATCGCCATCCTGACCGGGCTTGCCTTCGTCAACCTGGTGCGTCCCGGCGTGGTGCACGGACAGCCCTTCGCCGCGACCGTCGGGATGGCGGGCCAGGTCCACGAGCTCGCCGGCAAGGTCGGTGGCCGGGGCGCCGCCGATGTGGTCGGGATCTTCCTCCGCATGGTGCCCGAGAACATCGTTGCTGCCGCCGGGGACAACCGGCGCATGCTCGCCGTCATCTTCTTCAGCCTGCTGTTCGGGTATTACATGGCCCGGATCGAGAACCCCGGGGGCGAAACCCTGAGGAGCTTCTGGCAGGGTGTGCTGGACGTCATGATGCGGATCACCGACCTGGTGATGCGTTTTGCTCCCATCGGCGTCTTCGGGCTCGTGGCCAAGGTGATCGCCACCACGGGTTTCGCCGCCTTTGGACCGCTGCTGCGTTTCTTCTTCACCGTCCTGGCGGCCCTTCTGGTCCATGCTTTCCTCACGCTGCCGATCCTGCTGCGGCTGGCCGGCGTGCGGCATCCTGTCGCCCACTACCGGGCCATGGCGCCGGCCCTCCTGATGGCCTTCTCCACGAGCTCCTCCTCGGCGACCCTGCCCCTGACCCTGGAATGCGCCGAAAAGCGGGCGGGGATCCCCAACCGTGTGGCAGCCTTCGTTCTTCCCCTGGGCGCCACCGTCAACATGGACGGCACGGCGCTCTACGAGTGCGTCGCCGCCATGTTCATCGCCCAGGCCTACGGGATTCACATCGGCTTCGGCGTCCAGTTCACGGTGGTGCTGATCGCCCTGCTGACCTCCATCGGCGTGGCGGGCATTCCCTCGGCCAGCCTGGTGGCCATCACGGTCATCCTGTCCGCCGTCGGCCTCCCTCTGGAGGCCGTTGGGCTGATCCTGGTGGTCGACCGGGTCCTCGACATGCTCAGGACCTCGGTGAACGTCCTTTCGGATTCGTGTGGAGCCGCCATCGTCGCACGGCTCGAATCGTGAAACCAAGCTGGCGTATACTTGCGACGCGGTATCTGATGCGGACGCGCACGGTCCGCCCAACTGGAGGTGAGCCAATGGACCTGAAACGCTGGTGCCTGGCCGTGTTCGTGGCGGTATTCCTCGTGGGAAGCGTGGGTGGAGCCGCCTGGGCCGCCGAACCCAAGCCGATTACCAAGAAGGAGGCCAAGCTCAAGGCCAAGCGTGACGTGATCGACGCCACGGCGGCGGAGGCGCTCCAGAAGCTCCTCGACAAGAGCCCGTCGGCCGAGGAGCTCTTCAAGAGGGCGTACGGCTACGCGGTTTTCGACAACCTCAAGATCGCCTTCGGAATCTCCGGCGGCGGCGGCAACGGCGTTGCCGTCAACAAGGAGACCGGTCAGAGAACGTACATGAAGATGGGCACGGCGGGAATCGGTCTCGGCCTCGGCGGCCAGAAGTACCAGGTGATCTTCTTCTTCGCCGACCGGGACACCTTCGACCGTTTCGTCAACAAGGGGTGGGAGGCCGATGCCACGGCCCAGGCCGTCGCCGGTAGCTCCGGCGCCAACGCCAAGACGGATTTCCGTAACGGCATGGCCGTCTACCAGATGACGGAGGCCGGGCTCATGGCCCACGTGGATATCGCGGGAACCAAGTACTGGAAGAACGACAAGCTGAACGCTCTCGGGAAGTAATCTCCAGGCATGGGCCCCGTTCCGGGATGAACGCAAGCCGGAGGATGTTGCGCCGTTCACAGCTTCCGTGGTTACGGGAGATGTAGCGTTGACCGTTGCTTTACCCCACGGTGGGGACTGGCTGCACGGCGTGCCGGGGCCGTTCCGGGGCGCGGGCTTGGGTCCGCAGAGGGCGTCATCGTTTCCATCTTCCTGGGGCTCAAGGAAATGCGGGCTAGAGCCCGCGCTCCACGGCCGGAGCCGCACGGCAGGGCACAGCGCAACAACCTCAAGCCGAGAATCCTGTTCACATTGCCGTGGGATCAGGATACGATGGCTTCGGAACACCCGGGGTTTCTCGAAACGGGTGGCGGGTGAAAGGAGTCGATGAGATGCGACGGTTCCCAGTGATGATCGTGACGGGGCTGATCCTGGTGGCGGCGGTGCTGCCCGCCGTGGCCCAGGACAAGAGCGAGGTCGTGATGACCGTGCGGGTGATCCAGCAAGAGCACCGGCAGATCATGGCGGACAACCTCAAGCTGACGCCCAAGGAAGCCTCCGTCTTCTGGCCCATCTACCACGAGTACATGGCCGAGGCCGGCAAGCTCGAAGCGCAGTACGTGGCGCTGCTCAAGAGGTTCGTGGCGAAGCAAGCGACCATGAGCGACGAGGAGCTCACGGTGACCTTCCACAAGGCCATGGACCTGAAGAAGCAATGGTTGGATCTCCGCGTCAAGTACTTCGACCGGGTTGCCAAGGCCGTCGGGGTGAGGAAGGCCGCTCGTTTCGCCCAGGTGGAGAATAAGCTGGCCAGCCTGGTGGAGTACAAGCTCGCCCAGGCGATCCCCCTCGTGCCACGGACGGCCAGCTCCGCGAAGTGACGTCAACGCCAGAGGAACGGAGGACGTCGAAGCGGGTGAGATAGGCGAAGAGCAGGATCTGGAGGTGCAGGTATGCGGCGGCGTTTTCCACTCATTGTGTTGATGGCGGTCCTGGCAGCAGGTTGCGCCACTCTCGAGGTGTACACCGACCATGATCCGGCGGCGGATTTCTCCCGTTTCAAGACCTTCGATTTTATCGGTCAGCCCCGGGGCCTCGATCAGCTGATGGGCAAGCGCGCCAGGGCCGAGGTGGCCATGCAGCTCAAGGCCAAGGGGCTTCACCGGGCTTCCGGCAGGCCCGACCTGCTGGTGGCCATCGTGGCCAGGACCCGCGCCGAGCGGCAGGTGACAACCGTTCACTACGGCTGGGGATGGGGCTACGGCTGGTGGGGAGGGCTCGGCGGATCGACCTCCTACGTGCGGAACGTCCCCATCGGGGCCCTGGTGGTGGACCTGGTCAACGCCCGGAACAAACAGCTCGTCTGGAGAGGGATGGCCCGGGACTACCTGTCCCGCAATCCCAGGGAGAACGCCGAGATGCTCCACCGCGCGGTGGCCAAGATGTTCGAGGAGTATCCGCCGCGCTAGGAGCGGCAAGGCGGCTCGCAA
>JAADFK010000006.1 GCA_013152925.1 Acidobacteriota bacterium | reverse complement strand
GGTTACGCGGACTTCGTCCCCATGGGGGCCTCGGTGGTGCCGCTGCGGTCCACGGATTCCATCATGTGGACCGTCAAGTTCCGCAACGGCAAGGTCAAGCGCTTCAAGTTTCCCGTCCGCACCACTCCCGAGGGGCAGGCGCAGCCGGAAGGCGGTTTCGAGACGGCTCCCGACCTGGATGGCCCGGTTCTCTTCACGGAGCCGGACTCCCTCGGTCTTTCGTCCGTGTGGGCGAAAAGGGCATAGGAGGCGGACATGGAAGACATCAAAACCGTCGTCGTCGATACCGATCTGCTGATCCTCGGTGGGGGCATGGCCGCCTGCGGCGCCGCCGTGGAGGCGGCCTACTGGGCCAAGAAGGAGGGCCTCAAGGTCACCCTGGTCGACAAGGCCGTGGTGGACCGTTCCGGGGCCGTGGCCATGGGGCTTTCCGCCATCAACCAGTACGTGGGCCTCAAGGACGGCGCCAACACCGTCAAGGACTACGTGGACTACGTTCGCACGGACCTCATGGGCATCACCCGCGAGGACCTGGTGGCCAACATCGCGCGCCACGTGGACTCCACCGTCCACCTCTTCGAGAAGTGGGGCCTGCCCATCTGGAAGGACGAGGAGGGCAACTACGTCCACGAGGGGCGCTGGCAGCTGATGATCAACGGCGAGTCCTACAAGGTCATCGTCGCCGAGGCCGCCAAGAACGCCGTCGGGGCGGACAACATCTACGAACGCGTCTTCATCACGGGGCCGATCATGGACGGTGATCGCTGCGCCGGCGCTTACGGCTTCTCCGTTCGCGACAACGTGTTCTACGTCTTCCGCGCCAAGGCCACCCTGGTGGCCATGGGCGGAGCCGTCCACGTGTTCAAGCCGCGTTCCTCGGGCGAGGGCCAGGGCCGCGCCTGGTACCCGCCGTGGAACGCCGGAGCGTCCACCTACTTCACCGTCATGGCGGGCGCCGAGCTGACCTGCCAGGAGGTCCGGTTCATTCCGGTCCGCTTCAAGGACGCCTACGGTCCCGTCGGGGCGTGGTTCCTGCTCTTCAAATCCAGGGCCACCAACGCCTTCGGCGGCGAGTACATGAAGGAGCGTGCCGACGAGCTGTGCAACTGGGTGCCCTACGGCCACGCCAAGCCGATGCCGGCCAACCTCCGCAACTACCTGATGCTCCTCGACGTCATGGAGGGCAAGGGCCCCATCTACATGCGGACCGAGGAGGCCATCGCCAAGCTGGCGGAGCAGTACGCCGACGATCCCAAGGCCTACAAGAAGAAAATGAAGGAGCTGGAGTCCGAGGCGTGGGAGGACTTCCTGGACATGACGATTTCCCAGGCGATCCTGTGGGCCGGCACCAACACCGCCCCCGAGGAGAGATCGTCGGAGATCGCCGCCGCGGAGCCCTACTTCATCGGCTCCCACTCGGGCGCGTCGGGCGCATGGGTCAGCGGTCCCGAGGACCTGGCGCCCCCGGAGTACTTCTGGGGCTACGAGAACATGTCGACGGTCAGGGGCCTGTTCTGCGCCGGTGACGCCTCGGGCGCCTCCTCGCACAAGTTCTCCTCGGGCTCCCACGCCGAGGGCCGGATCGCCGCCAAGTCGGCCATCCGGTACATCGTCAAGGAACGGCCCGACCTGCCCAAGGTCGCGGAGGACACCATCGCCGCCTGGAAGGACGAGGTCTACCGGCCGCTCAGGGTCTTCGAGGAGAACAAGGGCCTGACCACCCAGACCAACGTCAACCCCAACTACATCAGCCCGAAGATGTTCATGCAGCGGCTCCAGAAGCTGATGGACGAGTACGCGGGTGGCGTGACGGCACAGTTCACCACCTCAGAGCCCATGCTCAAACGGGCGTTGGAGCTCCTGGCCTTCCTCAAGGAGGACTCGGAGAAGCTCGGCGCCGAGAACCTCCACGAGCTGATGCGCTGCTGGGAGAACATCCACCGCATGTACCAGGCCGAGGTCCACGTTCGCTCGGTGCTGTTCCGCGAGGAGACCCGGTGGCCGGGTTACTACTTCCGCTCCGACAAACCCAACATGGACGAGGAGAGCTGGCACTGCTTCGTCAACTGCCGCCGCGATCCCGTGACCGGCGAGTGGGAGATGACGAAGAAACCGATTCTCCACGTGTTCGCCCCGGTGTCCGACTACGAGGCGACCGTGGGCGGCTGAGCTTCCTTTCCATGGTCCCGGGCGCCCAGGCGCCCGGGACCCCTTTCGATCAACGGCCGACGGGGAGGAACGCCATGGATGATCTCCGGTGTCCGCACTGTGGACAGGAGCTTGTGCCCTTCGAGCTGCCCGACGTCACGGGCTGGGGCGCGCCCTTCCACATGGCCTGCTTCAACGACGACTGTCCCTACTACACCGGCTCCTGGCGGTGGATGGAGGAGCGCTACGGCGTCCGGGCCGGCTACCGCTACCGGCTCGATCCGGAAACCGGGGAGGCGAGCCCGCTTCCCGTCTGGTCTCCCAGCGCCGTCAAGGACCGGATCCTCGACGTGGAGGTGGAGCGCAGCGTCGTCTCACCCATCGCCGTGGAGGTGCGGCCGTGAGCGCCCCGGCCGCGAACCTCGAAGACCGTCCGTCCCTCCTCAAGGGCCGGCGGACGTTGACGCTCAGGGATACCTTTGCCTTCCACTGCGGACCGGAGCGCTCGTGCTTCAACAGCTGCTGCGCCGACGTCAACATCGTGCTGACCCCCCTGGACGTGCTGGGGCTGGCACGGCGGCTGGGCCTGACCACCACGGCGTTCCGGGCGCGGCACACGGTGACGCTTCAGACCCGGGACCTTCAGCTGCCGGTGGTGGCGCTGAAGATGGAGGATCGAGAGGGGCGCCCCTGCCCCTTCGTCGGGCCGGAGGGATGCACCGTCTACCAGGACCGGCCATGGGCCTGCCGCATGTACCCCTTGGGCCTGGCCGTGCCGCCGGCCCGGGCCGGGGAGGAGCCGGAGCCGCTCTATTTCCTCTTCGAGGACGACTTCTGCGAGGGCCGCCGGGATGGTCCCGATTGGACGGTCGGCCAATGGCGGGAGGACCAGGGGGTGCCGGAACGGGAACGTCTCGATGCGGCGTTCCGCCGGGTGGTGACCCACCCCTGGTTCATCGGGGGGCGGCGGCTCGATCCGAGACGGCAGGAGCTCTTCCTCATGGCCTGCTACGACCTGGACCGCTTCCGGGAGTTCATCTTCGAGTCCTCGTTCCTCAAGCGCCTGGTGGTGGAGCCGGAGCTGGCGGCCTCTCTGGCGACGGACGATCTGACGCTGCTCGACTTCTCGTTTCGCTGGGTGAGGTTCGCCCTCTTTGGCGAACCGACCCTCAAGGTACGCAGGGTGACGAACTAGGAGGGGTGGGATGAACGACACCGCGCAGCTTCCCGTTCTCGTCGTCGGCGCCGGGGTGGCCGGACTGACGGCGGCCTTGGAGATGGCGGAAACCGGCCACCACGTGGTCCTGGCCGAGCGGGAACCGGTGATCGGCGGGCGCGTGGCCCGCTTTCACCGGTACTTCCCCAAGCTCTGCCCGCCCACCTGCGGCCTGGAGATCAACGCCCGCCGGCTCGAGGAGAACCCTCGGATCGAGCTGAGGCTCCAGACGACGGTAACGGGGGCCCAGCCCGTGGACGGCCACTGGTCGGTGACCCTCGAGACCGCACCGGTCCACGTCACCGGCCGCTGCACGGCCTGCGGCCTGTGCACCGAGGTGTGCCCGGCCACGGTCAGCGACCGGTTGAACTGGGGCCTCGCCGAGGCGCCGGCCATCCGCCGGCCCTTCCCCAACGCCTGGCCCCAGCGGTTCGTCCTCGAGCGGGAGGCCTGCCCGGAGGGGTGCCGCGCCTGCGTGGACGCCTGTCCCTACGACGCCATCGACCTTAAGGCCGGCCCCGGGGTCGAGGAGATGGAGGTGGCCTCGGTGGTGGTGGCCACGGGGTGGCGGCCCTACCCCCTGGAGAAGCTGCCGGAGCTCGGGGGGGGCGTACTGGAGGGCGTCGTCTCCAACGTCCAGATGGAGCGCCTGGCCGCCCCGGACGGTCCCACGGGCGGCAGGATCCTGATCCCCGGAACGGACCGTGAGCCCCGGAGTGTGGCCTTTGTGCAGTGCGCCGGCTCCCGGGACGTCAACCACCTGCCCTACTGCTCCGGCGTCTGCTGCCTGGCCTCGCTCAAACAGGCGCTCTACGTCAAGGAACAGCTGCCGGAGTGCGATGTGAGCCTCTACTACATCGACCGGAGGACCCCGGGGCGGAACGAGGATTTCCTGACGAGGGTGGCCGGGACACAGGGTGTCCGGCTCGTCAAGGGCAAGGTGGGCAAGGTCGAACGCAACGGCGACGGCCTCGAGTTGACGGTGGAGGATGCCGAGGCCGGAAAGCTGCTCCACGAACACGCCGACCTCGTGGTCCTGGCCACCGGGATGATGCCCGAGACCGGGGATCCCTTCGGGCTGCCCCGGGACGAGGACGGCTTCGCGGTCAGTGATCCCCGGCGCGGGCTGGCCGTGGCCGGGGTGGCCCACCGGCCCGCCGACGTGGCCGCGTCGGTTCGGGACGCCACCGGGGCCGCCGCCCGGGCGCTGGCCGCCGCGGGAAGGAGGTCGTGATGGAACGGATCGGCGTCGTTCTCTGCTCCGGCTGCGGCATCGGCGAAGCCCTGGACATGGAGGCGCTCCGGGGTGTCGCCGAGGAGGCCGGGGCCACCGTCCTGACCCATCCCTGCCTGTGCTCGGAGGAGGGGCTGGCCGCCATCCGGTCGGCCCTGGACTCGGGCGAGGCCGATGCCCTGGTGCTGGCCGGGTGCTCCCCCCGGGCCCAGCGGCACCTCTTCCGCTTCGATCCGGAAAAGACCGTCGTCGAGCGGCTGGCCCTCCGGGAGATGGTGACCTGGACTCACCCGCCCGGCGACGAAGACACGCAGGCCCTGGCCGAAGACCTCGTCCGCATGGCCGTGGCCAAGGTGGAGGCCGGGAAGCTTCCGGTTCGCCTCCAGGAGGAGATCGAGGACGCGGTCCTCGTGGTCGGGGGCGGCCTGGCCGGGATGGAGGCGGCCCTGGCCGCGGCGGGCATGGGCCACGACGTGGTCCTGGTGGAGGCGGCGGACCGCCTCGGCGGCGCGCTGGCCGGCCCGCCGGTGCACCTGCCCCTGGCTCCCCCCTACGACCGGCCGCAGCCATCGAGGATCCCCGGTCTCGTGGAGGAGGTGAAGGCCGCCGGGAAGATCCACGTGGCCACCTCGAGCCGGATCGTGCGCATCACCGGCCAGCCCGGCCAGTTCCACGTGACGGTGCGGGGACCCGAGGGTGAGGTGGAGCTCGACGTGGGCGCCATCGTCCAGGCCACGGGCGCCCGCCCCTACGACGCCTCCCGCCTGGGGCACCTGGGGTACGGCGCCTTTCCCGATGTCATCACGGCCCGGGAGCTCGACCTGATGCTCGCCGAGGGGCGGCTCGCGCGCCCCTCGGACGGGAAGGCCCCCCAACGGATCGCCTTCGTCCAGTGCGCCGGCTCCCGGGATCCCGAACACCTGCCCTACTGTTCGGGCGAGTGCTGCGCCGTCACCATGCGCCAGATCCTCCAGGTGTCGAGGGATCACCCGGAGGTGGAGACCTGCGTCCTCTACCGGGACATCCGGACCCCCGGCCAGCTCGAGCACCTCTACCAGGCGGCCCAGGAGGGGGCGGGCGCCTTCTTCCTGAAGGCCTGTGTCAACGGCGTGACGGGCAACGGCAACGGCCGGCTGACGGTGCGGTTCGAGGACAGCCTGCTCCCCGGCGTGGAGGCCATGGAGGCCGATCTCGTGGTCCTGGCCGTGGGCATGGTGCCCAACTCGGCCGACGGCGAGGCCATCCGTGAGCTCCACGACGCCCAGCACCGGGCCGAGCACGGGGAGTCCGAGGTCCAGAAGGAGGAGGCGCAAAAGATCGCCGAGCAGCTGGCCCATCACGAGGGCACGGAGATCCTCAACCTGGACTACCGCCAGGGGCCCGACCTGCCGGTCCTCCGCTACAACTTCCCGGATTCGCACTACATCTGTTTCCCCTACGAGACCCGCCGGACGGGGATCTACGCCGCCGGCGCCGTGCGGGCGCCCATGGATCCAGCGCAGGCCGTGGAGGACGCCTGGGGCGCGGCGCTCAAGGCCGTCCAGTGCATCGAGGCCGCGCGGCGCGGCGAGGCGGTCCACCCGCGCTCGGGCGATCTCGGCGTGCCCGAGCTCTTCCTGCAGCGGTGCACTCAGTGCAAGCGCTGCACCGAGGAGTGTCCCTTCGGCACCCTCAACGAGGACGTGGACGGTACGCCCCAGCTCAACCCGCTGCGGTGCCGTCACTGCGGCATCTGCATGGGGGCCTGCCCCGAGCGGATCATCTCCTTCCCCGATTACTCGGTGGACGCCGTCTCCAGGCAGATCGGGGCCATCGAGGTTCCCGAGGAGGACGAGGAGAAGCCGAGGATCCTGGCCTTCCTGTGCGAGAACGACGCCTACCCGGCCCTGGACGCGGCGGCCCAGCTCCGCAGGACGTGGAACCCCTGGGTCCGCATCATCCCCGTCCGGTGTCTGGGGTCCGTCAACATCGTCTGGATCGCCGACGCCCTCTCACGGGGTATCGACGGCATCATCCTGATCGGCTGCACCTACGGCGAGGACTACCAGTGCCACTACATTCGGGGGTCCGAGCTGGCCAACACGCGCCTGGGCAACGTACAGGAGACGCTGGACCGCCTGGCGCTGGAGTCCGACCGGATCCGGCTCGTGGAGCTGGCGCACGACGAGTTCCAGCGGATTCCCGGGATCCTGGACGAGTTCGCCGAGTCCATCGGCGAGCTGGAACCCAACCCCTACAAGGGTTTCTGAGGGGGATCTATGGCATCCTTGAGTCTGATCACGCCATCACCCGAGATCCGCGACGAGCTTCACCGCCGGGGGGGCGACACGGCCCGGCGCTGCTTCCAGTGCGCGACCTGCTCGGCGGTGTGCAGCCTCGCGCCGGACGATCAACCCTTCCCGCGCCGGCAGATGTTGATGGCCCAGTGGGGCCAGATCGACCGCCTGGCGGCCGACCCCGCCGTCTGGCTCTGTCACCAGTGCAACGACTGCACCGTGCGCTGCCCGCGGAACGCCCGGCCCGGGGACGTGCTCCAGGCCGTTCGCTCCATGGTCATCGAAGGCCTGGCGGCGCCGGCCTGGCTGGGCCGGCTGGTGGGGAAGGCCCGGAGCACGTGGCCTCTTCTCCTGGGGGCCCCGATCCTCTTCTGGGTCGTCCTCCTGGGCTTGACGGGCCACCTGGCATGGCCGGCCCATGTGACGGCCTTCGAACAGGTGGTGCCCCACGTCCTGATCTACTCGGTGTTTCTTCCGGTGGCGGCCTGGGTCCTCGCGGTGGTCTTCATCGAAGGCGGGCGGTTCTGGGCCTTCCTGGGCTCCTCGAGCCCCCCGAGAAGGGGCTCCTTTTTCGGGGCGCTGCTGCCCGTGCTGGGGGAGATCGGCACCCACCGCCGTTTCGCCCGATGTGAGGCGGCGCGGCCGCGGCGCACGGGGCACTTCCTGCTCATGTGGGGTTTCGTCGGCGCCGCGGTCACCTCCGGTCTCCTGGTGGTCGCCCTCTACGGCTTCGGCATGGAGATGCCCCTTCCTCTGGGTCACCCCTTCAAGATCCTCGGGAACCTGTCCGCCATCGCCCTGGTCGTTGGCGTGGTGCTCCTCGTCGTTGAACGGTGGAGTCAGCCCCGGGTGAGCGGAGCCACCACGGCCTTCGACACCTTCTTCCTGACCGTGGTGTTCCTGGTCGTCGCCACCGGCGTTCTCTCGGAAGTCGCCCGCTTGACGTTGCCGGGACAGGTGGCCGGCGGCGTCTACGTTGCGCACCTTTCCTTCGTGCTGACGCTGTTTCTGAGCTTCCCGTACTCCAAGTTCGCCCACGCCCTCTACCGGACGCTGGCCATGACCCACGAGCGGATGACCGCGGCGGAATGAGAGGAAACCATGACGGCTTCCCGTGGCATGCCGATGTCCTCGCGGCTCCGGGGTGGACCCGGTGGCTTCGGGGGAGTGTGCCGTTGGGCCGGCCCCGGCACTGGGGCGGGCCGGAGCTGCTGGCCGGGTTGAGGAGGGTCCGTGCGTGCCGTCCCCCGCCTGACTCTGCCCGGTATCGCGGCGGGCGCTGCCGTGGTGCTCTCGTGTGGCCTGGCGGCCTCCGCCGGCCTTGCCCTGAACCCCGCCCACGCCGGGCTGCACTGCCCGGAGTGTCATACGACCTCCCCGCCGTCGGCCAGGGGGATCCGGTGCGTCAGCCCCGGCTGCCATCCCAATCTCCGTCGCGCCTTCCGGTCCACGCAACATGACCTGAAGTACCTGAAGGGGCACCGGCCGGCCTGTCAGGACTGCCACTGCGGCCACCCCGTGGTGCGGGATGGGAAGGCGCTGGACCGGGCATGCACCACACGGGCGGTGCATTTCTGCCAGCCCTGTCATCAGCGGGAGAAGGACCTCCCCGGGAACCTCTTGCTGCACAGCCTTCCACCGGGCATGTCGCCAGAGGCCACGGGCGCCGGCGCTCCGCGGAAGCGGGGTTGCCTCAAGGTGGTCCTGCGCTGCTTTTCGTGCCACGGCGTCCACGACATCTTTCCCCTGGGCGACCCAAGCTCACCGGTCAACCGGAAACGGGTGGCCGCCACCTGCGGCACGTGTCATGCAAGGGCCGCCAAGACCTACGGCATCAGCATCCATGGCGTGGCCGTGGGCAAGGGGATCAAGGTGGCGCCCACCTGCGTCTCCTGTCATGGGGGACACGGTGTCACCGTCGTGTCGCCGGTGCACTCGCCCACCGGGCGAACGCGGACCGTCTTCCGCTGTCCCGACTGCCACGAGGATCCGGCCGTGATCCACGCCGCCGATCTCCCGCTGGAGGTCGTGGACTCCTGGGAGGGTACGGTGCACGGCATCGCCTACTCTCACGGCATTCACGACGTGGCCACCTGCGTCTCCTGCCACGGCGCCCACGAGGTGCTGCCGCCCTCCGATCCGCGGTCGGCGGTCAATTCCGCTCATGTCAGGGAGGTCTGTCTTCGATGCCACGGCCGTGTGAGTGAATCCATGATCCGGAAGATCCACCATCATTCGGGGCCGCCGACACCCAGGGCAATGCTCCGCCGGCTCCGGACCTACTTCCCCGTGGCGGGCACGTCCATGAATCCCATGGTGGCCACGGCCGTTGGCGGTATCGTCGGCTTTCTCTCCGGACTGTTCGGCGTCGGTGGCGGCTTCCTGATGACACCCCTGCTGATCTTCATCGGAATCCCGGCGGCCGTCGCCGCCGCGACGGACTCGGCGCAGATCACCGCGGGCGCCACCTCTGGCGTCGTCTCGCACGCTCGTCTCGGGAACGTGGATTTCAAGATGGGGCTCGCCATGGCCGCCGGTGGCTGGCCGGGGGGGTTCCTCGGCGTGCACGTGGTGTACCTGCTCAGGACCATGGGAAACTTCGACTTCTACCTCAAATTCGTCTACGTGGTCCTCCTGGGCTTCACCGGTGGAACGATGTTTTTCGAGGGCATCCGGGCGCTTCGGCGCCGGTCGGGCCGTGCCGAGCCGGGGCCTGGCCGCCTGGCCAGCTTCTTCGACCGGGCCCCCTTCCAGATGGAGTTTCCCAAGTCGGGCCTGAGAGCCTCGCTGCTGGAGCCGGCGGCCGTCGGGTTTCTCGTGGGTATCCTGGCGGCCTTTCTCGGCGTCGGTGGCGGATTCATGCTCATCCCGGCGATGGTGTACATCATCGGGATCCCCACGCGGATCGCCGTGGGCACCGGGCTCTTCCAGGAGATCCTGATCTGCGCCTTCGTCACGCTGCGCCAGGCCACGAGCAACCACACGGTGGACCTTCTCCTGGCGGTGGCGCTGTTCCTCGGGTCGACGGTGGGCGCCCAGATCGGCGTTCTCGCCAACCGGCGGCTGCGTGGCGAGCAGATCCGGGTCCTGCTGGCCCTGGTGATCCTGGCGGTCATGGTGGCGCTCCTCTACCAGCTCGTTGCGCCGCCCGCGCTCCTGGTCCAGTTCGCCCGGTCGGGAGGGCTCGAGCGATGAGAGGCTTCGCCCTCGTCCTCGTGGTCCTAGCGCCGTTGCTCGGCCGGGCCGGCATGGCCGTGGCTGGTTCCGAAGCGCCGGGTCCGCTGGCGGCGGGGCACGCCGGGCTCGAGTGCGGGGCGTGTCATCCCGGGGGTGTCGGCACGACGAAGCCTGTAACCTGTGCCGGCGGATCGTGCCATTCCCGGATCGCCGGAGAGCTTGGGTTCTCTCGACACGATCGGAAGTACCTGAAAGGAGCCGCCCCCTCGTGCGTCCTCTGCCACGGCGGACATCCGGTGGTCACCGGGGAACGAGCGGCGGGACGGGTCTGCGATCTCAGGCTCGAGTCCAGATGCCTCTCCTGCCACGCGGCGGGGAGACACGTCGCCGGACGGGGTCCCATGCCCCCAGGGACCGTGGTGGAGCCGGAGCACAACGTCCACGCAGCGGTCCGGAACGTCAAGGGTTGCCGCACAGCGGGTATCAGCTGCTTCACCTGCCACGGCATGCACGGCACCGTGGCCCTGGGTGATCCCCGTTCGCCCGTCTCCAGGAGCCGGATCGCCACCACCTGTGGCCGGTGCCACCCCAAGGAGCGGGCGGCCTATCTCGACAGCATTCACGGGCGGGGGGTGGCTCGGGGAGACCCCTGGTCGCCCACGTGCGTCTCCTGCCACGGCGCC
>JAADFK010000005.1 GCA_013152925.1 Acidobacteriota bacterium | reverse complement strand
ACCCTCCTGTCATTCCGACCGCAGCGGGCGGGTCCGCACCTTTCCTTGTCATCCCGACCGAGCCACAGCCCGACCCTCCTGTCATCCCGACCGGAGCGGGCGGGCCCGCACCTTTCCTTGTCATTCCGACCGGAGCGGGCGGGAAGCCCGCGGAGTGGAGGAATCTCATGGAACACCGGCCACGTCCTGCAAAACGAGCTGCATTCCGGGGAAGATCCCTCCACTCGGTCACTACGCTCCCTCGGTCGGGATGACAGAGGCGTGAGCATCCCGACCGGAGCGATGTCCGAACCCCCTTGTCATCCCGGCCGAGCGATAGCCCAACCCTCCTGTCATTCCGGCCGAGCCACAGCCCGACCCTCCTGTCATCCCGACCGAGCCACAGCCCGACCCTCCTGTCATCCCGACCGAGCCACAGTCCGACCCTCCTGTCATCCCGACCGAGCGAAGCGAGCGGAGGGATCTCGCCCCGTATCCTCGCGTGCCCGGCTCTCCGGCCGCCGCACAATCGTCGGCAGATCCCTCCACTCGGTCACTACGCTCCCTCGGTCGGGATGACAGAGGGGGCTCGGCTTCGCGGCCTTGGGCCGCTTCGCTCGGGATGATCGAGGGAAGGCCAAGCCTTCCCAACGTGCCTCTATCGTCCGGAGATCCCTCGGCTCCGCGGCCTTGGGCCGCTTCGCTCGGGATGATCGAGGGAAGGCCAAGCCTTCCCAACGTGCCTCTATCGTCTGGAGATCCCTCGGCTCCGCGGCCTTGGGCCGCTTCGCTCGGGATGATCGAGGGAAGGCCAAGCCTTCCCTCGATCAATTCACATGCCGTTGGCGTTGGAGGCTTTGGAGGTGGGCGTCGACATCGCGGTAGGTGGGATCGGCGGCGGCGACCTCGCTGAGGGCGTTGAAGGACTCGTCCTCCCGGCCAGCGGCCAGAAGCGCCAGGCCGAGATCGTAGAGCAAGGCAATCCTGGCATCGCTGGAGAGGTGCTTGTCCTTGAGTGCGGTCTCGTACCACCGGACGGCCTCGTCGTGCAGGCCCTGCTCGAGGTAGCAGACGGCGATCATCGAGCACCCCTCCAGGTGGAATCTTGGATCTTTCGCAGCGATCTGGAACTCACCGATGGCCTCGGCGAGGAGGCCCATCTCCTTGTAGGCGATACCCAGGTTGAAATGGGTGTCCGAGTCCTCCTCGCTGAGCTGCTCGGCCACGCCACGCTGGAACTCCCGGAACACCTCTTCGAGCAGGGCCTCGTCCTTGCCATGGCCGGTGGCCTCCTCGACCATGGCCTCCTCTTCGGCAAGCTCCTTTTCCAATTCGCCAGCCAGATCGACGTAGAGCTCTTCTTCGGTGAACAGCTCTTCCGCCGGCTCTTCATGGGCCTCCCCGGCATCCATGAGGATGACGCCCTTCTCCTTGAGACGAAGGCGCCGCGCGGCCAGCTCGGCATCGCCGGGAAAACGGCTTTCCAGGTCGTCCAGGATCCGGGCCGCATCCTGGAAGAGCTCCTCGGAGATGAAGAAATCGAGCCGCTCGAGCTCCGAGAGTGGGGGTCCGCTGACGACCCCTGTGATATCCAGAAGCTCGACGGGCTCTCCGGTCTCCTCCATCGCCACTTCGGAAAAGTCCAGCAACGGCGGCTCCTGCCTGGCCGGAGCGGCGGGAGCGGGCCGGGGCAGCTCGCCGCTTTCCTTGCGAACGGCCTCCTCCACCCAGGAGAGATCGAGCTCTTCGATGCCGGTGCCGGCTCCGCCCTGGCCGGGGGCTGCCTCGACCTCGAGCCGGGCCGGTCCGGCTGTAGCTTTCCCTTCCTCCGCCAGGTGCTCGACCGGGATTCCTTCGCTGGGACCGCCGACCTCGGCGTCCAGGTCCAGAAAGAGAACTTCCTCTTCTTCCTCGGCCACCCCATCGACTGTGGCTGAGGCAGCTTCCAGGACCTGCGCCTCAGGGGCGGAGGCCGCCGGCGGCGCCAGCAATCCCCTCAGCCACGCCAGACCCTCGGCATCGCCGGTAGCCTGGAAGTGCTCCTCGAGCGGACCCGCGAGCTCACGAGCCCTCTCCACGAGTCCATCCTCGCAGAGGAGGCGCACCAGCTCGCGCCGGGCGTCGTCCTGTTCGGGATACGACTTCACCAGGTACTCGAGGTGGCGCACGGCCTTCTCGATCAGGCCGTACTTGGCGAAAACCCGCGCTTCCGCCAGCCGATCCTCCGGCGCAAAGGACGAAGGGCCCGCGGGCTGCGCGGCAACAACCTCCCCGGGGATACCAGTCTCCAGCCCCGCGGGAGCCGGAACCGAGCCATGTCCGCGAGACGATAGCTCGAGGAGGCGCTTCCGAAAGGTCTCGTTTTCGGGATCGAGATCGGCCAGCTCCATGTAGAGCGCCTGCGCGGCATCCAGACGTTTTTCGCTGTAATGCAGGTCGGCCAGGGCACCCTTGATCTCGAGCATCTTCTCCTGCCGGCCGGTGGCCTCGTTCGACCGGAGAGACCAGAGCAGGACGCTGAGGTCCCTCGGCAACGCTGCACGAAGCTTGTCCGTCAGCTGCTGCACCCGCCGGAACTCGCCCCGCCTGAGATCCGCCTCGATGAGCGGTGCAAGGACATCCCGGGCTTTCTCTCCTTCACCGGCCTCCAGGTACTTCGTGCCGACGATCACGCGAATCTCGATGTTGTCCGGATCCGCATGGAGGAGAGATTCCGCGGCTTCCAGGTCGAGCCCCTCCGCACTCCCTTCCTTCATGGTCAGGCGAATCTTGAGTGCCTTGAGCTCCTGATCGTCTTTCGAAAGGACCAGCCCTTCGTTGACCAGCTCCAGCGCACGGTCCCTCTTCCCGGCTTCCACGAGCCGGTTGCAGACGGGGACCAGGAAATCGGCACGCGGCGGTTTGAGCTCGAGCACGTGGCGGGCCAGCTTGTCGGCCTCGTCGACCCGTTCCCGGTCCAGCAAGACCTTCAGCAGCTGACCGAAGGCCTCGAGGGCCTCATCGTGCTCCCCGGCCTCCATCAGCATGTCGGCAAGGCGGAGCTGCACCACGTGGTTGCCCGGATCGACGTCGGCCATCTTCCGCTGAATCCTCAGCGCGTTCTCCCGGTCGCCGTTCTTGGCGTACCAATCCGCCAGGATCTGGTACTGGGCCTTGGCCTCCCCGGTCAGGGACAGCTCGAGGTACAGCCCGGCCAGCTTTTCGAAGATGTCGAGGCGCTGGGGCGCCATGCGGTTGATCTTCTTGAGAACTGCGATGGCCTTCTTGGAGAAGCCGTCCTGGATGAAGAACTCAGCGATCCGTTCGTAGAGCTCCACGGCCCTGTCGACCTGGCCGATCTTCCCGTAGAGGTCGCCGATCCGGTTGATGGTGGTGACGTCGTTGGGGTTGGCCTTGAGGAGCTTTTCGTACTGCCGGATGGCAGCTTCCAGCTTGCCCTTCTGGACGAGCTTCTCGGCTTCCCGCAGGACCTTATCCCGACTGATGGCCATCCAAGGCGTCCCTTTCCTGGCCCGCCGGCACCATCTGCCACCGCGGGGAGGTCATGATGCCAGTTGCTCCACGACAACCATTCGGCCGCTCTGGCCGGGACAGCACGGCGGTTACCAGGCCGGCCGGCACATCCATGTAGCACCTCACATCATCGCCCCCTGTGGAGGACACGATGAAGCCCGCAGGCTTACGACCTGCTCTCGATTCATGGTAGCACAGGCCTCCACGAGAAGGTGCGGCGATGGAGGAAGGTGGGGCCTCCTGAGGAAAGTGCTCTGCGGTGGGCCAAAGTACCGTAGCCTTTGTTCTTCTCCCATACCCAGCCGGGGTACCGGAGCGCGAGCGTGGTCATGACGGCGTCGCGGTGGACCTTGGCAACGATGGAGGCCGAGGCGACACAGAAGTAGCGGCCGTCAGCCCGGATCTCGCTGAGCACCCGCACCGGAGCGGCCCCCAGATCGAGTGCGTCCACCACCGCCACCGCGCCGGGCTCAACCACTTCTGCCAGGGCACTCTTCATGGCCAAACGGGTGGCCTCGGCGATCCCCTTCCGCTCGATCACCCGCGGCCAGATCTCGACAATGGTCCAGCCATGGCAATGTTCCCGGACCCAGGTGGCGGTACGGTCGCGAGCCTTCGGCGTCATCCGCTTGGAATCCTGGACCTCGCAGTTCTCCGGAATCGAGGACCAGGCGACGGCGGACACGACGACGGGGCCCGCCAGGGAGCCCCGTCCAACCTCGTCCAGTCCGACGACGATGGGCGCCTCCCGGAGAAGAACCCGGTCGGCGGCGCCCAGCGCGACCCTCACGACTTGCGGGCGGCCTCGCGGATCCGTGCAGCCTTCCCGCGCAGGTCGCGGATGTAGTAGAGCTTCGCACGACGGACACGGCCGCGGCGGGTCACCTCGATCTTGGCGATGCTGGGCGAATGCAGCGGAAAGGTGCGCTCCACGCCGATCCCCGAGGAGATCTTGCGGACCGTGAAGGTCTCGGCGATACCTCCGTGTTTCCGCCCAATCACCAGACCCTCGAAGGCCTGGATGCGCTCCTTGCTCCCCTCTTTGAGACGAACGTAGACCTTGACGTTGTCCCCCGGACGGAAGTCCGGGATATCGGTACGCAGCTGCTGCTGTGTCACTTCTCGTAGAATGTCCATGATCCTGCCTCCAGTGAATCCGGGCACACTCAGCACCGTGCCCCGGGCCGCGAAGTATACACACCGACCCGGATCTGGGCAAGCGATCCGGGGCTCGGAGCTCTCCGCGCCCGGACCGTGGCAAAGAGCGAGCCGCCAACCTCCTTGTCATTCCGACCGGAGCTGGCGGGTCCGCACCGTTCCCTGTCATTCCGACCGGCCGACAACCCAACCCCCTTGTCATCCCGACCGAGCGACAACCCAACCCCGTTGTCATCCCGACCGAGCGACAACCCAACCCCCTTGTCATCCCGACCGAGCGAAGCGAGTGGAGGGATCTCACCCGACATCGCCGCACCCCAGGCTCTCCAGGCGGCGCTCAATTGCCTGCAGATCCCTCCACTCGCTCGCTCCGCTCACTCGGTCGGGATGACAGAGGGGGCGGAGCAGGTCGGGATGACAGAGGGGGCGGAGCAGGTCGGGATGACTAAGGAGGGGGCATCCCAGCCGCAGCGGCTTCAAGGGACGTCCATCTCCCGTCATCCCGGCGGGTACGGCCAATAGCGACGCCCATTCCCTGTCATCCCGCACTGTTGGGCAGATCCCTCGGCTTCGCTCGGGATGACATTCGGCGGCTGCCGCCGCGCTCTCGTCGCCCTGGCGCTGTTCCCCGGTCCACGCCCCCCACCGTCACGCCACTCCTGGGCAGATCCCTCGGCTTCGCTCGGGATGACATTCGGCGGCTGCCGCCGCCGAATGTCACTCTTCATCCTCCGGCATGGGGGTTCCGGCGAGGTGGAGGCGATCTTGCCAGGGCACAACGAGGACCCGTCCGAAGCGGTCGAGATCGGCGTCGGGCGGCCAGGGTTTCCCGTCCGCCGTGCGAAACAGCCGGAAGCCGAAGGGAACCTCGGCATCTTCTGGCGCCATCCAGTCGGGCACGACGAGGTCCCACCGTTCCTCGTCCTCGGGGACCACCCGGCACTCGACCTCATCCTCCGCCACCTCTCCGATCCACTCCACGAGATCGACGATCGAGGCGGCCTCCTCCAGGTACTCGGAGAGGACCTCCTCGGTGAAGCTGCGGACCAGCTCGTGGTCCTCGGTTCCCTCGATCTCGGCGATGATCAGGAGGCGATAAACACCTTCCTCGGTCTCGTCTCCGCAGGTGAAGTCAACCGAGAAGACCGCCTCGGGATCGTCGGTCTCGACGTCGAAGGAGGAGCCGTGCAGGAGGTCCCGCACCAGCAACCCCTGGCAGACGTCTTCCCGCTCTTCCAGCGGAATGTCCAGAGCCATCGCCTCTTCCCACTTTTCCATCGATCTCTCCCTTCAGGCCCGTGGTCCACGGACCACGTTCCTGTCTCCAGATCACAGTACACGTTCACCGAGGAAGGACTCGCTCTCGCCCTCCCAGGCCTTGGCCGCCATGACCGCCAGCACGAAGATCAAGTACGAAACCGCACCTACCAGGACAGCGAGCACCGGCGAGGCCGCCAGGGTGTCATAGCTGCCGTGAAGGAGCGCCGCCAACATCAGGCCGGGGCCCACGATCGTTATCGCCCTTCCGATCCGGAACGGGCCGCTCACATGGACCAGGCCGAGGTTGAAGGCCACGACTCCGGCCCACACGGAGTGCAAGAATGGCGTCATCAGGAGCCTGGACAGAACCACCTCCGGCTGGGTGAAGCTCATACCGAAGATCCTGGCTCCAAACTGCTCGGAGTACAGGATGTTCTCGAAACCTGCAAAGGCCAGGCCGGAGGCGACGCCCAGGAGCACCGTGGCCTGGAGGCTCAGCCTCCGCCCCTGGCGGGCAGCGATCCAGAGGAGCAGGAAAACCGGCATTGCCTTGGTCATCTCCTCCGTGATGCCGACGCCCAGAACGAACCCCAGCCAGCGGAAGGGCAAGAAGGGCACGCGGATCAGTGCATAGAGCGGGCTCAGGAGGTAGCGGAGCGCCGGCAGGAAGAGGCCGAGCCCGAAGAAAGTGACCATGACAATGACGAAGAAGATATCTCCGGCGCGTCCTCCGCGCAAGTTCAGCCTGAAGACACGGAGGAAGATGAAGAACCACAGGAAAGCGAAGTAGAGGATCATGCCCTGAGCCGACTGCAACCCGAAGGACGCGAGGAGCAGCGGCATCATGGCGACGACCAGCACCACCCAGAACACCTGCGACTGCACCACTCTCTGGATGGTCAGGGGATCCAGGCGAAGCACCGCGCCGATTCCCTCCTCTTCCACCGCACGGCGCCTGACCTCCGCCTTGAGCCTGCCGACCTGACGTCGATACTCCTCCTGGCTGATAATGCCGGCCCTGAGCAGGCGTTCGTACTCCTGGAGCATCTCGTCGGGGTTCATTCTTCCCGCACGGTAGCACAGGAGGATCCATTTGTGTCCTCCCGGTTCGTATCCTCCCTGAGCTGACGCACCAGCGCCCAGAAGAGCTGGCGGCGAACACGACGCTGGTCACGCCCCAGCGCTGCCAGGGAGCGCCGGATGGCGTCCCGCTTGGTCCCGGCCGCCTCCACGGGACACCGGCTGGCAGTCACGGGAAGCCCACAGAGGCGGGCCACCCGAGCGATCTCCTGCCGCCGGATCTCGAAGAGGGGACGGACCAGCGTCACCGCGCCGCCGAAGTAGCTCCGCCGCGGCGCCATCGCCTCCGGCGTACCCGTGTAGAACAGGCTCATCAGCCAGGTTTCCACGGCGTCGTCCGCGTGGTGTCCCAGGGCCAGGTGATGGACACCGTGCGAGTCGGCTGCTTCGAGCAGGGTCCTGCGGCGAATCCTGGCGCACTGGAAGCAGGTCGCCGGCACCGTCTCGCTGGCGTCGAAGCGCGGCGGCACCGTGTGCAGTGGAATGCCCAGATCGTCCAGCCAGCGGCGGACGGCGTCTCCCAGGCCCGCCGTGATGCCGTTGCCGTCCAGGGCGACGTGGAAGGCCACCAACTCCGGGGGGTGTTCCAACACCGGCGTCAAACGCCGCAACAACTCCACGAGCACCAGGCTGTCGGCTCCGCCCGAAACCGCAATACCGAGGTTACCGCCCCGGGGGAGCAGATCCCATCGCCGGCAGGTCCGGCGCAGCTTTCCCAGGAGCCGGCCCGCCGCCCGCTGGCAGCGTCCCGGATCCTCATTCCCGGCCATCGCGCTTCCGGCGTCCCGGCTTGGGTGCGAAGATCCAGGCGATGAGAACCCCCAGGATGTACAGAAGGATCATGGGTACGGCGAATACCGTCTGGGTGGCGACGTCCGGCGTCGGGGTGATGACGGCAGCGACGATGAAAATCAGCAGGATCGCCCAGCGGAACCATCGCACCAGCTGCCCGGCGGTCACCAGGCCGAGCCGCGCCAGGAAGAAGATCAGGATCGGGAGCTCGAACACCAGCCCAAGACCCAGCAGGATCTTGGAAAGCATGGAGAAGTACTGTTGAATGGTGATGACCTGGCGAAAATCCTTGCCCACCGTCAGGAGGAACTTGACCACCATGGGGAAGGCAACGCGGTAGCCGAAGTACCCGCCCGAGACGAAGAACAGCGTCGTGAAGATGATGAAGGGCACGGCCATCCGGCGTTCATGGCGGTAGAGCCCCGGCTTGATGAAGAGCCAAAGTTGCAGGAGCACGTAGGGTGAGGCCAGGAAGATGCCGGCCAGGAGCGCCACCTTGATGTAGAGCATGAAGGGATCGACCAGGCCGGTGAAGGCCAGCTTTTCCCCCTTCGGCAGGTAGCGGAGGATGGGAAGCTCCAGCCAGTGGAAGATCGTCGGCGCCAGGTACCAGCACGCCAGGAAGGCCAGAAAGATGGCGGCAATGCTACGCAGCAGGCGATGACGAAGCTCCTCGAGATGCTCGATCAGCGTCAGCCTCGGGAGCTCCTCACCGGGCGTTTCCTCACCGCTCTCGATTCGGGGCGCCTCGGAGCTCACGCTCCACCGCTCTCCTTCCCGGAAGAATCGGCAGCCTCATCACCAGGCTTCTCGGCGGGCTTCTCGGCGGGCTCCTTGGCGGGCTCGGCATCCTCGCTGTCGCTCTTCGGCGGCTCGGTGACCTTGCGCAGGTCACGCTCCACGGCGCGAATCTCCTCCGCAGCGACCTCCTCCTCGACCGTTCTCTTGAACTCGTTGGAGGCGCGGCGGAACTCGCCGAGGGCACGGCCCAGCGACTGCCCGATCTTGGGCAGCTGGCGCGGTCCGAAGAGGATCAGCGCGATAACGAAGATGAACATCAACTCGGGGAACCCGAGGGAACCAAACACATCGGCCTCCGGCATCAAGTATAGCTCGTTCCTGCCTCGGAAACCACGCCGCTCCCGTCCAGAAACGGCGCCTTGTTGCAATCTCGGCCTCAGGCTGCGGATTCTCTCCAGGGGCCCGCTGCACGAGACCGCCCGTGGTGCAACCGGGTTGCACCGCAGCATCTCCGGGGGGAACCAGGGTCACGGGAATTGCTTCCCCGTGGGCCGTGGCGGTGAATCCAGGGTACACTGAGGCACCGGGGCCCGGGCCGAGGCGGCCGGGGCCTTGCCCGAACGAGCAGGAGGAAGTCTCGATGCCGAAACGCCCGTCGCTGTTTACCGTTGCCGCTCTGGCGATCGTCGCTTCCGGCGTTGTGGCCGGGGCACTCTTCGGTCAGCGCACCACACCCGCGAGCGAGCACGACGTCGTCCTCAGGGCCGGCAAGATCGCCGGCGCGGTCCTGGACTGGCTCCCCGAGAAGGAGGCACCGGAAGAGGTGGTGTACGACGGGATCGACGGCATGCTGGAGAAGCTCGACCCCCATTCGAACTTTCTCCGCCCCAAGGCATTCCAGAAAATGCGGGAGCGTACGCAGGGGTCGTTCTTCGGGATCGGCGTCATCATCTCCCGCCGCGCCGGCAAGGTGACGATCATCGCACCCATTGCCGGAACACCCGCCGCTCGAAAGGGCCTTCGCGCCGGTGACGTCATTGCCACGATCGAGGGCGAGAGCACGGAGGACATGAGCCTGGACGACGTGGTCAACCGGATCCGCGGGCCGGAAGGCACAGTGGTTCACTTCGAGATCAAGCGTCCGGGCATGGAGGAGCCTCTCAAGATCTCCATTACCCGGGGACGGATCCCCACCAACTCGGTCCGTTACGCCTTCATGTTGCGGCCCACGGTCGGCTATCTGCGCCTGACGGAGTTCTCGGGAACCAGCACCCGAGAGGTGCAGGAACACCTCCAGGAGTTGCTCCGGGAAGGTGCGACGTCCATGATCCTCGACCTGCGGGACAACCCGGGCGGCTCGCTGGACGCTGCCGTGGGCGTTTCCGATACCTTCCTGGCGCCGGGCCAGTTGATCGTCTCCACGCGGGGCAGGACCAAGGACAGCATCTCCACCTTCAAGGCGCCCGGCAAGGGCTTTCGCTTCGACGGCCCACTGCTGATCCTGGTCAACACGGGCTCTGCCTCAGCCTCCGAAATCGTGTCGGGAGCTGTCCAGGATCACGACCGCGGTCTGATCGTCGGCGAGGTGACCTGGGGCAAGGGGCTGGTCCAGACGGTATTCACCGTTCGCGACGCCGGGCTGGCCCTGACCACCGCCCGCTACTACACACCCTCGGGGCGGTGCATCCAGCGGGATTATCACTCGTTCATCGAGTACATCACCCACCGCAACGGCAACACCGCCAGCACACCGGCCAGCTACCACACGGACGATGGCCGGCCGCTCAAAGGCGGCGGCGGCATCACACCCGATGTCCTGGTGAAGGCCCGCAAGCTCTCGGAGCCCGTGGCCCGGCTGTACGGGCAGTCAGCCTTCTTCCGCTTCGCCGTCACGCTCCTGGCAAACCTCCCCGAGGAGAAGCAACGGGAGATGGCACGCGATTTCAAGGTGGACGTGACCATGCGGGAGCGCTTCCTGCGCTTCGTGCGGTCCGAGAAGCTCCTGGACGAGAAATACATCTCCAAGCTCCTCGACGATCCCCAGTCGGTGGAGGACATGGACCGCTCCATCCAGATCGAGGTTCTCAACTCCGCGCTCGGCCTGGAGGCGGGGTACCGCGTTGCCATCCGCGGCGACAACCAGATCGCCGCCGCCCTCGACCACCTCAAGGAGGCCCAGCAGATGTGGGACGCCTGGCACGCGGCACACCCCGATGGCTGAGCGGAGTC
>JAADFK010000004.1 GCA_013152925.1 Acidobacteriota bacterium | reverse complement strand
ATGCCCAAAACCCAAAGTCGCGAAAACCCACGAGACCACCCTTCCAGGGCCATCCACCACCGAACATTTTCGGCAATTGCCAACACCGTTGAGAAAGGGAAAAGGGGACACTGTTTTTTTGGGTAATCTGCCCTTGGCGCGCGGGGGACCGGTTCTCCTAGGCGCCGGCGTTCGCTCCCGTGCGGGCGGGCGGAGGCCCGCCCGGGAGCGCCGTCCGCATCCGGCGGGCGCGACGCGAGGGGTGATGAGAGCGCTTGGGCAGCGCCCGCCGGAATGCGTCGCGGAACGCCTCCTTCGAGGGCACACGAATGCTCCGGCCGCCCTTCCCGTGGAGTGCCACTCACGCACTTCCCTCCGGAGCGTGAAGGGATCGTTGGCGCGCTCGGGAGAAAGTACGTGGGCGGCACGTCCCGTCCGGCGGTCCCTTCGCCCGGGGAGAAGGTCCACCACTACGCCAGGAGCAGGGCGCGCTGGGTGGCACGTGCCATTCATGTACTTCTCCCGACGTTGTTCAGCTCCACCTCGGCGTCAAGGGGAGAAGTGCATGATTGGCAATGCACGGGAACACCGCCGGCAGAAGGCGTTGGCCCTCCTGAGAGGCGTCCCGCACCGGACTCCGGCGGGCGCCTCGGCCCATTCTCACCCCGAGCGCGTCGCGCCCGCCGGAGGAGGACGGCGTTTGTTCGCCCGGTCCGCAAACAAACGGACGCCGGAGATGAGCGAAGGGAACCCCCTGGCGCCGGCGAAGCGAGGTGGCCGCCAGCCTACCCCCTCTCAACCCTGCCGGCGTACAATACCGGCCTGATGCGCGTGGTGAGCTTCCTCTTCAGCCTGTGGGTCTGGCCGGTCGCGGTCGTCTTGACGATCCTGTTCTCCGTCGCCGCCGTCGCCGCCACCCCCTTCTCGCCCACGGGCCGCACGACCCTCTACCTGGCCCGCTGGTGGGGGCGGTTGATCCTGTTGGCCGCCGCGGTGCGGCTCCGCGTGGAGGGGCTTCAGAACCTGGACCCTTCCCGCTTCTACGTCATCATGGCCAACCACGAGTCCATCCTGGACATCCCGGCCCTGCTGGCCGCACTGCCCTCCCGCATCGGTACCCGCTTTCTGGCCAAGGAATCGTTGTTTTCCGTTCCCCTCCTCGGCTGGGCGCTCAAGGCTCTGGGCTTCATCCCCGTGGACCGGGCGAACCGGAGCACCGCGGTCGGGATGTTCCTCCAGGCCATCGATCAGGCCCGGGGCGGGAACTCCTTGCTGATCTTCCCCGAAGAGACCCGCACCGACGACGGCCGCCTGCTGCCGTTCCGGCGGGGCGGGTTCCTGCTGGCCATGCGATCGCACTTCCCCATCCTGCCCGTCGGGCTCGAGGGCCCGAGACTGGCCATGCCCTCCCACGACTGGAAGGTCCGGCCCCTGAGCGTCATCACCGTCCGCATCGGAGAGGCCATTCCCACGGAGGGCCGCAGCATGAAGGATCGGCAGGCGCTGATGGACGAGACACGGTGTATCATCGATCGCCTCCGGGGGCCCCGTGGGCATATTCCGGAACCCGAGGGGGAATGCAGCCCCCGCTCCTGAGGTTAAACTCCACGGTCAGGAAAGGAGCCACGCCGTCATGAAACCGCGCCTGTCCCACTACGCCGTTCGAGAGGCACTCCGCCAGATCAAGGATCCCGTCACCGGCCGGAACCTCGAGGATGGAGGGTTCATCCGCCAGCTGGAGATCGACCGGGCAAGCGTCCGTGTGCTCGTCACCCTGATGGGCGCCTCTCCCGCCGCCGCCGAGGAGGTGGAGAACCAGATCCGCGAGTCTCTCGAGAAGATCGAGGGAGTCGAAGAGATCCGCGCTGAAGTTCGCATCCTTCCAGCTCAGACCGGGCCTGAGCTGCCCCAGGCGGGCGGCCCACAGGTTGGCAGCCAGGCCGCCCCGGCCTGGGCCGGACGGATCGAGGAGATCCGCCACGTGATCGCCGTCGCCTCGGGCAAGGGCGGCGTGGGCAAGTCCACCGTGGCCGCCAACCTGGCCATCGCCCTCGCCGGGCAGGGACGATCCGTCGGGCTGCTGGATGCCGACATCTACGGACCCTCACAGCAGATGATGATGGGCGGCGGCCAGCCCCTGGCCGACGAGTCCGGGAAGATCTACCCCGTGGAGACGGACTGGGGCGTCAAGGTCATCTCCCTGGGGCACATCATCGAGGCCGATCAGCCGGTCATCTGGCGCGGTCCGCTGCTGATGAAGGCCCTGGAGCAGTTCTTCAGCGACGTGGTCTGGGGAAAGCTCGACGAGCTCATCGTCGACCTGCCGCCCGGCACCGGCGACGTGGCCATCACCCTCTGCCAGAACGTCCCCATGACCGGCGCCGTCATCGTCACCACACCCCAGGACGTGGCCCTGATCGACGCCCGCAAGGGTCTCGCCATGTTCACGAAGATGGACGTCCCCGTGCTCGGCATCATCGAGAACATGTCCTTCTACGAGTGCCCCTCCTGCCACCACGTGGAGTATATCTTCGGCAGGGGCGGCGGCGAGAAGAGCGCGAAGGAGCTCGGTGTCCCCTACCTCGGCGGCGTCCCCATCGATCCCGCCATCGTCAGCGGCGGCGACGCGGGCAAACCCATCGTCGTCGAGAAACCGGACTCCGCCGCCGCGAAGGCCTTCGAAGAGCTCGCGTCGCAGATCATCCAGCAGATCGCCTGACCCGTCCCCGCGACCGCGATCGAGTCTGCCACCGTGTCCGCGGCCGGCGCCGACGGGGGATGTCAGGGGACACCGCCGTTTCCCAGCAGCCATCGCCCGGGAACATCTGGAGTGCAGGGCTCCGATCCTGCACGGACGCCCCTTGGCACCTCCACCTCCTCCCGGCGAAGACTGCACGGTTGGAATCGAGCGCTCCCCGAAGCGCCCCGGCTTCTCCTTTTCTGAACGGAACGGATAGTGGACCCCGTCGTTTCTCCCCACGGCGACCCCTGCCGCCGGAACGGTCCCCCGCCGCGACCCCGCGGCATCGGGCCGCCATCTATGGTCCTGCGCGGACCGCCGCCGGAAGGAACACCGGGTCGCCGGTGCGGTTGTCGATGACCGAGGCATAGGCCAGGATGTCCTGGAGGCCGTCCGCGGAGGTGATCACGGCGTAGCCGCCAACCACCGGTGTGGCCGCTAGGCCCTGGAACACGCGGTCGAGCTGCGCCCAGCTCTCGGCTGCCAGGTCGAGCTCGCGCCGTCCGACCAGGGTGCCGTCACCCGCGCGGAGCTCGATCTCGAGAGCCACCGCCCGATCCGAGAGGTTGACCGCCCCCACATCCGTCCGGAAGCCCTCGCGGTCCGAGAGAGATCCCGACAGGCCCACCAGACGAAGCTCACCGGCCGCCGGCCCTCCCTCCGCCACCGGCTGCGCGGCGACCGCCTGGCCGAAGCTCCCCGCGGGCCCCGCGGCGTAGGTTCGGCTGAACGCGGTCAGCTCGCCCGCGAGCGGCACGATCCGGATGGCGCCGCCGCCGGAGGCCTCAAAGACCGTCGCGACCACATCCGTCAGTCTCTCCGCATGCCCCGCTTCCAGGGTCCGCTCGCCGCTCTGGAGCACCGGCCCGTTCGCGGGCAGCAGCTCCAGCCGGTAGCGGGCGGGGCCAGCCCCAGCGGCCACCAGGTCAAGGTCCGTACGCCACACGACACCCCCGAAGCCCGGTGCATGGGCCGCAGCGGGCACGACCAGGTCACCGTCCGCCGGCGCCGCGGGCAGGACGGTGACGGCGTCACCCGTGGCGTTGTCGATCACCGAGGCGTAGACCACGAGGTCACCGTCCGCCTCGAGATCCGCCCAGGCCAGGGAAACCGGCGCCGCTTGGGCCTTCTCGAGCACCTGGTCGATCTGCCGCCAGCCCCAGGCCGGCACCGTCCAGGAACGCTCGCCGAGCAGCGCGCCGTCGGCGTCGTGAAAGCGCACGTGGACCACCAGCGCCGAGCCGTTGGGGTTGAGCAGCCCCAGGTTGGTCCGCACAGAGGCGTCCTCGCCGATTCCCGGAATGACGGCACGCTGTCCGGCCTCGATCCAGTCTCCCGGTGACAGGAGCGGAACGTTTTGACCCCAGGTACCATCCTTCTGCCCGTTGAAGGTCCTCGACGCGGCGAGCAGGGGCGCGTTGGCCGTGAGGAACGCACCCCCGGAGGGCTCGTCCGACCCCAGGAAGCCCGGCAGGAGGTCCTGGAGCGTCACGGAACGCCCCGGCTCCACCACCAGCGAGGCCGAGGCGACGCCGCCGGCGCCTCGGGAGTGATGGGCCGGCCAGACGCCGACCCGGACGGCCCGGTCGCCCGGGTTGTGGAGGACCAGGTCCGAGCGCCAGGCGGTCCCGTTCCGTCCGGCGGTGTGGGCCATGGCGGGCAGGGCCATGCGGAAGCCGGCGCCGGCATCGAGAGTCTCGTCCGGGCAGGCTCGCACGAGCAGGGATCCGTCCCGTCCCGCAATCACCGTTCGGCCGTCGAGCACCGCGATCCCGCCGTACCAGGGTGTGTCCCACAGGGCCTCGGAGCTCCAATGGATCCCGTCGGCGCTCCTCAGGAGGAAGTCGGCGCCGGCCACGAGGAACTCCTCACCGTCCCACGTGACGCTGAAAAGATCGCCCTCGGGAATGCCGTTCACCGCCGTCCACTGGAGGCCGTGGTCCGACCAGGCCAGGAGGCTGCCCTTGCCGATCCCGACGAATCGGCTCCCGTTCCCGGCGAAGGCCGAGAAACCATTCGTTCCCCAGGAGCCCATGCTGACGGTCCAGTGAAGGCCGTCGACGCTCGTTGCGACGCGGTCTTCGCTCGCCGCGATGAAACGGCCCACCGCCCAGCTCAGCGCTCGTCCCGGAATCGCGGTGCCATCCGCCGTCGCAGCACGAGTCCAACTCAACCCGTCGTCACTGTAGTAGAGGGAGACGACGGACCGGTCGTTGTTGTCGCTGAGAGAGGCAATGAAGCCCGGCGGTCCGGCCGCGACCTCATGAAAGTGCGAGCCCGTTGGAAGACCCCCGCGGGAGGGATACCAGGAAACACCGTCGAGGCTGGACATCAGGCCATCGGGAGCAAGGGCCAGGTAGCGGCCGTCCTTCCAGGCGAGGTCAGAGTAACCGTCGGTATCGATCGGATGATGCTCCCAGTGAATCCCGTCGGTGGAGATGGCGAGATCCGACCGGAACGGACCTGAGCCCAAATAGGTGTACGGAAAGGAAACGTAATGCCTCACGACGGCCATCAGGCGCCCTCCAACCGCTTGCACAGCCTGAAAGCTCCGCCCATAGCCGATACCGCCCGACAGCTCCCAACTCGTTCCATCCCGGCTCGTCATGACGCCCATGCCCGAGCTCAAAGCCACAAAGAAACCGTGGCCGGCCGCCATCGCGGAAACGGGCCGTGGCGTTGTGGACAGCAGCTTCCAGCTGGAGCCCTCGGTGCTTCCCAAAGCAACTGGAGGCCCGGATTCCCAGCCGACGCGCTGAACACCACCCGCGACAAAGTGTTCTCCGACCCAGGAAAGACTGAAGAGTGAGACATCTCCGCCAACCTTGTGCGACGTCCATGAGATCCCATCGGTGCTCGTCAGGGCGACATCACCACCGACGGCAACCGTCGCGGCACCGTTGTTCGCAAGGGCAACCATCGGTGCCTCCACGGGATCAACGTTCCAGGTGACACCGTCCTCGCTGGTGGCCACGATACCGCTATTACGGACCCCGAGCGCCACCCACCGTGAGCCGGTAAACACAACGGACCAGATCCCCACGCCTGCCGGTCCCGACACGACGGTTCCCTCGTGCCAGCTCGTTCCATCCTCGCTCCACAGAAAGATGGAATCTCCGGCCGCCACCCAACGCCCTCCACCCCATGCCACCGCGTGGAGGCCCTGCGAAACCACCGGTACGACGAGCTTCCAACGCTCGCCATTGGAGCTGATGGCGATGGCCCCCGTGCCTTCGGCGTCGCCTGGGAAGAACACCTCGCCATGGTCGGCCACCGCCACGAGCTGGTGCCCGTTGAAGGCCACCGCGGACCAACTCAGCCCCACGTCGCCGTTCGGCGGAAAGCCCGCCTGGGGTACGTTCCGCCACGAACGCCCGTCGGGGCTGACGAAGAAGCCCTCCCCGACGGCCACGAAACGGTCCCCCGTCCAGACCGCCGCCCGGCTCCCCTGGGCCGGCGGCCCGGGAACGATCGTCCACGGCCCGCATTGTGCGCCCGCCTCCGCAGCCGCCACGACGAACAGGCAAACCAGCCCGACGCACCCGAATGCCATCCGCATGCTCACCTCCATGATTGTTCGATTCTACATCCACAATCCGTATTCCGGAACACTATTGGCGCGGCCGACATCACACAGCACGTGCGACCGTATCAGAAAACGACATGACCGGCCGCGCCTCATCGGACGATGGGCGGGAGAAACCGTTCCAGCTCACCGGGGAGCTCCATCCCCGTGTATGGATCTCCTCCGCGAGCCGTTGATTCGGTCCGGCCCACCTGGCTACGAACAGGACAACCTCGACAGACCAGGCGGCCAGGACCCAGCCGGACCATCATCAAGAACAAGGTTCCCCACCAGGTGACACCGGACATCGTTCATGGCGGGACGCACCCTTGCCGGTCGGACCTCAGCCCGGAGCCACTTCCCCCAGCCAGCGGGCGCAGAGGGCGGCCACGTCCTGCCAGCCGGTCTGGGCCAGCACCCAGTGGGCCTGGTCAGGCAGCTCGTGGTAGGAGGCCGTTGGGTAACGTTTTGCCACCTTGCGAACGGCAAAGGCCGGCGTGGCGCGGTCCCTGCCGCCAGCCACCACCAGCACGGGGCAGGTGACCGCCGCGGGGTCCACGCGGGTGGCGTGGCGCCGGTCGAACGGCCACAGGCCGATCTCGAAGATGGCCCGGCCGGACTCGTACACCATCCGCTCCCAGATCCCGCGCCGTTCCTCCTCGGGGAAACCCTCCAGGAAGGCGTAGAGAGCCGATTTGAATGTCGGCCGGAAGGACTTCCTCCAGAAGCCCCAGGTGGTCAGGGGACCGAGGAACGACTTGATCACCGCGGGAGAGAGCGCCAGCACGCCCGCCGGCGCCGCCGGGGTCAGGAGCACCGCCGCGGAGCCCTGTCCCCGGGCCGCCAGCATCTGCGCCAGCAGCCCGCCCATGGAGTGCCCCATGAGGACCGGCTCCTCCTCCAGGCCGCGGATCAGCTCCTCCAGGTCCTCGACGTAATCCAGCACGCTCGTCGTGCCCAGCTCGGGAGGAGGCGGGCTCCCCGGCTCGATGTCGTGGTGGCGCAGGGTCGGCGTCACGCAGCGCCAGCCCACATCCTCGAAGAATGGCACGTACTTCTCCCAGACCCAGGGGGCTGAAAACATGCCGTGGATCATCACGAGAGTCTTGGACATGGGTAGCCTCCTTCCGCCCAGTATACCGCCCGTCCAGTTCCCTCGGAGCACGGAAGGCGGTGTCCGTTGGTTTTCGGCTCTCCCTGGCGCGCAGGGAACGGGTTCTCCTCGGCTCCGGCGTTCGCTCCCGGGAGGGCCGGCGGAGGCCCGCCCGGAAGCGCCGTCCGCTTCCGGCGGGCGCGACGCGAGGGGCGGTCAGAGCGGTTTGGAGGCGCCCGCCGGAATGCGTCGCGGAACGCCTCCTTCGATGGCACACTAATGCTCCGGGCGCCCTTCCCGTGGAGTGCCACTCACGCACTTCTCTCCTTGGCGTTGAGGCTGGGCTGCACGGTCTCGCGAGAAGTACGTGGGCGGCACGTCCCGTCCTGGGGGGGGCCTTGCAGGAGTAAAACATTCGTTTTATACTCACGATTGAAATGAGCATTGGAGACCCTTCCATGACAGAAGGACCGGCACACCAGAGCGCCGAATCCGATACGACCCGGGAGCGGCTCCTGGAGTCGGCCGAGCGGCTCTTCGCAGAGAGAGGCTATGACGCCACCTCGGTCCGGGAAATCACCCAGGCCGCACACTGCAACGTCGCCTCGGTCAACTACCACTTCGGCGGCAAGGACAACCTCTACCTCCAGGTCTTCCAGCGGCGACTGGACGCCCTCCGACGGATACGGACCGGGCGGCTGGAACAGGCTCTCGAGGAGGCCGGCGACGACGCCGACGTGGAGCTCGTCCTCTCGACCTTCACCGCATCGTTCATGGAGCCCCTGATCGATGAGAGCGAGGGCCGGCTGATCATGGAGCTGATGGCCCGTGAGATGCTGGATCCCCACCTTCCACGGCACGTCCTTTTCGAGACCATGATCGACCCTGTCCGCCGGAGCCTCGCCTCGGCGCTGCGCCAGGTGGCGCCGGGTCTCGACCAGGTTTCGGCCGAGCTCTGCGTCCATTCCATCGTCGGCCAGCTGGTCCACGTGATCCACCACGCGCGGCTGCGGCACGGTCCGGACGCCCCCTCGTGGCCCGCCGAGGAGCTGGAACGGATGGCGCGGCATATCACCCGATTCTCCACTGCGGGCGTCCTGGCCGTGGCCGGTGGAGACGGACGATGAGGCACAGTGCCCTCCTGGCCGCCGTGACGGCTGCGGCGCTCCTGGCCGCCGGATGCACGCTGGGACCAGACCCGGACGAGGCGCCGAAGACCGCGGCCGACACCGCAGAGTCCTTCGTGGCGGCCCCTTCGCCGGAGAAGGCAACCAGGCTTCCCCTTCCCCCCGACGACTGGTGGCGCGACTTCGCCGATCCCGTAACCACCTCCCTGATCGAGGAGGCGCTGGCCAACAACACCGACCTCAAGGCCGCCGCGGCCCGGGTCCTGGAAGCCGAGGCCGTTCTCAAGGGTGCCTACGGCGCCCGGCTGCCCCAGGTCGACTACGATCTCAGGGGCCAGCGCAACAAGTTCTCCTTCGTCCTGCCCAGGGTGGGACGCGTCGGGATCTACTCCACCACCTTCCAGCAGCAGCTCAGCGTCAACTATCAGCTGGACCTCTTCGGCCGCCTCAGGCGAACCCAGCAGGCCGCCTGGGCCCAGGTCCTCGCCGCCGAGGCCGATCGCACAACGCTCGTCGACACCCTGATCGCCCAGGTCATCCGCCTTCGCGCCCAGATCTCGGCCCTCGAGCGCCAGCTCACCATCGACCGGACCACCCTCGATAGCTGGACGCAGACGGCTGAGCTGGTGGAGGCCCGGTACCGAGCGGGCGTGGTGGACGCCGGCGATCTCTACCTGGTCCGGGAGAACCGGGCGGCGGCGGCCGCTGCCATCCCACCCATCGAGCGGTCCCTGGCGGCCACCCGCCACGCCCTCGACATTCTCGTGGGCCGCCGGCCGGGAACGGGGCCCGAGCTCCCCGATACGCTTCCGGCCGTCCCGGCCCTGGACCCGATCCCCGTGGGCCTGCCCGTCTCCCTGCTGGACCGGCGGCCGGACCTCGTGGCCGCCCGGATGCGCTTCTCGGCGGCCACGGCCCAGGTGGGCGCCGCCCTGGCGGCTCTCTACCCCGACCTCCGGCTGACGGCCAGCGGCGGCATCGTCTCCGACGATCTCTCCCACCTCCTCGACACCTCCGGCCTGATCTACTCGGCCCTGGCCAACCTCATCGCACCGATCTTCCACGGCGGCCAGCTCCGGGCCCAGGTGGAGGCCACCCGCGCCCGCGCCGAGGCCGCCGCGGCCCAGTACGCCAGCGCCGTGCTCCAGGCGCTCCGGGAGGTGGAAGACGGGCTGACGGCCGACGCCACCCTCCAGGACCAGCTCCGGGCGGCCCGGCAGAGGGTGGAGGCCGCCACCAACGCCGAGGAGCTGGCCCGGTGGCGTTACGAGGAGGGAACGGGCGCGCTCCTCGACCTCCTGGCGGCGGACAGGGCCAAGCAGATTTCCCAGCTGGCCCTGACCGTCACCCAGGCCTCTCTCTGGGACAACCGCGTGGGCCTCTACCTGGCGCTTGGCGGCAACTGGGAACCGACCGAGGCCGGGACCGCACGGACAGAGGCCGCGGCGGCGGCCACCGGGGCCTCCCCGGCGAAGAACACCACCCCTCCGGAAGGCTGAGATCATGATGAAAACCCTCAAACGTGCTGCCCTGCCCCTCCTCATCGTGGCGGCCGGTTTCCTCGTCGCCGCCATGCTGATCAGCAGCCGCAAGAGCCCTCCCCGTGTCCGGCAGCCCTACCTCGGCCCGCTGGTGGACGGTGTCACGGTCCATCCCGTGGACCACCCGGTGATCGTCCACGGTGACGGCACCGTCCGCGCCAGGATTCGTGTCCAGCTGATCCCCCAGGTGGCAGGACGCATCATCGAGGTCCATCCCGCCATGGCGGCCGGAGGCTTCTTCCGGGCCGGCGAGGCCCTGATGGTCATCGACCCGCGGGACTACGAGGCCGCCGTGCAGCGGGCCGAGGCCGGTGTGCAGCAGGCCAGGGTCCAGCTCGACCAGGCCGAGGCCGAGGCCCGCGTCGCCCGGCAGGAGTGGGACCGCATCCATCCCGGCGAGAAGCCCCCCTCGCCCCTCGTGCTCCGGCTTCCCCAGGTGGAGCAGGCCCGCGCCCAGCTCGAGGCCGCCCGGGCCGACCTGGCCACGGCGAAGCTCAACCTGGAGCGGACACGGCTCAGCCTCCCCTTCGACGGCCGTGTGGTCTCCAAGAATGCCGACGTGGGCCAGTACGTGGGCCCCGGGCAAGCCGTGGCCACCGTCTACGGCTCTCACATCATGGAGATCCCCGTACCCCTGCGAGACGCAGAGCTGCGCTGGCTCCACGTGCCCAGGCCGGGCTCCCGCGGCAAGGGATCCCCGGCCACCGTGACCGTCGAGTTCGCCGGCCGGAACCACACATGGAGGGCCCGGGTGGCCCGTACCGAGGGCGAGGTGGACCCGGCCACGCGGATGGTCCACGTCATCGTCGAGGTGGACGAACCCTTCGCCGACCGGAACGCGACGCTTGTGCCCGGGATGTTCGTCCACGTGGCCATCGAGGGCGAGACTCTCTCCGGCGCCTACGTCATTCCGCGGCACGCCGTCCACGAGGGCCACACTGTCTGGCTCGCTCGTGACGGGAAGCTGCGCTTCGCGCCGGTCACCGTCGCGCTCTACGACAGTGGAACGGCCCTGGTGACGGAGGGGCTCTCCGACGGCGACGTGGTGGTCACCTCCCAGCTCGAGGTGGTGACCGACGGCATGAAGATCCGCGTGGCCCCTGGAAAGGCCGCGCCGCGCTCCGCTTCGAGGCCCCGGCCCGCCGAGCCGGACCACGGGGAAGGCCGTTCATGAACGAGCAGCGGGGGCCCCTGGCGTTCATGGCCGCCAACCACGTGGCGGCCAACATCCTCATGCTCTTCCTCATCATCGGTGGCGCCATTGCCCTGTGGCGCCTGCCCGTCCAGGTCTTCCCGGACCTTCCCACCCAGATGATCACCGTCAGGGTCCCCTACCTCGGGGCCGCCCCCGCCGAGGTGGAGGAGGGGGTTTGCATGAAGGTCGAGGAGGCCATCGCCGGTGTGGAGGGGATTGACCGCATCCGCTCCATGGCCCAGGAAGGCATGGGCACGGTGATCGCCGAGCTCGAGGACGGCGCCGATCCGCGTCGGGTGCTCGACGACATCAAGGCCGCCGTGGACCGCATCGAGACCTTTCCCGAGCAGACGGAGAAGCCGGTGATCGCCGAGGTTCTCAGCCGGACCCAGGTGATCACCGTGGTGGTCCACGGCAAGGTCCCCGAGACCACCATCAAGACCCTGGCCGAGCAGATCCGTGACGACCTGACGGCCATGGACTCCATCTCCCAGGTGGAGATCAGCGGCGTGCGGCGTTTCGAGATCGACATCGAGGTCTCCGAGGACACCCTGCGGCGCTACGGCCTCTCTTTCGCCCAGGTGGCCGACGCCGTCCGGAGGAGCTCCCTGGACGTTCCGGGCGGCACCATCAAGACGCGTGGCGGCGAGATCCTCGTCCGCGGCAAGGGCCAGCGCTACCGGGGGCCCGGGTTCGCCGACATCGTCGTGCTCGCCCGTCCCGACGGCACACGGATCCGTCTCGGGGACATCGCCACCGTGGTGGACGGCTTCGAGGACAGCGACATCGCCTCCCGCTTCGACGGCACCCCGGCGGCCTCGGTCCAGGTCTTCCGCGTCGGCGACCAGGGCGCCATCGAGATCGTCGACGCCGTCAAGTCCTACCTGACGAGGCTCCGTCCCCACCTCCCCGCCGGTGTCCGGGTCGACACCTACGAGGACCGCTCGGAGATCCTCCATTCGCGCATCGACCTCCTCCTCCGCAACGGACGCCTCGGGCTGATCCTCGTCTTCCTCTCCCTGGCGATCTTCCTCGACCTCCGGCTGGCCTTCTGGACCACCATGGGCATCCCCACCTCCTTTCTTGGCGCCATGCTCGTCCTCTCCCACTTCGGCGTCACCATCAACATGATCTCCCTCTTCGCTTTCATCGTATCCCTGGGCCTCGTGGTGGACGACGCCATCGTCATCGGAGAGAACATCTTCGCCTACCGGGAGCAGGGCATGGCCCCCCTGCAGGCTTCCATACGCGGCGTCCGGGAGATGGCCGTTCCCGTGATCTTCTCCGTCCTGACCACCGTCGCTGCCTTCATCCCCCTGGCCTACACCTCGGGCCGCATGGGCCAGATCATGAAGACGATCCCCGTCGTGGTCGTGTCGGTGCTGCTGATCTCCCTCTGCGAGGCCCTCTTCATCCTGCCCAGCCACCTGGCGCGTGCCCGCGGCCGCCGGATCCCCGGGCCCATCGCCCGCCTCCAGGCCCGGGCCAGGAACGCCCTGGAGCGCTTCGTCAACGGCCCGTACGCCCATCTTCTCGAGCTCGCCGTCCGCCGGCGCTACGTCACCCTGGCGGCGGCCATCGCCACCCTGACGATCGTTATCGGCCTGATCGCCGGGGGCCACGTCAAGTTCACCTTCATGCCCCGCGTGGACGCCGACTTCATGACCGCCGAGCTGACCATGCCCAAGGGGACGCCACTCGACGTCACCGAGGCCTACGCCACCCGGATCGAGACGGCCGCACGAAAGGCCGCCGCCGAGCTCGAGACAGAGCGGGGCGAGGGTGCCCCGCCCATCATCCGCCACATCGCCACGGTCATCGGCCAGCAGCCGCGCGCCCAGCGGGTCGCCGCCGGGGGACACAGCCAGGGCGTGGGCGGCGACTCCGGTGGCCACCTGGCCGAGGTGACCGTCGAGCTCCTCGACAGCGAGGACCGGGGCATCCCCTCCCCCGTTCTGGCCAACCGCTGGCGGGAAATCGTCGGCGAGATCCCCGGTGCCTCCTCCCTGGCCTTCTCCTCCAACCTCTTCTCCGTGGGCGAGGACATCAACGTGGAGCTCTCCCACCGCGACTTCGCTGTCCTCGTGCGGGCCGCCGACCGGCTCAAGGCCGCCATCCGCGAGTACCCCGGGGTCGGCGACGTGGCCGACTCCTTCGAGCCCGGCAAGGTGGAGCTCAAGATCCGCCTCAAGCCAGAGGGCCACAACCTGGGCCTCAGCCTGGCCGACCTGGCCAACCAGGTGCGCCATGCCTACTGGGGCGACCAGGCCGAGCGCATCCAGCGGGGCCGCGACGACATTCGCGTCAAGGTCCGCTACCCCGAGGCTGCCCGCCGGACCCTGGCAAGCCTCGACAGGTTGAGGATCTCGCTGCCGGACGGTACCCGCATCCCCTTCCCCACCGTGGCCGAGGTCACCGAGGGCCGGGGCTACTCCATCATCAACCGCACGGATCGCCGCCGCGTGGTCACGGTCACGGGCACCGTGGACGAGCAGCAGGCCAACGCCAACGAGATCAACCGTCAGATCCGCGACAAGGTCCTGCCCCAGCTCGTCCAGGATTTCCCAGGGCTGAGCTTCCGCTTCGGCGGCGCCCAGCGCGAACAGTCGAAATCCATGAAGAGCATTGGCGTCAACTTCCTCGTGGCCCAGCTGGCCATCTTCGCCCTGCTGGCCATCCCCCTCAGGAGCTACGTCCAGCCGCTGATCATCATGACGGCCATCCCCTTCGGCATCATCGGCGCCGTCCTCGGCCACCTGCTCATGGGGCTCAACCTCAGCATGCTCTCCGGAATGGGGGTCGTCGCCCTGACGGGCGTGGTCGTCAATGATTCCCTGATCATGGTCGATTTGATCAACCACGAGCGCGCCGAGCACATTCCCCTCAACCAGGTGCTCCTGGATTCCGGAATCCGCCGTTTCCGGCCCATCCTTCTGACCACCCTGACCACCTTCTTCGGCCTGACCCCCATGATCCTCGAGCGCAGCATGCAGGCCCGCTTCCTCATCCCCATGGCCGTCAGCCTCGGCTTCGGCGTCATGTTCGCCACCGCCATCACCCTGGTCCTCATCCCCGCCCTCTACCGCATTCTCGAAGACTTCCGGGGGCTGGTCGGGGAAAAGGGTGAGGCGTGAGGAGAAAGAGAAAGAGGAAAAAGGATAGAGGATAGAGGGAAGATGCTCTGCGGGGCAAGGAGCCGGGGTCTTCCACAAACCACGCCGCCTGGAGAGCCGCACTCCCGGGGAGTGCGCGCTTTCAGTAACAACGATTCCTCGAACGCCTGTCCTCCCCGATCCCCACGTCTCTGCGCCTCGCACCTCCACCTTTCCCCTCCGCGTTCACTGCGTTCTCCGCGCGAGACTCTCCTCTCCCCCGCCCACCCGGGAGGTTTCGCGCGGAGAGCGCGGGGATCGCGGAGGGAAGAGTTGGGCGCCTGCAGCGCGGAAGAAATGAGGACCGCGGGGGTATTCCTGGCTCCGAAGAATCTTCCAGAGATCTCTCGCGCAAAGG
The DNA here is from genome assembly GCA_013152925.1 of Acidobacteriota bacterium. GTDB lineage: Bacteria > Acidobacteriota > Thermoanaerobaculia > Thermoanaerobaculales > Sulfomarinibacteraceae > JAADFK01. The sequence goes on along the minus strand of JAADFK010000004.1, from coordinate 23,388 downwards.
ACGGAATTGGCTAAGCCACATGGTCTCTCTCAGTCCTCTTCTCTGCGTTCTCCGCGCTCTCTGCGCGAGACTCTCCTCTCCCCCGCCCACCCGGGAGGTTTCGCGCGGAGAGCCCGGAGGACGCAGAGAGGGGACAGTGGATCCACCACGCCGAAATCCCACAACCCGCGCGGTCAATAGCCACCTTCACGTTGGTGGAGCCCGATGCGGGCTCATGCTCCTGCTCCGTGACCCTCTCTCCTCCCTCTGCGCCTCTGCGTTTCAATCCTCTTTCATCGACCTCAGTGAAAAAGAAGAAGCAATTTGTAACGCAGAGGCGCAAGGACGCAGAGGAAGGAATTTCTCCTGGTGAGGTGACGGGTGTGTGTGGCGGACCGGGTACTCTTCACGGGTTGCGGGCGTGCCAGCCTGCAAGAAACGGAGAAAACTTCTGACGCACCCCCACGGCCCACGCACAAGGCCCCTCCCCACCATTCCCTTCTCCCCCTCTCCGTTCTCTGCGTTCTCTGCGTTCTCTGCGCGAGACCCTCTTCTCCCCGAGCTTCCCCTTCACCTCCACATTGCCGAACCGTCACGCCTCGACACGACCAGAATACTGGGCTATATTCTAGTCGGGAGGTACCATGCCCACGGTGACCCTATCGGATGCCAAAACCAACCTCGCCCGTTTGCTGGCCGAAGTCGACCGCCTCGGCGAAACGGTGGTCATCACCCGCTCCGGGCGCCCGGCAGGTGTGCTGCTGTCCATCTCGGAATACGAAGGTCTCCTGGAGACGCTGGAGATCCTCGCCGACCCCGCTCTGGCGGCCGCCGTGCGCTGCGGCCTCGAGGAGGCGGATCGGGGTCAGACGGTGAGCCACGAAGAGCTCTGGGCCGATGTGGAAGGTTAGCTACACACGGTCCGCCGCACGGGCGATTCGCAAGCTCGATCCTCAGGTCCAGAAGCGGATCCGGGCCGCCGTCGAAATCCTCCGGACGGATCCTCTCCGCGGCAAGCCGCTCCAGCTCACGCTCCAGGGGCTCCGCTCCTGGCGAACCGGGGACTGGCGGATCGTCTACCGCGTTATCGAGAACCGGCTTGAAATCCTCGTCGTTGCCGTCGGCCACCGGCGGGAGGTCTACGATCGCCTCCACGACCTCCTGCGTTGATACCACCCGCCATCCACCCGCCCACCATCGCTCAGCCCGGGACAGTTCAGCGTACCGATACGGGGTACTTCTTCAAGAACCGTTTGGACCAGCCTTCACGTTTGTGCTGCCAGAGCTCGCGGAAACTTACCTTGAACAGATCGACCCGATTGCAGCGCAGGTTGAGTTTCTCCAGATGGCCGAGACGTGAACGCTGATTGTCGGTGAGCTTCTCGGGGTTCTTCAACCAGATGTACGGGGTGCGCTTGAGCAACTCAGGATCTGTCTTCTTCAATTCAGCGTCGTGCCAGCCCGCCGTGCCGGGTACCACAACCTCACAATGCTGACCCCCCCCAGTTCGCCCTGAGGTTCCTACGCTGCGGAACAGCCCCGCCCAATCGGCAGGAATCCCACCCTCCACCCCAATTCTTCTCCGCGCTCTCCGCGTTCCCCGCGCGAAACTCTTTTCTCCCCCGCCCTCCCCGGAATATCTCGCGCGGAGATCGCGGGAAACGCAGAGGGAAGAGTTCCTGGATTTCTTTCCTGGCATTCTTTGGCCTGAGGTTGTGTTGCTGGTTCCAGCACCTGTCCATGGAGTTCGCGCTGAGGAAGCAGGGAACACCCGAAAGGAAGCCTCCCTTCTTTCCTCTCTGCGTTCTCCGCGCTCTCTGCGCGAAACTCTCCTCTCCTCCGCCAACGCCCCCGCGCTTCAACATTGCGAATTCGCTCAGCCTCGTACGATGCTCTCGGCGGTCTTCAGCAGGGGAGCGACGACCAACCATCGACCACAACCGAGTTTCGGGGAGCCAGATGCGGGCTGAAGCCCGCGCTCCTCGTTGCCGTGCCACCGATCCCCCATCTTCCCTCGGCGCCTCTGCGTTTCATTCTCGCTCCGTTCCCGTCGGGCCCACGTTCTTGAACAGGAAAGAAAAGGCCCCTCTTGCGAGGGGCCGTGAAGTGCAGGATCGGGCGAGCGGAGCTAGGGGATCGGAACGCCCTGGATGAAGACCGCATCGCCGGTGACATCGTCCACCATTGAGGCGTAGGCGGTGAGCTCCTTGGCGGCACCCTCGACGCCCTGCGCGTCCTTGAAGCGGATGACCACGGAGAAGTCCTTGAGCTGCGCGCCGGGTCCAAGCACCTTCTCGACGATCCGGTCGACCTGGAGAAAACCGTTGGCATACAGGCCGGTCTCGTAGCTCCCTACCTCGTTACCCTTGTCGTCGTACAGGTGAATGACAATGCCGCCGATGGTCTTGTCCGTCTGGTTGACCAGGCCGATGGCCGTGCGGAAGCCGCTGCCGTCATTGTCCTGGTAGTGGTGCAGCCCGCCAATGACCAGGCGGGTGGCCGCCACGGTCGAGACAGACCGGCCCGGTACGTTCTGACCGTATGTTCCAACCCCACCGTCACCCTGCTTGGTGTAGGTGCGCGAGGTGACGACCACGGGAGCTGCCAGCTGCTCGGCGTTGTCCACCTTGACCCTGAGAGCGCCCTTGGTATCACCCTGGGTTCCCAGGACGTCCTGCAGGCACAGCGTGCCCAGCCGTGGGATGTTGACGCCGCCGGGCGTCAGATCCACGGGGTCCACCTGGCCAAGAGATTCCGGCAGGAAAACCACGTGAGCCTTCGCCGTGAGCCCGGTGTCCGGGTTGAAGATGCAGAGATCGGTCTGCCAGTACGTCCCCTTCTCACCGGGGATGCTGGCCGCCGCGGAGACCAGGAAGTCACCCTTCGAGACGCCGCTCTGGGTGATCTTGATGGACTGATCGCGAACGGTGATGTTGCCGTTTCGGGAATCGGTACCGGTGTACTTGTCCACCGAGAAGCTGAACGAACCGTTCCCGTTCCCCGAGCCGACGCCGGTGATGTGGAGCCAGCTCGGCTGTGTCGTCGTGGCATTCCAGGCACATCCGGAATCCGCGGTTACATTGACGGTCCCCGTGCCGCCGTTGGGCCCGAAGCTCGTCGCGCTGGCCTGAACGGAGTAGCTGCACGCCCCTCCCGAGCACTGCCCGTCGTTCTGCACGGTCACCGTTCCAGTGACGGTCTGGGTTCCCGAGTCGCTTGAGACGACCGCACTGACCGACTTGGTCCCGGCGTCACGGTAGGTGTAGCTCGCCGGGGTGCACCAGATACCGTCGGTGCAGCTCTGATCGGCGGGGCTGCCGTCGCAGCTCGCACCGCCGAAATGCCAGGTGATCGCGTTGATGCCGCTGATCCCCTGGACGGCGAAGGTGACCGCCTCACCCTTCTTGGGGCTCTCGGGATTGATGGAGAGCGAGCCGCCGCCACCCCCACCACCTGAACCGGACTGGGTGATACTGAACGTTCTCGTGAAGGTGCTCCCGCCGCGTACCGTGATGGAGGCCGACCGAGTCCCGCCGGAGTTGGAGCCCACGGTGAAGGAGATGTTCGCGCTCCCGGTGCCCGAGGTCTGGCCGAGGCTCAGCCAGGTCTGGCTGGAGGAAACCGTCCAAGGACAGCTGCTGGAGCTCGCGCCCACTGTCACGGCCGCGTTGCCGCCGGAGGCGGAGAAGGAGGTATTGGTGATCGACGAGCTATAGGTGCAGCTACCGGCCGGGCAGCTCCCGACGTTCTGAACGTTGACGGTTCCATAGAGGCTGGTGGTCCCCGACTGCGTGATGACGTCCGCCCGCACGCTGTAGGTACCGGCGTCGCGGTAGGTGTAGCCGGCCGGCGTGCACCACTGGCCGGTGCAGGTCTGATCGGCAGGCGTTCCGTCGCAGCTGGCGCCGCCGAAGTGCCAGTTGATCCCGGTGATTCCCGAGATCCCCTGAACGGCGAAGGTCACGGTCTGGCCCCGCTCCGGATCCGTCGGAGAAATGGAGATCTGGCTGGCGCCGCTGATGACCGACAGGGTCTTCTCCAGGGTGTCGCTCTCATTGGTGGAGGCGTTGAGGACCGTCAGCCTGATGGTGTAGGAGCCCGGGACGAGGGTGTCCTTCGGAATGGTCGCCGTCACGCCGGAGCCCGTCCATTCGGGACTCGTACCGTTGAGCACCTCCCAGTTGTAACTCAGCTGGCCGGAGGGCTTGGAGGCCGATGCATCGAGGTTGATGGCCTCGTTGTCCTTGGGGTTGGAAGGGCTGAAGGTGAAGTCCGCAAGGGCCGACTTCACCGTGACGGTCGTGGTCGCCGTGTCGGTGTACTCACCATTCACCCATGCGACATCGAGGGAGACGTTCCAGGTCCCCTGCTCGTCGAAGACCTGGGTGATGGTGGCGTTCTGCCCGGTATACATGTTCGAAGGCGAGGTGATCTCCCAGAGGTAGCTGGACGGATTGCCATCGCTGTTGGTGGCGCTGAGGGTCCGCGTGTCGCCGATGAAGACCGTGAACGGGCCCTCGTCGCCGTTGATCGTAATCTTCGGCTGCGGGGTCGTGTCCAGGTTGATCTGCTGGTTGGCCAGCATCTCGGGATGGGCGACAGGATCGTAGCTGTAACCCCTGGCGGTATCCTGAACGGCCACGTGCCCGTAGTACGGTCCGGTCGAGCCATCGTTGGGTATCTGCCAGGAAACGCTCGTCGCCGTACCCCAGCCGTTGTTCCATGGCGGTGTGCCCGCATAGACGGTGGCGTTCTGATCCGTTCCCGATGCCTTGTCGTCGATCCAGACGCTGTACTCGGCCGCACCGCCCGAGCCTCCGCCATCGACCAGAGCCTGATCACCCCAAAATGCCGGGGAAGGGGTCACGACGATGGCCGCCGTCGGATCGGACGGTGTGAACTTGAAGCGCGACATCTGGTAAAAGCGGGCGAAGTAGAGCCACTGGCCGTCGGGAGAGAAGTACGCATCCTGGTCGATGGCCTTGCCGGGGCTCGCCCCTGCCGTGTTGTAATCCTCGTCTCCCTCGGGGTCGTTCCAGTAGTCGAAATCGATGAACGTCGCCGGGTCGGTGCTGATGTCCAGAAGCCTCCGTGGCTGGAGCGGATTCCCCAGGACGTTGAGGAAGACGTAAGGATAGTGGATGGCCCCAATATCCCAGGTGACGGACTCGCTATTGCTCCACAGCGTCGAGATGTTCAGGCCGCCGTTTCCGTCCGGCGTCAGCTCGTAGACCGTGGCGTAGGGCGACGCGGCCGCATTGGTGATCAGCAGGTAACCCCTGGGGCCGGCCGGCGGCTTGGTGTCGTCCGCCAGGTCGTACGTGTCAAGGCTGAAGTAGTCGAAGTTACCGGCATTGAACGGCGTTGCGTTGATCGGCGGCAGGATTGGCGTGCCGTCGGACGCCAGCTTGACGATGTTGACATCGTGGTTGTTGGACTGGCGGTAGATGTAGAAATCCTCGAGGCCGCCGGCCACGCTCAGGACCTTGAACTGCCGCCCCTTCTTGGGGTGGAACGTGGCCACATCGCTGATGCATACGCCCGTGGCCGAAATCCCTCCCGAGGGGGAAAAGGTATAGACACCCATCTGGCCGGAGGGACACTTGCCGGCGAACGGGGACCCGTAATCTCCTCCAACCACCACGTACTGGGTATTGCCAACCTTGTACGTGCCCCCCGTCTGCGTCGCCGCGTAGGTTTGAACCGCTTTCAGTTGAGGCTTCCCGGAGGGGTTGGGCGTCCCGAGGTCGAAGACGAGGAGACCGTCCGCGGTATTGGCCACCCCGAATCGGCACTCATCGCAGATGTTGACATCCTCGAAACCATCGTTTCCAAGTGCAGTATTGGGCCCCTGGGCCACGACGGCACCGGCCGTGATCGGCGCCGAGCAACCGGAACCGATCCCGAAGTGTCCGGCGGCAACCTCCGTTCCGGTCCCCGGGTCCCAGATCTGGACGTCGGTGGCCGCGTCGAGGATCATGTACTCCTTGTTCCCCCAGTGCAGGGGTGCCGGCCGCTTCGGCCGGTCGTAACAGATCCACACATCGCCCTTGTTGGTGCTGTCCACCACGAGCGGAGGCGTGTAGCTGTAAAGATGGGTTCCGGCAGCGACGGCGAGATTCTGGCCCATGGCTCCCAGAACGACCGCCGTCAGCAGCAGGCCCAGCGTCAGTGCACGGATACCCGTACGTGTTAGGTCTTTCAGGTAGGTTCCCATCGTGGACTCCTCAGGCCCGTCCCCAGGACGTGGCCGCCCGGCTTTCCTTTCAAAAAACATTCTCATGTCTGTCCCCATTTCATTCGTAATTCTCCCACTCCCTTCCCACCCTTCCTCATTATACAGGCTTGGTCCCTCATGGGCCATGCTATCTGTGTGATCCCCATCATCTTGGCAACCAAATCCAAGGACTATTACATTGCCGTTACACCAACCTGACACTCCGGCGCAACGGGGCACCTTCAATTCAAAGGCATCCGCACCCGGGTAATGCAGGTTACGGACCCAAGTGAAGAAGCGGCGGCCCGAAGGCCGCCGCCAGATTGCTGTTCGTCACGAACAGTGTGAAACGTACCGTTTGCTGTCTACTCGCCCTGGCCAACCGAGGCGGACCACAGGTCCGGCAGGGTCTGCTCGGGGTAGCAGTTCGCGTTGCCGAGGACCCAGCCCTCGAGCACGGCGGAGTACCGGCCAGCAGCAGCGTGCTGCGTGGAAACATAGACCTGGTACCAGTCGCCAGAAGGCTGCGCGTTGGAGGGCGGGTAGACCAGCAGGCCCCAGCCGGAGTCGAAGGTGACGCCGAACTCGGTGATGCTGACTTCCTGCGTCTCGAGGGGCAGCAGGTTGATCCGGCAGGTGCCGGGGCTGGGCGACCAGGGCGGCCGCACGTCAGTGATCAGCATGGCGTCCTCGTCCTCGTTCCAGATGAAGAGGCTGTAGGGCACCGTGTCGTCGGCCGCGATGAAGGTCGGGGCGGCCGGGGTCACTGCATCGGCATCGTTGAAGTTGTCCCAGATCAGGAAGGCATGTGTGCCAGTGCCCACATGGACGGCGCGCTTGAAGACGCGGAGGTTGGTGGACATGACGGAACCCATGTTCAGGAACCGGAAGGCCCACGCGGTCGGCAGGGGCTCACGATAGTCGCCCGAGGTGATGCTGTAGCCGGCGCCGGTATTCTCGACGTACTGGTGGTAGAAGGTCAGCGGGTCACCGTCCAGGGCATCCCGGAAGGGATAGTAGCGATCGGCCTCGATGGAAACCGCGGGGATCGCCTCGCTGAAGTTCTGCGCGTCGTTGATGTAGAAGATGTCGCCGACCAGCACGTTGTCGTACATGGCCTGCTGCAGCGCGGGGTTCATCCCACCGTTGAGGACGGCACCATCCTGCCAGTAGAAGGACACGGCATCCGGCATCATGCGGTTGCAGGTCCACACCACGTCGGCCGTGATGTACATCCAGGTGTTGTCGTTGGTGGTACGAGCCTCGAACCAGTCACCGTAGGTCACGTCATTGCCGTTGCAGTCGATGTGCCAGCGGGCGACCGTCTGGGACGCCGTCAGGAGGCCCTTCATGAAGTCCTTGAACTGCTGCGGGAAGGCCGGGAAGGACGGGTAGGCGTCCATGGTCGGATTACAGCGGGCGGACAGTGCGCTCGTGGGCTCCGACGGGTTGAGGAAGTCGCTGATGGGACCGATGCCGTCACCCTGATCGGGGTTGGCCCACTCGTAGTCGCCGGCCTGGGTGCCCGTGGAGGGCAGGATGCCCGGGATGTCGAGGATGTCGCGGACACTGAAGGTCTGCACATCGTAACCCGACAGCACCACGTTCCAGTCGACGACGTGGAGGCTGTAGTCGGTCCACAGCGTGAAGTGGACGATGACCGCCTCGCTCGACACGTTGGTGACCGAGAAAAGCGTGTTGACGTTGGTGTCCGTGTAGTTGTAGTGGACGAACGGATAGAGGATCGTGGCGGCCGGAACGTTGTCCCGGGCGCACATGTTGGCGTACGCCGCAGTGCTGACCCCAAATACCAGGGCGATCGCTGCGACGATGGTGATAAACCGCTTCATACCAAACTCCTTCCTTGACGTGTTGACGATCTCAACCTTCTTGAACTACCCTCGAATCAACCGTTTCCCTGTCGAGAACATCACCTCCCCACCGTGGTTTTCTGAGCCTTTCGCTCGGTCGCCATGTCATAACAGCATAAACGTAACATCCCACTTCCAGGCTGTCAACCCCCCCACCGAAAATGCGGGAGAACCAACGGCATGATACACAACCCCGCCCGAAAGGGCAAAGCGCCGCCTCACGCTACCTGGAGGCACCGGATGGAGGTGATGGGGCCATCCGCAGGATTGCCATGCCGCCGGGAAGCTTCTTGGTGGCGGCAGTCATCACGATGATCTCCCCATGGCCATCGCCATCGATGTCCCGGATCTGCACGTCGTAGGGACGCCCCATCGGCTTGAACTCCGGCGTTTTCTCCTCCACGTATCCCCCGCGGCTGTCGCCGAACAACACCTGGATGGCGCCCGAATGCCGGAGCAACACCGCATCGGCGGCACCGTCCCCGTTGATGTCTCCCGAGGCCAGTCGCCACCAGGGATTGCTCCTCTGTTCCGTCTCGTCCAGCTCGAGAACCCGGGTGTCCACCACCCCGTTTGGATGGATGGTGTACCGCACCAGCCCGGATCTCGAGGTGGATTTCCTCCCCGTGGACTCGTCCGGCTTGTGAAGGAGCTGGAACTGCTGGAAGACGGCAAGGACCTGGTTGGTCGTCCCGGCCTCCGGCACGACGGAGAAATGGAAGGCGCCCGCCAGCACGTCGCCCACACGGTTCGTCGCCCAGCTCCACGCGTCCGTCGCGGCGTCGACCCTGTTGAAGAACACCAGGTTTCGCCAATCCTGTGCACTCGAGGACACAAGGAGATCCGGCCGCCCGTCGCCGTCGAGATCCGTGGCGACCAGCTTCATCCCCATGATCTTGTTGGGAAGCCCTTTCAGATGGACGGTCCACCCCTTGCCCTTCCTGTTTTCCAGCACCCAGACCGATGGGACGGAAAGACTCTCCGAGGTCTTGATGTTGTAGCTGACCTCGGCGAGGAAGGCCAGATCCTGCCAGCCGTCACCGTTGAAGTCGGCGACCGCCACGGCCTGGCTGTGGACCTCCTCCTTGGGCGTCGGGAGCTTCTGAAAACGGGAAAAGTCGCCGTGACCGTCCCCGTAGAGGACGTACTGGTTCTTGAAATGGACGGCCACGACGATGTCCTTGTGGCCGTCATGATCGAAATCGGCGACGGCGACGCCGCCGTAGTCGAAGGGCACCTTGGCCGGCCAGCGGACCTTCTTCCACTGGCGGAACGCGCCGTGACCATCACCAAGCAGGATGATAGGAGCCCGGAACTCTCCCTCCCGGGGAGGCGGCATGAGCATGTCCGTGATCCCATCCTCATTGAGATCGGCCAGGACAAAGTTGTTCCGCCACTGCCCTGACTTCGGAAGCCCGTCCTGACTCACCTGGAAATGCACGGCGTCCTGGAACGGCATGGGCGGACGTGCCTCATCGAAGTTGAGCATGTTGGCCTTCTCTGGGTTTTCAAGGTTGTGGAGGATCATTGCCTGCCGTTCCTGCTCCTGCAACCAGAACTCGTGAAGCGGAGAGGCGGGGTCCTCGGGCGGCAGCGGCTGAAGCCACACCGTATCCTTGTCCTCCTTGACGATACGGAACTTCCAGGGAACCGCCCTGTGAGGCCGCGCGAAGTTCTTGTCAATGCGAACGATGGTGCTCTTGGGATAGGGCCTCGGCTTCATCATGGCCGCCACCCACTCGTCGAAGCTGTGCGATCGCTCCGGGGCGTTGTCGTCAATGGTCGATTGTGGCGCCGGCTTGCCGGTGGGCGTCGCTTCCGGCTTCTTGACCTGGGGTGTCACCCCCGCCGTCACGGCCACCGGCGTCCACAGCAAACCGAAGCCCATGAGGCCTGTCATGCACCATCTTCTCAATATTCGTTGCATCTCTCTCGTCCTCCACGTTGCCACGCTCATCCTTCCCGGATGACCGGCGGGTTTCCATCCCGTGACGGGCGGGGCATTCTACACCATCCCTGCCGCCGCCACGGAGATCGTTTCGATCGTTCAACTCCTCTGGTCACAACAAGTCCGCCAGATGCCGCCGGACACCGGCCACCGCGACAATTCCTGCGCCGGCGAGAATCAGCCCGACGCCGGCCAGGGCGCCGATGGCCCACCAGCCGGGTGGCGGCATCCGGATGAGGCCGGCACGGATGAGGCCGACCACCTGTGTCAGCGGGTTCAGCGAGATGAGGGCCCGGATCGCCGGGTTGTGAATCATCGTCATCGGGTAGACGATGGGGGCCGCGTAAAACACCACCAGGAGCGTCAGCCCGAGCACCTCGCCGAAATCCGGCAAGGCGGCACCGGCCACCGCGAGCAGCAGGCACAGCCCCACCAGCCACAGGATCATCACGCCCAGCCCAAGGAAGAACCAGGGCAGACCGGACAGGCTGACGGCTCCCACCGCCACACAGACGGCGATGACCACCAGCATGGCCAGGCCGTGGTGCATCAGCGTGCCCAGCAGCTCACCCATCACCAGAACCTCTGCTGGAAAACGGACGCGCTGAATCAGGGTCCGGTTGGCGCGAAAAAGCGAGGTCGAACGCGTCAGGGCGTCGCTGGCCGCGATGTACGGCACCAGTCCGACCATGAGGTACAGTCCAAAACCCACGGGCGATCCCTCAGCAAGACGTATGCCAATCAACTTGGAGAACACCGCCCAGTACAGCCCCAGTTGGACCGCGGTGTTGACGAAGGGCCACAGCAGCCCAAGAACCGAGCCCTTGTGCCGGGAGAGAAAGGCCCGCACAGAAAGCTGCCACAGCAGGTACGCGTTGCCACGCAGGCTCCGCCCGAACTCGGCCAGCAGCTGGATCAAAGGCATGGGCGGCCCGCCCGGAAAGATCTCCCCATGACCATTGCCATCACCAGTAAACCGGGGCATGACGATACTTGAGAAAACACGAATGTCTTGGCAAACGCGGCTCGCACAACCTCAAGGACACGAAGCAGCTCATGGTCGCTCCCGGTGGCGGCTCCTCGCCGGCGGGGGCCGGCCGGACACGCCAGGAAATATGTTGACACGCCATGGTTCCCACCTTACTATGAATATGGTATCCCGGTTTCAAACGGGAGGGTATCGTACATCAGTCGGGAGGTTGCGTGGCGGTTCGCCAGGAAGTTCCAGAGGTCGCCCGGATCGGAGAGCGGTTGCGGAAGCTCCGCAAGCTCCGCGGGATGACCCAGTCGGAGCTGGCGCGCCAGATTGGCATTCAACAGTCGGATCTGTCACGCATGGAGAAGGGAACCTACCGGGTCTCCCTCGACAACCTCTTCAAGATTCTCACCGTGTTCGGCATGGACGTGGCCCAGTTCTTCCAGCAGGAGACGGCGCCGCCGGTCAAGGCTGCCGCGGCTCCTCTCTCTCAGGAGGACATGCAGACGCTCCAGATGTTGCGGCGGCTGGATCCCGAAGCGCGCCGGGAGGTCCAGGAGTTCCTCGAGTTCAAGCTCCGGCGCCAACGGGCCGAGGAACGCGAGGCCGAGCTCGGCGACCGGTCACGCTGGGGCCGACGATGAGCGAAGCCTGGTACGAGCTCCACCGCCAGCGGGCCGAGGCGGCCTTCGCCGCCGGCGATGTGGAGGTGGCGCTCGACGTCTGGCGCCAGGCCGAGGCGGGAGCCATTCGCCGCGGGGACTCCGAGCGGGCCGATCTCGCGTTTTGCAACCAGGCCGCCATCCTGATCGACCTGGAACGGGGGGAGGATTGCCTCCCCCGGCTCAAGAGAATCCTCCTGGGAAGCGGCCGGCCGCGCGCCCGTTGGATGGCATCGTACTACACGGGCATGGCTCTCTACATGGCCACCCGGCTTCAGGACGCCATGGGCTACGCGCGGCGGGCCCTCTCCTTTGCCAATGAGCTGGGAGAAGACGCCCCGACGGCGGCAACCAACAACCTCGTCGGCAATATCGCCGTGCTGGACTCACGCTTCGATGAGGCCGAGACAGCGTACCGGCGGGCCCTGGCTGCTTACGAAGGGTTGACGGGGTACCACCGTTCCATGGCCTCCCTGGTACGGGACAACCTGGGCTACGTGCTCATGTGCACCGACCGTCTGGACTCCGGAATCGAGTTGTGCGACGTGTCACGCCGGGAGCTGGAGCTCCAGAGGGCACTGCACCTCCTGCCCCAGCCGCTCCAGGATCTGTGCTACGGGCATCTCCTTGATGGGTCGTTGCAGGAGGCGCGGCGTCACGGCGAGCGGGGCCTGGAGCTGGCCATGGAGACCGACGACCGCCTGGTGGTGAAGAACACGCTCTTCCTGCTGGCCGAGGTCGCCGTCCGCGAGGGAGATCGCTTCCGGGCCCGCCGCTTCCTGAGCGAGCTCGTCCGGTGCTACCCCGAGGTGGCGCCCGACGAGGACATTATCGACGTTTTCCTCGATGTGGACCTCACCCGCGTGGTGAACTTGAGAGGTTGAAGATGAAACGAGCAATCACTTGCCTTGCCGTGTTGCTGACGACCGTGGCCATGGTGGCGTCGGCCGGGACGCCGAACATCGCCCTGGGACCGGACGGCACCCTCTACAGGCTGGAGGCCGCCGACAGCGGGCTCTCCCTCATCATGGAGCGTGCCGAGCAGAACCCCGAGATCATCCCGGTTCCGCAAACCGCGAACGTCAACGCATCCTTCCTTCTCATCGCTTTCGACCCGGCCACCAAGACCATCGTCACAACCTGGCAAGAAAACCCCACCGAAGGCCTTTCCCGGATCATGCTGGCCACGCTGCACGATGGAACCTGGTTCGGCCCCATCGCCGTTGCCGGCCAAAGCCGTCTCAACGCCGCACATCCCTCCCTCCTCGTGCACGACACGAAGCTGACGGCCACCGATGATGACGGCAATGTCGTGGTCACCGGCATCGACAGCCGGATCCACCTCGCCTGGTGGGAAGACCTCACAGCCGACGACGGCGGCAGCGCCTACTACGCCTCAACCGTCCTCGATGAGAATGGCATCCCCGACATGGAGGGCTGGGCCCCCGTGGAGATGGAAGCCCTCGTACCATGGGGCTCCGGCTGCAAGCTCGAGGAGGATGCCTCGGGTCTGACCTTCCCGCGTCTCTTTGTCGACGCACAGAGCGGTGACCCCCATCTTATCTTCGCGGACCTCCCCAACTGCATGTTCGGCATCGTGCGCCTGAGAGAGGAGCCCGAATCCGACGGAGACGGGGACCCCGTCACGGCGCAGCGCCGGCGGAACGTCATCGTTTTCGGCCTCCGCAAGATGGTGTTCATCAAGCCGGGCCTTCCCCTCAACGATGCGGACTTCGAGGTTGGACACAACCTCTCCATCGCCCTCTACTGGAACGCCGGGGACGCGGTGCAGTACATCACGCTCGACGAGGACAGCTGGTCCGACATCAAGACCCTCAAGCTCGGAGATCACCTGAGCCGCGAGGACGCCATCAACCTCGTTCGCGGCCTGGCACGCTGAACGACCCTCTTTCCATCCCACGAGCCGGCCTCGAGGCCGGCTCGTTTCGTTTCACGGGGTCGTGGATGGGCTCTGTCCCTCAACGCCCGGACGCCTCGACGACCCGTTCCAGCAGCCCTTCCAGCCGCAAGGCGTAGACATCCCAGCCGAGCGCATCCTGAGTGGAACGGCAACCGTCCCTCAGACGGGCCAGGGTCGTGTCGTCCAGCGCCTCCACGGCCCGGGCGAGCGCCGGGGGGTCGGCCGGCGGGACGATTCGCCCGTTGATCCCGTCCCGGACTACCTCGGCCAGCCCACCCACCGACGTGGCCAGCACCGGAATCCCGTGGGCGAAGGCCAGCGGAACCACGGCCGACTGGGAGCCGTGGCGGTAGGGCGCGACCAGCAGGTCGGCCGCGGCCATCAGCGCGCCCAGCTCGTTCTCGGGAATCCATCTCAGATCCAGCCGGACACGGGCTCCCAGCCCCAGGCGGTCATGAAGCGACCGGAGCTCCACTCCCAGCTCTCCCCAGGGCTCTCCGGCCACCAGGAGACGCCACGGCGAGCCCGCGGGTAACCGGGCCCAGGCTCTCAGGAGATCCTCAACGCCCTTGTACGACCGAACGAGCCCCACGAACATCGCCAGCCGCTCGCGCCGCTCGATGCCGAGGGCCGACCGCGCCGCTGCGCGGTCGCCTCGCTCCACGCGCGGCACGGGGAGGGGAAACGCTCCCACGGGGGTCCACGGGTAGAGCTCCCTCAGCTGGCACGCCAGAGATTCGGCGTGGGTGAAGAGCCCCTCCACCCGGCCCAAGACGAGCCGCGCCGCCAGGCGCTGGAGGACGCCCGCGTCGTGGTCGGCCACGTTGTGGACGATGGCCACGGCCGGCGGCCGGTCCGGCGGCAATCCCATCAACAGGAAACGCCACCATGGCGCCCAGGCCCAGGTCCAGTAGGGCAGGACCCATGCGTCGGCACCCACGTCTCGCGACTGCCGCCGCAGACCGGCCCACGCCAGGGGGGACAGTGGCGCCAGGATCGACCGGGCTCCCTCGACCCGGGCGCAGGCGTCCGGATCGCGGTCGCCGACCCCGGGGTAGAGCCAGCCAGGGTACTGCCGGTACGGTGTGAAGAACTCCACCCGGTGGCCCCGGTCCCTGAGAGCCAGCACCAGGTCGGTGGTCGTCCTGGCGATACCACCGCGAAAAGGGTGCCCGGGACCAAGGATCAGCAGGCGCACGGCGTCACGCCGCCCGACGACCGTCCCGGACGGGAAGATCTCCCCCACGACCCGTTGGACGGGCGTTGCCGGGTGACACCCCAGCCGGTTGGTGATGCCTCACCCCTCATCTTCCTCTCACCGTGTGGGCGGGTGGGTGGCCTTGCGATACCGTGCCTGGAGATGACCGAGGACGGGCTCCGGCACCAGCCCCGACACGTCGCCTCCCAGCCCGATGACCTCCTTGACGAGCCTCGAGGAGAGGTAGGTGTACTCCTCCTTCGGCGTCAGGAACACGGTCTCGGCGTTGGGATAGAGTCGGCGGTTCATCAGGGCCATCTGGAACTCGTACTCGAAGTCCGAGACGGCGCGCATGCCACGGATGATGATGGTGGCGTCGAGCTCCTTGAGGAAGCTGACCAGGAGCCCACTGAAGCTGCGGACCTCCACCGACGGCACCTCGGCGTAAAGCCGGCCGATCATCTCCACCCGCTCGGCCGGCGTGAACAGGGAGTCCTTGGAGGCGTTCTCGAGAATTCCCACGACAACCCTGGGGAATATCTGCACCGCCCGATCGATGATGTCCACGTGCCCCAGGTGGAGAGGATCGAAGGAACCCGGGTAGACCGCCAACGCTGCCGTTGTCTGCACCATGCTCACTCCTCCGTCACGCCAGCCGTGGCCCGGTTGTGGTGCCGGTCCATGGCACGGACCACCAGCAGGTGGCGTCCCGTGACCACCGGTATCCGGAAATGCTCCACCGTCCCGTCGAGCATACCGTCTTCCGGCGCAAGGGGTTTCCAGGCCTTCCCATCCCGCGAATACTCGGCGCGGGCCAGAGCGCTCGCCGCATCGCGGACCTCCACCAGCCAGCTCTCCCCCTTCCTCCGGAAGCTGACGACCGGGGGCGTGTTGTCCACCGTGAACCAGCGGCTGAGGGCCATCGCTGCCAACGCGTGTCCGGGGTTCCGAACCCGGTCCGTGGCATGCACCCGGAACCTGTACCGCCCGTCGGGTACGGCGGTGACATCGACCGCGAGCTGGCTCCGGTCGAGGTCCTTTCGAACCGGCAGAATGAAACCGTCCTCCCCTTCGAGCTCCACCGAGAAGAGCAACGGATCGCCGTTGGGATCCCTGGCCTTCCAGGATACCGTACGAAACCCAACCCGCCAGTACTTCTTCCCGTTCCGGGTGGTCGAGGCAGCCTTCTTGCCCCGGGAGAGCACCGTGAAAAAGCCGTTCTCATCCGGGTGATCCACCTGGATGTACTGCCCCGTCGGCGGTGGGGAGGCCAGCCACACCGCGCCGGGCTCCGCCACCTTGACCGATTCCAGACGGGGCGGGGCGTTGATCTGGCGGTAGGCGACCTCCACGAGATCGATGCCGCCGAGTGCCGTGGCGGGAATCTCCAGCTCCCACTGCAACGAGGGCGCCGGGGGCAGGGGAACGATGCCGGACCCGGCCGGCAACCAGTCGGTCCACGGCAGCCAGCTGTGATCCGGCGCCGCCGTCACGCCGGACCGGAAGCGGATCCGGACCCCCGGCCGCCGGGGTGCCACGCGAAAGCTGCCGAACCGGGCCGGGATCTTGAAGCGGTGCACACGGCTCCGGAAGGTCCCGCCGCCCGGCTTGGACGGATCGCGGACCAGGACCGAGGCGGGGCCCTGGGTCAGGGCAATCCGCCCCCGGCCGGCGAAGGCCACGACCTGCACGGCGTCCACCACCGCCAGGCGCGCACCGAGCCCGCCGGGCTCGAAGCGCCACACCTCGCCCTCCCAGCCGGTACCGGCCAGGACGCCGCTGCCGTCCCACGCCAGGGCGGACACCACCTGGTCGACGAAGCGGTGCACCGAGAGCACGACCCCGTCGGGCGTCACGCGAATCAGCTCGGAGGCGGCCGTCTTGCCGTTGAGCTTGGGCAGCTTGAGGCTCGCCGCCTTGCTGCTCACCTTCGCCGTCTTCGCTCCTGCCGCGCCAGCCGGCTTCTTGGATGTCACGCCACCCCGGGCGCCTTCTTCCGGCTCCCCAACGACCGCCGCGGCCCACACGACACCACCGGGCGCCACTGCCAGCGAGGCGATCTCGGTGAACGGCGTGTCGGCCACGACCCCCACCGTGCCCCCGGTGTCCACACGAAGCACGTACCCCTTGCCCGAGGTTCCGACGATCAACGAATCCCCATCGGCCGCTAGGCACCTGGCGTGGGTGTCCGGAAGCTCCACCCAGCGCTCGAGGCCCTTCTCCGTAACGTGGTACAGGGTCGCCGGGGGGCCGGCCGCAGCGACCACCTGTCCCTGAAAGAGCGCCAGGTCCCACACGCCGCCCGCTCCCAGGCGCCCCACCTCGGCCAGCGTGCCGGAGTGGTACCGATAGATGACGGCGGGTCCGACGGTGGCCACCAGGAGGTCGCCGTTCGGGAGGCCGAGGAGCGCCGTCACCTGCTCGGCCGGCACCTCGGCCAGGACCTGTTGCGACCCACCCTCGATGGCGACCAGTCGCGCCGGATGACCCGTCCCGACGATGATCGATCCCTTCGGGCCCACAACGGCCGCCAGCGCCGTCGGTTCCTCGAGGGTCAGCGCCGCCCGCCATCGAGCCACGGGAACGAGGCGGCCATCGCTCGTAACGGCGACGCCCTCCCCACGGCCCCTGACCAGATCCGCAGCCGTATCGGACACCCACCGCCGTGTCTGCGAGGCGGCCACGCCCCCCGTCACCAGCACGGCCAGAGCGAACAGCGGTATCACCCGTCTCATGAACCCTCCTCCTCGCCTGAAACCATTCCGTCGGTCCGAATCCGAAGCCTCACGCGGAATCCGCCCGAGGCCGGCTCCCCGAGGTCGATGACCCGCCGCGCCACCACCCGGTACGAGACCTTCTTCACCTCGCCGCCACGGCCAGCTTCCAGGTACAGCGCCACGCTCGGCGGCACCGCAACGGTGCCGCCGTCCAGGACGACGCCCACATCCCGCCGCTCCAGTGCGAGCACGATCGTGCTGGCCGGAAGGTGCCGGTCGAGCAGGCGCAGGTCATCCTCGAAGGAGGCCGGACGGAAGGGACGCGCCCCCAGGTCGTACAGCGTCCAGGCATCCCCGTCCCCCACCACGAGGTCCACGGCGCCGGCCTTGGCATCGGCGGGAATGCGAATCTCCTCCGTCCGCCACGTGTCACCCTGGCCGAAGCGGCGCAGCCGGAGATGGACCCGGAGCAGCTGCCCGGGCCGGACGATCCGGCGCTCCGGCGCCGCTTCGACGATCGTGATCCTCCGTACGGCTTCCTCGGTCCTGACGGAAATCTCCAGCCCCTTGAGAGGCGGCGCCGGGAAGGGAGATCCCTCCATGTAGCCGAGGACGGCCGCCGCAAGGGCCGCGGCCTGGGCCGGAGCATCTGGGCGGACGAAGCTCTCCCGGAAACTGGCCCGGCCGCCGGGGCCGTAGTCCAGGCCGATGTCCAGGTGCAGCGTCTGGTCGCCCAGCGAGCGTCCGCCGGCCGTGATGGAGGTCTGGGTCACGTAGGCGGCCAGCAGCGGCAACAGAGTGCGATCCGGGACGATACGGACCTCGTACCGGCGTCCATCGACACGGATGTGAACCGGGAGCATCGGCGCCACGGCGCCGAGGCGCCCCCAGATACCACGGGAGCGGTCGGCCTCCAGCGCGCCGGCCTCCCGGCCCACCGCGAAGAACTTGAAGGAGGAGGCGAGGCTCGGCAGGAGGGCGGTCACCCTGGCCCGTGCCAGGGGCAGGCGGACCCGGCCGGTCCCCAGGAAGGGGTGTCCGAAGGCCCAGACCTGCCGGCCGCGAACCTCGGTCACCGTGCCACCGGCCGCGACGGTCGCATCCCCATCCACCAGGACCGCGGCGATCATGCCTCCCGGCCGGGGCATCGGAAGAGGATCGTCCCCCGAGCTTCGGGCTGCCGCACCGGTCGTGGCCCACCCCAGGCGCTTCCAGGCGCCGGCCAGCCAACCGTCCGCGGGGCCGGCGCCCAGGGAAACGGCAAGCACCCGTGATCGGCCCTTCGGCGTCGATCCCGGGAGCAGCCAGTCGAGCACGCTCCGGCCAAGCGTACCCTCGTTCCACGCCTCGACCAGACCTGCGAAGGCCGGCCGGCCCGGCGGCGACGTTGCCGGCCGGCTCGCGCCACCGGTCCCCTTTCCCAACGACATCATCCGGATGAAGGGCGTCACACCGGCCACAGGCTCCTTCGCGAACTGCCACGCGAAGGCCAGGGCACCCAGGAGACGGCCGTCGATGTACACCGGGGAACCGCTCATACCGGCCAGGATTCCGGTGGCCTTGAAACGCGGGTCGTCCAGGCGAACCAGGAACATGTCGCCACCTGGGGTCGCACCGGTCTGGTAGGCCAGGACGGTGAGCGGGATCTTCGTCAGCTCGCCGCCCGGCATCTCCGTGATGCACACGCCTCGCGTACCGGGCGCGACGGAACCCAGGTCCCGGATCTCGGGCACCTCCGCGACAGCCGCACCGGCCATGATCAGAACGAACAGAAGGGCTGCAAGGTGGCGGAAAGACCTCATAAGCCGTCATTCTACCGCGGCAGCCGCCGTGGCATCGCCCAGCTTGCTGGGCATGGTGGAACGGCGCCCCGAGGGTAGGCCCGCACCGGCCGGAGCCGAGGGAGCTCCCCGCCATGGCCGGCCGCAGCAACGGCGACAGGGACAGCGAAGCAGCAGCGGCAGCATCAGGGTCGGCGGCAGGGGACAGCGGAACAACCTCCTCCAGTGTAACCCTGGAATCAATCCCGGAAAAGGCGTATTTTGCAAGGTGAACATGTTCGAGCGCGCGGAGGCCCACATGCGGGAGATCAAGCCGATGTCCGACGACCCCCAGGAACCCATCCACGAGCGCAACGGCAACCTCGTGTCGAAACAGGCCGGCCAGAACCTGGTCGAGCGTCTGGTGCCGCACATCGCCGCGATGATGCGTGAGCTCAATCTCGATCTCGACGACCCCAACTTCACCCACACGCCGGAGCGGGTCGCCAAGATGTACGCGGAGATGTTTCACGGCATCTTCGAGGGTGCCGAGCCCAAGGTGACCACCTTTCCCAACGACGAGCACTACCACCACATGGTCATCGAGCGGGAGATCCCCTTCTACTCCATGTGCGCACACCATTTCGTACCCTTCTACGGTCACGCCAACATCGCCTACATCCCGCAGTCCCGCATCGTCGGTCTCTCGAAGCTCCCGCGTATCCTCGAGTTCTACGCCAAGCGCCCGCAACTTCAGGAACGCCTGACGGAGCAGGTGGCCGAGTTCCTCTGGGCCAAGCTCAAACCCCTGGGAGTCATGGTGGTCATCGAAGCCCGGCACCTGTGCGTCGAGATGCGTGGCGTCAAGAAGCCCGGTGCCCTGACGACGACCTCGGCGTTGCGCGGGTGTTTCGCCGACCGGAAGGTCCGGGAGGAGTTCCTGGCCCTGGTCCGCCGGCAGCACACCTGGTAGGGACCTGCGCGGCTGAACGTCGCAGGGAAGCGAGCACGTTACCGTGGCCAGGGCGGTTGCAGGCCCGAAGGGCCGTACACGGGGAAACCCGGCCTCACAGCCACCTCGTTTTCCAGGGCATCGCCGGCCCCGAAGGGGACAGGTAACCCGGCGCTTACTTGACCTCGGCGAAGAGGTAGAGCTTTGCAGCGGCACCGAGAACGTCGGACTGTACCTTGATCTTCTGCTTGAAGATCTTCTTCTTGCCGCCGCCCACGGTGATCGGTTTCAGCTCCACCCGGTCCAGGCCGTTGCCGTCGCCGTCCTCGAAGAGCAGCACGATGAGGACCTTGGCCCGCGACCTCATGGTGTTTTCCAGGGTCACTTCCACGACGGTCCGGATTCGACGTCCCGATTCCAGCGCCGTGGTGGAGGGGATCAGCCGGATGGTCGACCACCTGATACCGGCGATCTCGACCATGGGAGAGGACGGCTTGCCGAGGGTGAATGGCACCTCGCCCTGGTAGGGGTTGTCCACGGTGGCGAAATCGGCATTCTGCGCCAGCCCCTGGAGTGTGCCGGCCAGCACCAGGATCAGAGAGAGAACGATGATCCGTCGCGCGCTCGAGTGCATAAGGCCCCCCAACCTGATGAAAGCGGGCAGTCAGTGACCGCCATCACATTGAACCCAGTATACACCCCTCCTTCTCGAACGAACCCAAGGACCTTTACTCCAGTCCCATAGCGCTTCCAATTTGTCCGTTCATGGGCTATTGTGGCCCCGCTGGCCGGGGACGATCGCCCCGGCCCGGCGCGCCGGGCCGGCCGGCCGTCCCTTGGGCGTTCCGTCCCAGTCATGCAACAACGGCCCGCGCATGGGAGCATCTGTGGCACGAAGAATGTTGATCAACGCGCAGCGCCCGGAAGAGCTGCGCATCGCCGTCGTCAACGGGGATATCCTCGAGGACTACCAGGTGGCCATCGCCCAGGCGGGCCTGACCCGCGGCAACATCTACCGGGGCGTCGTCAGCTCCGTCCAGCCCAGTCTCGACGCCGCCTTCGTCAACTACGGCGCCGAGCGGGACGGCCTCGTGCGGGCCCACGACGTGGTCCGCCAGGCGTGGCACCGCACGCCGGCCGAGGAGAGCCGGCGGCCCCGCATCGACCGCATCCTGGAAAAGGGCGGACCGATCCTGGTGCAGGTGACCAAGGACCCCTCCGGCAGCAAGGGCGCCGCCCTGACCACCAATATCAGCCTCGCCGGGCGCCACCTGGTGCTCATGCCTTATGACGACGTTCACGGAATCTCCCGCAGGGTCGAGGACGAGGAGGAGCGGCGCGCCCTTAAGGAAGCGGCCGAGAAGCTGGCCGCCCCCGAGGGGTTCGGC
Source organism: Acidobacteriota bacterium (assembly GCA_013152925.1). GTDB lineage: Bacteria > Acidobacteriota > Thermoanaerobaculia > Thermoanaerobaculales > Sulfomarinibacteraceae > JAADFK01. The sequence goes on along the minus strand of JAADFK010000004.1, from coordinate 1,799 downwards.
TACATCATCCGGACCAACGCCATCGGCCAGAGCAAGACAGCCCTCAACCGCGACCTCAACGCCCTCCTCCGCCTGTGGAAGCGGATTCGAAGCGAGGCCAATCAGGGCAAGGGACCGCGTCTCCTCTACAGCGACCAGGACCTGATCATCCAGGCCGTGCGCGACATGCTGAGCCCCGATATCGAGGAGGTCGTCGTGGACAGCGACGAGGCCTTCGAGCGGGTCCAGGCCGCCATGCGGGCCTTCATGCCCCGCTCGAAGACGCGGGTCATCCGCTACCGCGAGCGGATGCCGCTGTTCTCCAGGTACAACCTGGAAGACCAGCTGGAACGCATCTTCCAGCCTCGGGTCGAGCTTCCCTCCGGCGGGTCCATCGTCATCGAGGGTACCGAGGCCCTGACGGCCATCGACGTCAACTCGGGACGGTCCACCCGCGGCGGGAGCCAGTCCGAGACCGCCTTCAAGACCAACCTCGAGGCCATCGCCGAGGTCGCCCGCCAGCTCCGGCTCCGGGACATCGGCGGCCTCGTCGTGGTGGACCTGATCGATATGGACTCCCCGAAACACCGGAAGACCATCGAGAAGGCCATGCGCGATGCCCTCAAGGCTGACCGGGCCCGCGTCAGCGTCGGACGTATCAGTCCCAACGGTCTCCTGGAGATCAACCGCCAGCGGCTGAAGACGCCCCTCGTCCTGAGGACCCACCGCCTCTGTCCCACCTGTGGCGGCGGCGGCAGGATCCCCAGCCCCGAGACCGTCAGCCTCAACCTGCTGCGGCGGATCGAGGAGCGCGCGGCGACCCGGGGGCTCAAGGGCGTTCGCGTCCGCCTGCACCCCGAGCTGGCAGATTTCCTGCAGAACACCTACCGGAAAGAGCTGGCCGACCTGGAGGCTGGTTACGAGATCACCATCGAAGTCGTCGCCGCGCCGGGCCTGCACCGTTCGGAGGAGGACATCTCCTGGGTGAAACAGACGCGCCAGGCAGATTCTTCACAGGCAGCGGAGCCCGAACAACCCGCCGTCCAGGTGACCGATCTGACCACCGGAGGGGGTCCCGCCGCAGCCGCATCCCAACCCCAGGAGCGGCAACCCGCCGGGGAAACCGCCGAGCCCGCCGTCGGCACGACGGACACTCCGTCGAAGCGGCGGCGGCGGGGCGGCCGCCGTCACAAGAAGACGGCCGATGCGCCCATCGGCGGAGACGGGGAGCCGGCCACATCCGCGGAGCCACCGGAGCCTCGTGGGACCTCCGATCGCCCGGAGCAGCCCGCCCAGGCGGAGGCGAGCCCGCGCAAGGAGAACCTACAGGCCGACCGTCCCAGGAGCTCCTCGTCACGGCGCCGCCGGCGGAGAAAGCCCGGCGCGTCCACCGAGGATTCGACGGCCAGGAAGACCGAAAAGGGTGGCAGCGGCGGCCAGGCGCCCCGGGAGGCGGAAGCGGAAAAGGCCGGGGCGGCTCCGGACGGAGGCGGCGGCCAGGAGAAGGAGACGGGCTCGTCCTCCCGCCGCCGGCGCCGGGGCGGGCGGCGGCGCAAGAAACCCACCGTGGACAACGGCGGAGCTTCACCGGAGCGGAAGGAGAACGCCCCGGCTTCCCAGCCACGGCCGGCGGAAGAACAACGGGCGGAACGGCCCGAGGGTCCGGCGGAAGGTGCTGCCGGTGGCGGCGGCTCGACTGACACCAACCCGCGAAACGAGGAGACGACCGCGACCGACGGCGTCCGGCGGCTCTTCAGCCGCCTCTTCGGTGAGGAGTAGCACCGGGACCCTGGTTTTTGACAGGGTCTCCCCGCCCGTCG
>JAADFK010000003.1 GCA_013152925.1 Acidobacteriota bacterium | reverse complement strand
AATCTGCGCCGACTTGCCGATCGCCCCCACGAAGAGCAGCAACCCGATGATGGTCGCCGCCCCGGCGTAGGTCGCGGGATGGGCCGCCGCCCGGGGCAGGAAGCCCTGGAACTCCACCGTCCCGAAGACCGCGAAGGTGGTGAAGATCGCCAGCAGGAAGCCGAAGTCGCCGATCCGGTTGACGATGAACGCCTTCTTGCCCGCCGATGCCGGCCAGACCTGGTCGAAGTAGAAGCCGATCAGCAGGTAGGAGCAGAGGCCGACGCCCTCCCACCCGACGAAGAGCACCAGCAGGTTGGAGCCGAGGATCAGCACGAGCATGGAGAACATGAACAGGTTGAGGTAGGCGAAGAAACGGGCGTAGGCCGTGTCGGGCTCCCCGTGCATGTAGCCCACGGAGTAGACGTGGATGAGAAAGCCCACGAAGGTGACGAAGGCCAGCATGACCGCGGAGAGGGGATCGAGCTGGAACGACGCCGTCACGTCGAACTTTCCGGCCGAGATCCATGTGAAGTACTTCTCCACGAGCACGGTGTTGGGCTGGTGCAGGTACTGCCACAGTGCCGTGTAGGCCATCGCCGTCGCAGCGCCGATGGAGCCGACCCCGATCAAGGTCACCACGGGTTTGCGCGCCTTGAGGATCCCCGCTGCCAGATTGAGGATGAATCCGGCCAGGGCAAGAATGGGAATGAGCCACAGTGAGCCGAGCATGCGTCCCTCCTACCAGCGCAGGATGTTGAAGCGGTCCACGTCGATGGTCTCCTTGAGCCGGAACATGGCGATGAACAGGGCCAGCCCGACGGCGGCCTCGGCCGCCGCCACGGCGATGATGAAGAAGACGAAGAGCTGGCCGGCAGCCGCAGCGGCGCCGTGGCCCTCGTACGCCAGCTTGAGAGCGAAGGCGGCGAAGGCCAGGTTGGCCGAGTTGAGCATGATCTCCAGGGAGAGGAAGATTGCGATGGCGTTGCGGCGGAGGAGCACGCCGATGGCCCCGATGCCGAAGAGCACCGTCGCGAGGATCAGCACCCAGGTGTAAGGGATGGGGATCATCGGTCCTCCTTTCGCGCCAGCACGTAGGCCCCGACAAGAGAGGCCACCAGCAGCACCGAGATCAGCTCGAAGGCGAAGGTGTGGGAGGTCAGCAGGGCGTGTCCCAGCGGATAGACGGTTCCCTTGGCACTGCCAGGAAGGAGCGCGCCCCAAGAGGGTGTCAGCTGCCGGATCGCCAACACGGTGGCGGTGGCGATGGCGATGGCCGTCAGCGCTCCGAACACGGCCTGCAGCGGCCGGCCGCTGCCGATCCGTTCCACGGACTTGATATTGAGCAGCATGATGACGAAGAGGAAGAGCACGAGCACCGCGCCGGCGTAGACGATCAGCTGCATGGCGGCGAGGAAGTCCATCCCCAGCACGGCGTAGATGGCGGCCAGGGCGAAGAACACCACCAGCAAGGACAGTACATTGACGATGGGGTTGCGGTGCACGATGGCCAGCAGCGCGAAGACGATCGCCACGGCGGCCGCCACCAGGAAGACGTAGGTCACCATCCCGGCCTCCTCAGAGGTTCCTCAGCGCCATTCCGGCGCCGACGAGCAGGAAGTTGAGCACCGCCAGGGGGATCATCGTTTTCCACCCCAGGGCCATCAGTTGGTCGAAACGGAAGCGGGGGAGGGTCCAGCGAACCCAGACGAAGAACCACAGGAAGAACGCCACCTTGACGGCGAAGATCCCGATGGAAACCAGGGCCCCGAGCCAGCCGGCCGGTGTGGCGAAACCGGGAAGCGTCCAGCCGCCGAAAAAGAGAATGACGATCAGCGAGGAGGCCGTCACCATGTTGACGTACTCGCTCATGAAGAAGGCGGCGAAGCGCATGGACGAGTACTCGGTGTGGTAGCCGACCACCAGCTCCGCCTCGGCCTCCACGAGGTCGAAGGGAAGGCGGTTGGTCTCGGCGAAAGCCGCCACGATGAAGGTGATGGCGCCGATGATCTGCGGGAAGACGTTCCATCTTGGGATGAAACCGAACCACGTCCCCGACTGGTGCAGGACGACGTCCTGGAGGCCGAAGGAGCCGCTGACCATCAGGACACCGACCACGGAGATGGTCATGGCGAGCTCGTAGGAGACCATCTGGGCCGAGGCGCGGATGCCGCCCATCAGGGAGTACTTGTTGTTCGAGGCCCAGCCGGCGAGGACCACCGAGTACACACCGAGAGAGGCGATGGCGAAGATGTAAAGGATGCCCAGGTTGAGGTTGGGCGCCACGATGAACCCGTCGATGGCGTGTCCGAAGAGCTTGAGCCCGGGATCGAAGCCGAAGGGCACCGCGATGAAGACGGAGATGGCAACCACCAGCGCGATGGACGGTGCCAGGAGGTAGAGCAGGCGGTCCACCCCCTTCACCCCCGATGGCGTCAGGTCTTCCTTGGTGATCAGCTTGACGGCATCGACGATCGGCTGGAGCAGTCCGAAGGGCCCCACCCGGTTCGGCCCCAGGCGGTCCTGGATCATGGCGGCGCCGCGGCGCTCCACCCACACCATGATCGGGACGAGGGTCAGCAGCACCGACGAGACGACAACGACCTTGATGACGATAACGAGAATCTCAGCCCACATGGGCGACCTCCTCGAGGACCGGGATCCCGGGTTCGGTGGCCAGGCGGCGCCAGGTCATCGCGGCGAAGGGCGGGACCTCGGCGGCCATCGCTTCGAAGAACGTACGGGGGGTCAGCGGCGTGGGAACCTCGACGCCGAGCTGGCGGCCGGCGAGGGCCAGAATCTCCCAGGCGGGCTTGGCCTGGCCCCTTGGGAAGAGGCCGCGCCGGGCCAGCTGGACCCGGCCCGTGGAGGATGTCAGGGTTCCCTCGGTCTCGATCCACGAGGCCAGTGGCAGGACCAGGTAGGCCGCCCCGGTCAGGGGCGAGGCCTTGCGGGCGGCCACGGCCACCTTCTGACCAGTCACGGCGCGGGCGGCCTCCTGGCTCAAGAGCCAGGGATGAGCGCCGCCGTCCAGAATCAGGATGGGGCCGCGACCCCCCCGGAGGAAGGCCTCCAGGCCCTCGGTGTCCACCGTGGTGAAGCCCATCAGTCGCGCGCCCGTGGAGTTGGGGTGCTCGTCGGCGCCGGCGACCCACTGGCGTTGGGCGTTCTTGACCCTGTGCTCCTCGCCACGGTGAACCGGAACGACCACCTCGGCGCCGGGCCGGTCGAGGAACAGCCGCTTGGCCAGGTAGAGCGCCTCGTTGGTGGCATTGGCGGAGGCGACCACCCGGAGGGGCGAGCCGACCTCGGCCAGCTCGGTCAGGGCCGCCATGGCCTCCTGCCAGCCGGTGTCCTGGAGGCCTCGCTCGCCGCGCAACCTCGGCACCTCGAAGTCCCGGCCGTTGAGGTCCTCGGCCAGGAAACGGCCGAAATCGCACATCCACCAGCCGTTGATCTCGGGGTTTTCCCGTGGCGTGAAGCGGTGCACGATCCCCTCGAGGTGGCCGATGTCGATGGTGCAGCCGACGCTGCACCCCGGGCAGACTGAGGGCGTTTCATCCAGGTGCCAGACCCGCGCCCGGAAGCGGAACTCCTTGACGGTCAGTGCGCCCACGGGGCAGACGTCGGCGACGCAGGCCGACCAGGGGTTGTCCAGGGGCTCCCCGTCAAAGGTGCCGATGTAGGCGTGGTTCCCACGCGACTTCATGGTCAGATCCCAGGTCTCCGAGATCTCCTGGGTGAAACGGATGCAGCGCGTGCAGTGGATACAGCGGTTCTGGTTCTGGATGACGTGGGGGCCGAGCTCGTTCCGTTCGCGGCCCGGGAACCGCCGCCGGTCGTCCACCATGTGGGTGGAGTCGGTACCGAACTCCACGGAGTAGTCCTGGAGGTAACACTCCCCGGCCTGGTCGCAGACGGGACAGTCCAGAGGGTGGTTGGCCAGCAGGAACTCCAGCACCGCCTGGCGGGCCTCGCGAACCCTGTCGCTGGCCGTGTTGACGACCATCCCGTCCTTCACCGGGGTCGAGCACGCCGTGACCAGGCGGGGCATGCCCTCGACCTCGACGAAGCAGACCCGGCACTGGCCGACGACCCGCAGGCCCGGGTGGTAGCAGTAGGTCGGGATCTCGACCCCGGCGGCGCGGGCGGCCTCCACCAGGTTGACGCCCTCGGCGACCTGAACCTCGTGACCGTCGATGGTGACTGTAACCATGCTCGCTCCTAGATCCCGAACCTGCCCCGGCCGGAGCGTACCGGCAGTACCGGCGTCGTTCTGGGGGGCAGCGGTTTGGCCTTGGCGATGTAGTCTTCGAACTCGTTCCGGAAGTGTTTGAGGAAACTGGAGATGGGGCCGCAGAATGCATCACCGAGAGGGCAGATGGTCATTCCCTGACTGGCATAGCGGCTGATCCGCTCCAGGGTTTCCAGATCCTCGGGCCGGCCGTACCCCCGGCGGATGCGGCGGAGGATGTCCAGGGCCCAGTCGGAACCCTCGCGGCAGGGTGTGCACTGGCCGCAGGACTCGTGGGAGTAGAAGGTCATCAGGTTCTCGAGCGCCCAGACCATGTCCACCGAGTCGTCCATGACGATCAACCCACCCGACCCGAACATGGAGCCGGCCTCGGCCACCGAATCGAAATCGGCGGGGATGTCCACGAAGTCGGCGGGAAGCACCGGGCAGGAGGAGCCGCCGGGAATGAAGGCCTTGAGCTCGTGGCCCTCCCGGATGCCGCCAGCGTGCTCGTAGATCAGCTCGCGGAAGGTGACACCCATGGGGAGCTCGTAGACCCCTGGGCGTCGCACGTGCCCCGAGATGCCGTAGAGCTTGGGCCCGGAGTTCCGCTCGTTCCGTCCGATGGCGGCGAACCAGGCGGCGCCGTGCTCGATGATGTGGGGGACGCAGGCCAGGGTCTCGACGTTGTTGACGACAGTTGGACAGCCGAAGACGCCGACCACGGCGGGGAAGGGCGGCTTGAGCCGGGGCTGACCGCGCTTGCCCTCGATGGACTCGATCAGGGCCGTTTCCTCCCCGCAGATGTAGGCCCCCGCACCGCGGTGGACGTGGATCTCCAGGTCGAACCCGGTCCTGAGGATATTCGTGCCGAGATAACCCTTCCGGCGGGCCTCGGCGATGGCCTTCTCCAGGATCCGCGCCTCCTCCCAGAACTCGCCACGGATGTAGATGTAGGCCACGTGGGCGTCGATGGCGTAGGAGGAGATGATGATCCCTTCGATCAGCATGTGGGGATCGGTGTGGATGATCGCCCGGTCCTTGAAGGTGCCGGGCTCCGACTCGTCGGCGTTGCAGATCAGGTACTTGGGTTTCGGCAGGTCCTGCGGGACGAAGCCCCACTTGACACCGGTCGGGAAACCGGCGCCACCCCGGCCGCGGAGGCCCGAGTCCTTGACCTCCTTGCGGACGCCGGCCGGGTCCATGATCAGCGCCTTCTTGAGCGCGCCGTAGCCGCCCATGCGAAGGTAGGTGCTGATGGAGCGTGATTTGTCTTCGCCCCGTGCTCTCAGGAGAATCGGCTTCATGGCCCCCCCAGCGGTCATGGCAGCTCGTCCAGGAGCTGGTCGAGCTTCTCGGTGGTCATGTCCGTGTAGTAGTCGTTGTTGACCTGGATGACGGGCGCTTCACCGCAGGCCCCGAGGCACTGGACCCCGAGGAGCGTGAACCGGCCGTCCGGCGTCGTTTCGCCGGGATCGATGCCGAGCTTCTCCTTGAGCCGCTCGAGCAGCCCGGACGCGCCGCAGAGGGCGCACGACAGGGTCGTGCAGACCTGGAGAAGGTACTTCCCGGGAGGCGCCGTCTGGTACATGGTGTAAAAGGTGACCACGCCTTCGACGAAGGCCGGCGCCAGCTCGAGACGCCTTGCCACGGCTCGCAGGACGCCGGCCGAGAGCCAGCCCCACCGTTCCTGGCAGAGCCAGAGCACCGGCAGCAGGGCGGCCTGCCTGGTGGGATAGTGGCGGAGGTGCTCCTCGATTATCTCTTCCATGCCGTCGTCGAAGCTCACCTCGAGAAGCTCCTCGGGCGGGGCGATCGTCAGGGGCTGCGTGCGGGCCAGGCTCATGGCTTCACCTCATCTCACCGGTGTCCGACGGGGTGGACGGCTTCCGCCGCCCCCAGTCGAAGACGCCCTTCTTCCACAGGTAGACGTAGACGAAGGCCAGCAACGCCACGAAGGCCAGCATGTCGAGGTACACCGCCAGCGACTGTTCGGCGAGAAGCTGCCGGTAGGTGACCGCCCAGGGGTAGAGGAACGCCACCTCGACATCGAGCACCACGAAAACCAGGGCCACGATGTAGAAGGCCACCGGGATCCGCTTGTGGGCCCTGTCGATGCTGGGAACACCGCTCTCGTAGCTCTCGCCTTTTAGGGGAGAGACGGTCTTGGAGCGCTGGCCGGCGAGCGCGGCCAGTCCCATGAGAACGACCGCCAAGCCCACCGCGAACGCCAGGACGATGAGAACCGGAACGAATTGGCTGGCCATGTCCCCTCCCCATGTGGCCATTTTCACAATCTGCATCCTAGCGGCCCCCTCGGGACCCGTCAACCGCGCCTCGGCAGGAGGGAGCGGCGAGGTGCCTGTGTGATGGCGAACCGGCGCGCGGAATCGCTCGGAGCCTCGCCTCTTCCCGAACCGGTGGGGGGAGCCCACGGGCACGTGGTCCTCCTGGGGTCCGTTGCACGGTTTCGCTCGAACGTGGGCGGCGGGGAGCGATCCGCGGTACCCTTCATCGTGGAGGAAGGACATGCGGATCGCCATCGCTCAGCTGGATTTCACCATCGGCGCCTTCGAATCGAACCTGGAGAAGATGGCGCTCGCGGTCGAGGAGGCCCGGGGCCACGGGACGGACCTGGTGCTTTTTTCGGAGCTGGCCACGGTGGGGTACCCCCCGCGAGACCTGTTGGATCGCAGCGACTTCGTGGCTGCCAACATCCGCCAGCTGGAGCGCGTGGCGGCCCTCTCGGCCGCTGGGCCTGCGATTCTGACGGGCTACGTGGAGCCCAACACGGCGAGGGTCGGCAAGCCGCTGTACAACGCAGCGGCGCTCTGCATTGATGGCCGGATCGTGGGCCGCTACACCAAGTGCCTCCTGCCGACCTACGACGTCTTCGACGAAGCCAGGTATTTCGAGGCCGGCGGCGCTGTCCACCCGCTGGAGCTCGACGGTGTCCGCCTCGGTGTCACCATCTGCGAGGACGCCTGGAACGACCCCGACTTCTGGCCCCGGCGGCTCTACACCAGGGATCCCGTGGGCGAGCTGGTAGGGGAGGGCGCCCAACTTCTCGTCAACCTTTCGGCCAGCCCCTTCTCCGTGGGCCGGGGCCGGCTGCGGCGGGAGATGCTCTCGGCCGAGGCCGCCAAACACCGGCGCTGGCTGGTCATCGCCAACCAGGTGGGCGCCAACGACGAGCTGGTCTTCGACGGCCATTCCCTCGTCATCGACCCCACCGGCGCCGTGGTGGCGCGGGCGCACGGTTTCCGGGAGGATCTCCTGATCCACGACATCCCCGGCGAGGCGCTGCGTTCACGGTCGTGTGGGGCCGGGTCGCCCGGGGTCCTGCGCCCGGTGGCCGGCGGACCGGTGGAGGAGGCGTGGCGGGCGTTGGTCCTGGGGCTGGCGGACTACACCCGCAAGTGCGGTTTCCGGGAGGTGGTCCTCGGTCTCTCCGGCGGCATCGATTCCGCCCTGACGGCGGCGGTGGCGGCCGAGGCGCTTGGTCCTGAAAACGTCCTCGGCGTCGCCATGCCCACGCGCTACTCCTCCCGGTCCAGCCTCAGTGACGCGGAGGCCCTGGTGCGCAGGCTGGGGATCGACTACAAGGTCGTCCCCATCGACCCGGTCTTCCAGTCCTACCTGGACACCCTGACGCCGGTCTTCGAGGGCCGCGAGCCTGACGTCACCGAGGAGAACATCCAGGCCAGGGTTCGGGGCAACGTGTTGATGGCGCTCTCCAACAAGTACGGACGGCTCCTGCTGACCACGGGGAACAAGTCCGAGCTCGCCGTGGGCTACTGCACCCTCTACGGCGACATGTCGGGAGGGCTGGCCGTCATCTCCGACGTGCCCAAGACCATGGTCTACGACATGGCCCGCTGGCTCAACCGGGAGCGCGAGCTCATTCCGGAGAGCATCATCGTCAAGCCCCCCTCGGCGGAGCTCAGGCCGGACCAGACCGACCAGGATTCCCTGCCGCCCTACGAGGTGCTCGACCGCATCCTCGAGGCCTACGTGGAGCAGAACCTGCCCGTGGCCGAGATCGTCGCATCGGGAATTGCCCCGGAGACCGTCCGGGAAGTGGTTCGCCTGATCGACCGGAACGAGTACAAGCGCCGCCAGGCCGCCCCGGGGATCCGGATCACCTCCAAGGCCTTCGGCGTCGGCCGGCGCTTCCCCATCGCCGCCGACTACGGGGCCCTCCACGAGCTCCGGTAAGCTGATCCCATGGCGCTGAGAGTATCCCTGGACGGGCCGGCGGAAATCTCCGAGTCGCCCAAGCAACCACACCGTCGCTCCCCCCGGAAGAGGAGGGTGCATTCCTGCGGCCACCTCCCGGGCCGCAAGAAAGCGAACGCCGGAGATGGGAGAAGGCGCCCGCCCCACCGCGACGGCGATGGACGCGGCACCCCACGATCCCGGAACGGCGTGACAGGCGCCCTCTGGCACACTTTCAAAGTGGTAACTCATGCGGCGTCGCGGACTTGTGGTTGGGAGCATCGAGAGTGTCCGATGCCTTGAACGTGGTCCGCCACCCGTGATAAAATTCCACAGCCGGGTTGTATCTTGATTCGGCTTCCGATCCCGAACTTGGTTTCTCGGGGCACCGGGTTCAGGAGAAGATCTTTGCAAATCCCACGCGAAGGAGGTCTGAATGGAGGTACGGAAAGGTCTGCGGTATCGGGCCATCGGCCGGCAGCGTCTTGATCGGATTCCCCAGCTTCTTCGTCTCGACGAGGATCAGAGGATTGCGCTCAAGGCGGTTGCCGCGGTGTTGCCGTTTCGGGTGAACCGTTACGTTGTCGACGAGCTGATCGACTGGGGGAACATACCCCAGGACCCGATATACCAGCTGACCTTCCCTCAGGCGGGCATGCTCGAGCGGGGAGACTTCATGAGGATGCAGAACCTCGTGGCGAGCGAAGCGCCCGAGGAGGTGATCCGCCGGGAAGCCCACCGGATCAGGATGGCCATGAACCCTCACCCGGCCGGCCAGATGGACCTCAACGTACCCGAGATCGGCGGCGAGCGCCTGCCCGGCGCCCAGCACAAGTACCGCGAGACCGTCCTGTTCTTTCCCTCGCAGGGCCAGACCTGCCACGCCTATTGCACCTACTGCTTCCGGTGGGCGCAGTTTGCCGGCATCGAGGGTCTGCGCTTTGCGGACGGCGAGGTCTCGACGCTGACCCGTTACCTCGAGGCGCACACCGAGGTCAGCGATCTCCTGCTCACCGGCGGCGATCCCATGATCATGACCGCGCGGGCTCTGCGCCGGTACCTGGAGCCGCTTCTCGACCCCGCGCTCGATCACGTGACGACGATCCGCATTGGAACCAAGTCGCTCAGCTACTGGCCGCACCGTTTCGTCACCGACCCCGACGCCGACGAGCTGCTCCGTCTCTTCGAAGAGGTTGTGGCCTCGGGCCGCCAGCTGGCCTTCATGGCTCATTTCAGCCATCCCCGCGAGCTCGAGACGGAAGCCGTTCGGGAGGCTATGCGCCGAATCCTCAGCACCGGGGCGATCATCCGGTGCCAGGCGCCCCTGATCCGGCACGTCAACGACGATCCGGAGGTTTGGGCCGACATGTGGCGGTTGCAGGTCCGCCTGGGGGCCGTTCCCTACTACATGTTCGTTGAGCGGGACACGGGCCCGAAGCACTACTTCGAGGTGCCGCTGGCCCGCGCTCTCAGGATCTTCGCCAGGGCTTACGCCCAGGTCTCTGGGCTCGCCCGCACGGTGCGCGGGCCTTCCATGTCCGCCACCCCCGGCAAGGTGCTGGTGGACGGAGTGGCCGAGATTCGGGGCGACAAGGTCTTCGTGCTCAAGTTCATCCAGGCCCGGGATCCCAAGTGGGTCAACCGTGTCTTCTTCGCCCGCTTCGACGACCAGGCCACCTGGCTGGACGAGCTCCAGCCGGCCTTCGGGGCCAACGAGTTCTTCTACGAGCCTGCGCTCCATGCCATGTACGAGGGCGCCTGGCAACCCCGGTGGCGGCGCGGAGCCGCCGGTCCCGCCACCATGGCCCGCGACGAGGCCGTCTGACGGCGGACCGGCAGGCGAGGCAGGAACGCAAGAAGGTCCCCGCGCCAGGCACATGTCCCGGGGTGGGGGTGTTCTGGGATGAGAGGATCACCGCCGGTTCGCGACATTGGGCTCAGGCGGCTCAGGGGGCAGGGCTCGGAGGCTCAGTCGTCCGGGGAGGGCCGCCTGCGGAGCTTCTTGGTCTCGCCGCGGCGCTTCTTGGCTTCCAGCTCCTTCCTGCGGACACGGCGGGACTTGCGGGTCGGAATTCGGGGTCTCTGGCGGCGGGCGCGGGCCAGGAGCCGCTGGCGGAGACGTTCCATGGCGAGGCGCCGGTTGCGGATCTGGGAACGGGTCTCGGCACAGGTGACGGTGATGCCCGTGGGGATGTGCCGCACGCGGACCGCGGAGTAGGTCCGGTTCCGGTGCTGGCCGCCGGGCCCGCTGGCCACGAAGACCGTCACCTCCACCTCCTTTTCCAGCGCCTCCAGATCCGGAACCCGTTCGGGTGTCTGCATGTCTTTCCTGCGCTCGTCCACGTCGCCTCCGGGAGGCATCCTACCCCATCGAGGGAAACGTACGGAGTGGAGCGAACGAGGTATGAATGCGGAGAATCTTCCACTCCCGCGCTGGTTGCATTCGCAGGAAGAGGCGTCCAGGCAGGCCGGGGAGATTCCTCGACTCGCTCCGCTCGCTCGGAATGACA
>JAADFK010000002.1 GCA_013152925.1 Acidobacteriota bacterium | reverse complement strand
CTGTGACGCTCATGGGCCGCTGATCGGTATTCTGTCCGCGGCTGGAGTCGGCGAGCGCCTTCCACATCACGTCTGTGGGCTGGATTCTGAGCTTGGCCGCTGATACGGCTTTCCGGTCAGCCGCGGTACCATGCGCGCTGGAGGCGGGCATGGGTGCTTCGGATCCTTTCGACGTTGTGGTCATCGGTGGCGGGATCGTCGGCATGGCGACGGCCATGGCCCTGCTCGACGACGGGGCGCAGCGGGTGGCCGTGCTGGAGGCCGAGGACCGTGTGGCGCCCCACCAGACGGGCCACAACAGCGGCGTCATCCACTCGGGGCTGTACTACCGCCCCGGCTCCCTCAAGGCGCAGAACTGCGTCGAGGGGCGGCTGGCCTTGCTGGCGTTCTGCGAGGAGCACGAGGTGCCCTTCGAGGTTTGCGGCAAGCTCGTGGTCGCCACGGACCGGCGGGAAATTCCCGCGCTGGACGAGCTGGAGCGCCGGGGCCGGGCCAACAGCCTGCACGGTCTGAAACGCTTGCAGGCCGAAGAGCTCCGGGAGTACGAGCCCCACGTGGCCGGTATCGATGGCCTGTGGGTCCCCCAGACGGGGATCACGGACTTCACGGAGGTCACCCGCGCCATGGCCCGCCGGGTGGAGTCCCGCGGCGGCGAGGTGCGCCTGGGCAGCCGTGTGCTGAGGTACCGCCGGGAGGGCGGCGTCCACCTGCTGGAGACGGCCTCGGGCCCCGTGCGCGCCCGCTTCCTCGTCGGTTGCGCCGGCCTGCAGTCGGATCGCGTGGCCCGCCTGTGCGGCCTGGAGCCCGGCGTGCGGATCGTGCCGTTCCGCGGCGAGTACTACGATCTCGTGCCCGAGGCCGCCAGCATGGTGCGCAACCTGATCTATCCCGTTCCCGATCCCGGCTTTCCCTTCCTCGGCGTGCACCTGACCCGCATGATCCACGGTGGCGCCGAGGCGGGTCCCAACGCCGTGCTGGCCTTCAAGCGGGAGGGCTACAGGCGGAGCTCCTTCTCGCCGCGGGACGCTGCCTCGACCATGGCCTACGGCGGCTTTTGGAGGCTGGCCGCACGCTACTGGAAGACCGGTCTGGCCGAGCAGTGGCGGTCGCTCAACAAGGCTGCCTTCGTCCATTCCGTGCAGCGGCTGGTGCCCGGGTTGCGGGGCGATCAGCTGGTACGGGGAGGGGCCGGGGTGCGTGCCCAGGCGCTGGCCCCCGACGGCTCGCTCCTGGACGACTTCGCCATCGTGCGCGGCGAGCGCATGATCCACGTGCTCAACGCCCCCTCCCCGGCAGCTACCGCCTCCATCGCCATCGGCCGTGCCATCGCGGGGATGGTGCAGGGCTAAGAAGAGCAGGCAGGCCACGGATTGACACGGTTCACACGGGTTGGGAAGAGGGGGGCGAGCCCGGGCGGGTGGTGCGTTCACGGGCCCTGTGGAAGATTGCTGTCCGGGCGTTCCATGGCCGCAATACGGACAGAGGGGCGAGCATCCGCTCCAGCCGGTCTGCATTCCTTCGTGGCCTCTTCAATCCGTGAGAAGCCGTGTTGATCCGTGGCGTTCTCCGCCCTCCTCCCCCCGGAGGGGAGTGGGAGGCAGGTGGTGCTCAGCCCGATCCCAGCAGGCGGCCCATCATCTGAACGCCGGGCTCGGCCATGTGGTCCATCTCATGGCGGACCACGCGCAGCCCGCGGACGCAGGCGTCGTACTGCTCGGCCAGCCGCGCGAAGACGGCCGCCTCGGCGGCCCAGGGCCCCATGTCGAAGGCGGCGGCGATACGGTAGGACTCACGGCCCGTGGCCGCCCAGTCCACGTAGAGGCCGGGAATCCGGGTGGTGGCGTGGGCCTCGAGGTGCTCCGGGAACAACCCAAGGAAGAAGAGCGTGAAGTCGCCGATGTGGCGGCGGACCTCGCGCTCCCTGCCGAAGCCGCCTCGCGGACCCATGGGATCGGCCTCCAGGAGCATCTCGCCCACGTCCTCCAGGGGCCGCCCGGCGGCATCGCGGATGGCGTAGAGGTGTCGCGTGTCGGCAAAGCGGATCAGCAGCTCGGCGATGTACGCGATCAGGCGTGGATCCCGGATCCTGGCACCCCGGGCCATCGCACGTGACACGAGCCGCGAGAAGAGTTGACGGAGCGGATGATCGGGTCCGACGTCGTCGAGGATGTTCCCTTCGAGCTCCACCGGATGCCTCCCAGGGAAGTTCGGGGCTCGCCGGAGCGCCCCGTCTCGCCAAGAGAAATGTAGGTCGGAGGTCTCCGTTTTTCCAGGGTGCGTCCGGAGAAGTGCTAAGCTTCCCGCCGATCCGGGTTCCTGGACGATCACGGCACGGTATGCGGCACGGCCGGGGACGCGGAAAACGTCAAGGAGGAACGCTGCCCGATGCCCAACCATCTCAACCCGCCCCACGGGGGTGTGCTCGTCGATCCCATGGTCCCGTCCGAACGTGCCGCGGAGCTCAAGGAGGCCTCCCGCGACTGGCCGTCGTGGGACCTGACACCCCGCCAGCTCTGCGATCTCGAGCTGATCCTCAACGGGGGCTTCTCGCCACTGGACGGCTTCATGACCCGGGAGCAGTACGGGAGCGTCGTGGAGAAGATGCGCCTGCCCGGGGGCCTTCTGTGGCCCATGCCGATCACCCTGGACGTTTCCGCGGAGCTCGCCGAGAGCCTGGAGCCGGGTCGCCGGCTCGCTCTCCGCGATCCCGAGGGCGTCATGCTGGCCGTGCTCCACGTGGAGGATATCTGGCAGCCGGACAGGAGGGCGGAGGCGGAGCAGGTCTTCGGCACGGCCAACCCCGAGCATCCCGGGGTGGGGTACCTCCTGAACGTGGCGAATCCGTGGTACGTCGGTGGCCGGCTGGAGGGCATCCAGCTGCCACCCCACTACGACTTCCAGCAGCTCCGGCCGGCCCCGGCCGAGCTGCGAAGGCAGCTGGCCCGCCTGGGCTGGCGCAAGGTCGTCGCCTTCCAGACGAGAAACCCCATGCACAGGGCCCACCAGGAGCTGACCCTCCGGGCCGCACGGGAGCTTGAGGCCAACCTGCTCATCCATCCCGTGGTCGGCATGACCAAGCCGGGGGACGTGGACCACTACACGCGCGTCCGCTGCTACCAGGCAATCCTGGACCGGTACCCCAAGCACACGGTCAAGCTGGCCCTGCTGCCGCTGGCCATGCGCATGGGCGGGCCCAGGGAGGCCCTCTGGCACGCCATCATCCGGAAGAACTACGGCTGCACCCACCTGATCGTTGGCCGGGACCATGCGGGCCCGGGCTCGGACAGCGCGGGCAGGCCATTCTACGGCCCCTACGACGCTCAGGAGCTGGTGCGCCGTCACGAGGAGGAGCTGGGCGTCGCGATGGTGCCCTTCAAGATGATGGTCTACGTGGAGGAGAAGGACGGCTACATGCCGGTGGACGAGGTGCCCGAGGGGATGCGGACGCTGAGCATCTCGGGAACCGAGCTGAGGCAGCGGCTGGCCCAGGGCCGGGAGATCCCCTCCTGGTTCACCTATCCCGAGGTGGCCGAGGAGCTGCGGCGCAGCCACCCGCCCCGGCACCGGCAGGGCTTCACGGTCTTCTTCACCGGCCTATCCGGCGCGGGGAAATCGACCATCGCCAACGCCCTCCTGGTCAAGTTCCTGGAGGCCGGTGGGCGTCCCGTGACCCTTTTGGACGGCGACATCGTCCGCAAGAACCTCTCCTCGGAGCTGGGCTTCTCCAAGGAGCACAGGGACCTCAACATCCGCCGCATCGGTTTCGTTGCCTCGGAGATCACCAAGAACGGTGGGATTGCCATCTGTGCTCCGATCGCGCCTTACGACTCCGTTCGCAAGGAGGTCCGCAGCATGATCGAACCCCTGGGCGGGTTCGCCCTGGTCCACGTGGCGACGCCGCTTGAGGTCTGCGAGCAGCGGGACCGCAAGGGACTCTACGCCAAGGCCCGGGCCGGGATCATCAAGGAGTTCACGGGGATCTCCGACCCCTACGAGGAGCCGGAGGACGCCGAGGTGGTCATCGACACAACGGATACGAGCCCGGAAGAGGCCGCGCAGGCGATCCTCCTGTTCCTGGAACGGGAGGGTTACGTGGGCGTCGACGGGGCGGAGTGAGGCGGGGAGCGTGGGTCCCGGCGCCTGGCTGACCCTCGCGGTCCTGGCCGCCGTGGTGGCCGCCTCCTTTCACGAGCGCTCGGACCCCGCCTTCGTGCTCGGCGCCGGCGTCGGCGTCCTCCTGCTGGCCGGCGTTCTCTCGCCCCACCGGGCGCTGGCAGGTTTCGCCAACCCGGCCGTGGCCATCATCGGCCTGCTCTTCGTGCTCGTCGGGTCTCTCGAGCGGACCGCCTGGCTTCCCTGGCTCGCGGGGGCTCTCTTTGGCGATCGGGAGTCGAAGCTCGGATTCCGCGGGCTGGTGCCCGTGGCGGCGCTCTCGGCCTTCATCGCCAACGTCACGGTGGTGGCCGTGTTGATGCCGGCGGTGCGGGAGTGGGGCCGGCGCCACCGGGCCGCCACGTCCCGCCTGATGATGCCCCTGGGGCTGGCGGCCACCCTGGGGGGGCTTCT
Source organism: Acidobacteriota bacterium (assembly GCA_013152925.1). Lineage (GTDB taxonomy): Bacteria > Acidobacteriota > Thermoanaerobaculia > Thermoanaerobaculales > Sulfomarinibacteraceae > JAADFK01. Next base: position 6,392 of record JAADFK010000002.1, on the reverse strand, counting down.
GACGCTGGTGGGCACCTCGTCCAACCTGGTCGTCAACGGGCTGCTGGTGGAGGCCGGGGACCGGGGCCTCGGCCTCTTCGAGATCGGCCTGGTTGGGCTTCCCATCGCCGTGGCCGGGCTGATCTACCTTGTGGTGGCCGCACCGCGTCTCCTCCCCGAGCGGCAGGATCCACTGGGGGAGCTGGACGCCAACCCGAGGGAGTACGTGGGCTGGTTGCGGGTCGTGCCCGGTGGCGCGCTGGACGGCGCACGGGTCGGCGAGCTCCGCAGTCTCGAGAGCCTCTTCGTTGCCGGCATCGAACGGGAGGGGGTCGTGCGAAGCCCGGTGGATCCCGGGGAGACCCTGCGGGGGGACGATGTGCTCGCCTTTGTCGGCCGGGTCGACCGCATCGCCGAGCTGGCCGCCGGTCAGGGGCTCGCACCGGTCGAAGGTGGGGACGAACGGCTGGATGCGCAGGAGGGCGGGGTCGAGCTCGTGGAGGCCGTGGTCTCTCCCTCCTCGCCCATCGTCGGACGCAACATCCGCGAGGCCGGCTTCCGCGGCCGCTACGACGCCGTGGTCCTGGCGGTGCACCGCCACGGCGAACGCCTCCACGGGAAGATCGGCGACATCGTCGTGGAACCAGGCGACACCCTACTCTTTGCGGCGGGTGCGGGCTTCCTGGCACGGTGGCGCTTCGCCCGCGACTTCTACCTCGTATCCTCGCTGGGGACCCTGCCGGCGGCCGTTAGCGGCAAGGACTGGACCGAGCCGCTGGTGCTCCTGGGCGTCGTCGCGGCGGTTGCCCTGAGTCTCGTCCCCCTGCTCCCGGCCGTCGTGGCCGGCGTCCTCGTCCTCGTGGCCACTGGCCGGCTCCGGCCTTCGGAGGTGTGGACGACGGTGCACTGGCCAACGCTGGTGATGATTGCCGCCTCCATCGGAGTAAGCCACGCCATGGTGGACAGCGGCCTGGCGGCGGCCGTTGTCCACGGGGCCCTGGGCGGGGCCGTTGGCGACCTGGGGCCGACGGCGCTTGTCACCGCCATCCTCCTTCTGACGGCCGTGTTGACCGAGGTGCTGGACAACCCGGCGGCCGCCGCTCTGGTCTTTCCCGTGGCGGCCGTGGTGGCGGCCCACCATGGCGTCGGCCTTCACGCCGCGGCCATCGCCGTGGCCGTCGGCGCCTCCAGCGCCTTCCTGACGCCCTTCGGGTACCACGTCAACGTCATGATTGCCGGCGCCGGCGGGTACCGTATGGGTGACTTCGTCCGCGTGGGCCTGCCCCTGAAGTTGATCGTCCTGGCCGTGGCGGCCCTGGTCATCCCGCTGGCCTGGTAGCGATATGGGGAGGCGTTGAGGTTCGGTGCGACGCAGGGTCCTTCCGGGGCAGGGGAGCGGGCCGTGACGAGGGGAGCCTCCCTGCGGAACCGGTGCCGCCGGCCGGCGGGGAGGCCGGGGACGGGCCCCACGAACCTGGGACGGGCACAGCCGGGATGGCGGCAACCATGTACCGCGCACGTGTTGTGCGCCCCCGGTTTGGGGTAGTTGCGCTGTTCCGAACGACCGTGATAGCAGCAGATACGGCGACGCTGATGAACGCCTCATCCCAAGATGCGAGTTGCATGCACGCCGCCACGGCGCCGCCCGGGAGCGCGGACTTCAGTCTGCTCAGGCCGTCATTCGTTTCCATCTCGCTGTGGCTCAACACGATGCGGGCTAAAGCCCGCGCTCCATCCTGGACATCCTAAGGCAAGGGCACAGCGCAACAACCTCCGGTTTCAATGGGACTTTACAAGAGGTCGCTACGGTGTTATATTGGCTTCAGACGAAAAAAGGGAGGGATCCGGGACGGCTTGCCACCTTGTGCCTACCTCAATAGGCTTACCTTGAACAGGCCAACCCAAACGACCATCCTATAAGATCCCACCATACGAGCTCGACCGAACCTCCCGAATTCGTTCCGCACTCCCGGCCGCGAGGCCGGGAGTGCTGTTTTCCGGCCTGATCAGTCGGACCCCTCGAGGAGGTTCTTAATCCGGACGGCCGCGTTGGGGGAGAGGTTGGTGAAGCGAACTCCGAAGCCCTCGATCCGCTCCCGGCGCCACTGGGCGTGGCGTACAACCTGGGCCCGGCCGCGCACCGGCTCCTGGGCACCGGGCAGGACCAGCTGGAAGTCGATCTCCGAGCCCACGGGGAAATGACGGACGCTTCCGCGGACGAGCATACCGGAGGCCGAGAGGTTCTCGGTCTGCGCCAGGATCATGTTGGAGGTGTTGCTGCTGGCCATGACCTTGACCCGGATGACGGCACGAAGGGGCCGCCGGGGCTCGACCGCCAGCAGGTCCGCCAGGGCCATGAGGAACTCGGAGCCCACGTGGGACCGGCGCACGATGCGGTTGATCCCGCCACCGACGAGGGGTTCCACGGCCGCCGTCCCGGTATCGTCCGCCACCACCATCAGACCGGCGTTCCGGCTGGCGGATTCGGGGGCTCGTACGGCGGAAACGATGGCGTTCATGGAGGAGCCCTCGATGGGGTACTCGATGACGATGAGGTCGAAGGGCGAGGTCTGCATCAATTCGATGCTGGCCGCCTCGGCGGGCGCCCGGTGAATGGTGAAGCTCGAGCGGCGGAGGAGGGGGACGATCGGATCGAGCAGGGGACCGCCGTGGGTCACGAGGAGGGCGTCGCGGGCTTGCCTCATGGTCTGCCATCATACTGGAAACGGGGGCCGTACGAAAGGTGAGCGGGCTCACGGTTCCTCGATGGTAATGGGAAACGTCGTGATCTGGACCGTATGGGAAGCCGGCTCGCGCACGGTCAGCTCCAGGGTGTAGGCGCCCGGCCGATCGATGGCGCTCAGGGCGAAGGAGGAGCCGAAGAGGTAGGTCTCCGGCGACATCATCGAGAGCTCTTTCCGGTTCCAGTGGGCTGCCGCAACGGTCTTTTCTCCGCGCAGGATTCTCAGTCCGACGTCCACGACGGGCGGTGTTCCGGGTTGATGACGGGGACGGATCACGTTGAAAAAGAGGTACACCGTGTCCGTGGTCAGAAACCGCCCGTCGATGTTGGGGTCCAGGTGGTAGCCGCCGAAGAGGTTCGTTGTCCACGGCGTGTAACGAACCAGCTCGCGAAGCCGGGTTCCCAGGACGGCGGGTGTGATGACGGTGGCCTGGGGCGGTGCGATGGGGATCCTCAGAGAGAGCTTCCTGTGGGCCACGATGTCGCCGCCGGACAGGATTGCCAGCATCAGCGAGGACCGCGTGTCGGGAACGGGGAGGGAGAGGTCGATGGCCCAACTCTCCCGGTGGATCTCGGGTTGGAGCTCGATACGAAAGGAACCGGCGGCGGTCCGGTCCTCATCGAGCACCAGCCCGACGGCTGTATCCGGCTCGGGAAGCGAGCGCGGGATGTGGAGAACCACCCAGGAACGCGGTGGTTGGCCGGGAAAGGCCTCCGGGTAGCTGACCGCGGTGGCGCCCGAGGGCCACGTTTCCCCGGCGGTCACCAGGCGTTGGAGCTCCTCGGAGGAGGCGGGGGGCACGCCGACGTAGAGCGGCGGGATGGGGGCCGCGGCCAGGTGGGGGTTAACGATGGATGCCGCCGGATACCAGCGGGAAAGCGCTTCGGCCTCCCGTTGTTTCTCTGGGACCTCGTCCTTCAGCTGGTAGTGCCCGTCTTCGTCCAGGCGGAACTGGAAACGGATGACGGGAGGGAGCTTGAGGCCCCTGGCCAGGCGTCCGAGGTCCTTACGGCGGTAGAACCACGTGTCGACCTTGAGATCGGCGGACTTCCGCCGGCTCTTGGGACGGCCGAAGAGGATCAGCACATGACCGCGTTCGGTCAGGGCCCCCCGCAGGCCCGGTTCCCCGAGGAGGGCGTCCGCCATCTGCACGCGCTCCTCAAACCGTTTCTTGTAGGGGTTCTCGACGGTGTTGGGATTGCGATCCCGCCGTGCCCAGAACAGCCGGATCCAGCGGGCGGCGTCCGCCTCACTCCGCTGGCCGGCCAGCTCGGAGCGCTCCTCGGAGGTCAGCAGCCACCGAACGGGCCCCTGGGCCCAGCGCTCCAGAGAAGATAGCTGCACCTCTTTGGGCTGGGCTGCTGCCCCGCTTTTTGGGGGCGCGCTTGGAGTCGCGGCGGGCCTCCGTTTCTCGAGAGCGGGCGATGGCAGGCGCCGCAACACCGGGATGGCGACGCCCCCGGCGACCGGATTGACCAGACCGGGCTTCTCCGGAGTACCCGGTGCGATGGATGCGCTGGCGATGCCCCAGGTCTCCGAGGTCCGGTCGAAGAGGGCCATGGTGACCTGGCTCGCGCCGGCCGGCGGCTCGAAGGACAGGGCGAAGCGGGCCTTCTTGCGGTGAACGCTCTCCCAGAGGGCTGCCGGGATCTTGACTGTCTGCTGGCCGCGATGCAGCACCAGGAAGCGGCCCTGGGCGTCGTACGCCGCGGCCAGAAGGCCGAGCCGGGCCACCCAGGTCTCGCCGTTGGGAAGGAACGTCAGGTTTTCCAGGGTCGTGGTGATTGTGCTCGTGACCGTGGTTGGGTTCTTGCCGGGTTGCGAGACGGCCTTCAACTGGACCGGGAAGTCGCCCGAATCGACCACCAGGAGGCGGGGCGCCGTCAGCTGCTCTGCAAGGGTCTGCTCGCGGTCCAGGTCGTAGTGGCCGCGCCGGTACTCCAGATGCACACCGCGCCGCCGGACCGTGACACGGATCTTCCGCCAGCTTCCAGAGGCCTGCCTTGGACTCTGGAAGCCCAGGATGTAGTACGCCTTCAGGGATGAGTAGGCCTCCTCCAGGCTCGAATCGATGTTGTTCCGCCGGATGTACCGGCCCCCGGTGACCTCCGCCAGGGTCAGGGGAAGAGCATCCCAGTCGGCCGAGGGCGAGCGTGGATTCATGGAGGTCGGTCCGGAGGTTTCATCCCGCAGGTCGGCGGTGCCGCCCCTGGAAAGGTCGATGGAATCCGAGGCGGAGCGGAGACCTTCCATGGCAATGGGGTAGATCCTGAACCCCGCGGAGGCCGAGAGCTGGGCGATCCCCTGGGCCAGCTCCTGGAGCTGGCGTTGCAGCTCCATGGTGTCACCCTGCCGGCGGTGGGCGAAGGGTATCGTGCTGGTGCTCGTGGCGTACGTGTCGGAGAAGGCCGGGGAGAGATCGATGTTGCCCGAGAAGAGGAGGCAGGCCTTGGGCCCGCGGATCGAGGCCGAGCCCCTCAGGATCTCCGTCAGGCCCCGCCCCAACAGCCCGAGCCGGGCCAGCTGGTTCTTGCCCTCCTGCCAGGAAGCCAGATCCGCCAGTCGCTCCACCGTGAGGCGGCTCCCGATGTTGGAGCCGCCCAAGTCGTCCCCGAGAAGACTGGTGGGCCCGTAGCGGATCGTGTCGGAAGCGACGCCGGCGTCCAGCCCTTGCAGGTCTCTGGCGGAGGGAATCCGCGGAACGGAGGCGATGGCGTCACGGACCCGGGCGATGTCATCGGTGTAGGAAAGGAGGAGGTGGGGTTCGGTTCCCACCGCGGCGACCGCCCAGAGGGTGCCGGCGGCCTCGTGCTGCTCAATCCAGCGGATCGCCGCCCTGACCGAGCGGGTGAGCACGGGGAGTGCCGCGCCGTTGACGTCGAAGAGCAGGACCACGTGGGGACGAACGGAGCCGGAGGGAGGGAACGGGCCGGCTGCCGTGGGGCGCTGCACCGGGGTGGCTTGCGGCAGGAGACTCCCGGTGATTCGTGTGAAGCCGGTGATGGGGCGTTCCTCGCCGTCTTCGAAGATCTTGAAGTCGTCTCGCGTCAGGTCCGTGACCGGCTTTCCCCGGCGGGTGGCGGTGACCTCCACGCTGACGCTGGTGACCTCGATGGAACCGCTGAAGCGGCCCTCCTGAGCCACAGAAGATCGTGGTATCAGGAGGAGGATTGCCACGGCGGTCAGGAGGGCGACTCGCAGGAGGGCTTTGAGCTTCGAATCCACTCGTTCGGCCCTGGTCGCGGGCGAGAGTGTGTCCCCGTGAACGGACATGCTGACCTCTTTCATGAACACAACCCCTTCTCCTCGTCCGCAGCTTGTGGCGTCCATCAGCTTCGGGGCGCGTTGCCCGGCGGTTGGCGGCTTTCCCCGCCTGATGATCTAGCAAGGGTCGTGCCAAACGTAACGGCGACATTGCGGACTCCGGCCTCAAAGACACGCAAGGTGAAACGGCGAACGAGATCAGAGCTTCACCTGACCTTGTAGCATACGGTTGCGTTGGGAGCGGGTTTCTCCGACGGAGGAAACCCTGATGGCGGCCATCTCACCCACGGGACATCGGTTCTCGCAGAGACCGCATCCCGTGCAAAGCGCGGGGTCCACGTGGGGTCGCTGGAGGTGGACGGTCCGTCCGTGGCGATCGGTCACGTCCACGGGCTCGAGCCAGAC
>JAADFK010000001.1 GCA_013152925.1 Acidobacteriota bacterium | reverse complement strand
CTGGAACTTCTACGAGACCTTCCGCAAGAAGAGCCTGATCCCCGAGCACATCGAGAAGCTCATGGTGTACTTCGTCTGCAACTCTGCGCTGGCGCAGAAGGTCATTTCGGCCAACCCGGCCATGGCCGGCATCATGCCCTGTTCGTGGGCCGTCTACGAGCTCGACGACGGCAGCGTCCACCTGGCCAAGATGAACATCGGCATGATGTCCAGGATGTTCTCGGGAGTCATCGGGGAGAACATGCGCATGGTCGCCGAGGCCGATGAGCGTTTCCTGGCCATCGTGCTCGGGGAAGAGGATCTCGATGAACCGGACACCGACGTGACCGGCACCGTCCTCCCCGAGCCCGGCGGCGTCCGCTTCGAGCGGAAGTGAGCCGAGGCGCGTTCTCCACCTCGGCCGGACCGTCACGCCTCGGCGAAGGCCGCATCGACGGCCTCGCAGAGGGCGTGGATCACCGCGATATGACACTCCTGGATCCGGGCTGTGACATCGGAGGGGACAACCATGGCGATGTCCACTCCCCTGGCCAGCCGGCCCCCACCGCCGCCGGTCAGGCCCACGACGGCGAGGCCCAGCCGCCGGGCCGCCTCCACGGCGGCCAGGACGTTGGCCGAGCCGCCGCTCGTGGAGATGGCCAAGGCCATGTCGCCCGCGGCGCCGAGCGCCTCGAGCTGCCGTGCAAAGACCCGGTCGAAACCGAAGTCGTTCCCGATGGAGGTCAGCGCCGAGCTGTCCGTGGTCAACGCGATCGCCGGCAGGCCGCGACGCGCTCTCCGGTACCGTCCCACGAGCTCGGCGGCCAGATGCTGCGCGTCCGCGGCGCTCCCGCCGTTGCCGAACACGAGCACCTTGCCACCCTGACGAAGGACCCCGACCATCATCTCGGCCACCCGCTCGACGGATTCCACGAAACCGGGGTTGGACAGGGCCGAGGCCAGGGCGTCGGCCGAACCGCGCAGGCTCCGCGACACGGCGGTCATCGTTCCTCCTCCTGCATCCGCCCCACGATCCGGCTCGTGCTGAGCTCCCCGATCAGTGGAACGACGTGGACACGGCCGCCCCACGACGCCACCTCAGGGCCGCCCACGATCTCCTCCGGGCGGTAGTCACCGCCCTTGACGATCACGTCGGGCCTCAGCGCCAGCACGAGCTCCAGGGGCGTGTCCTCGTCGAACAGGACCACCAGATCGACGAATGGGTACAGGGCCAGCATGGACGCCCGCTGCTCCTCGGGAACCAGGGGGCGGCCCGGTCCCTTGAGCCGGCGGACGGAGGCATCGGTGTTGAGGCCCACCACCAGGAAGTCCCCCTGGGCCCGCGCCTCCTGGAGGAGCTGGGCATGGCCGTAGTGAAGGATGTCGAAACAGCCATTGGTGAACACCACCGTGCCACCCTCGGAGCGAACCTGGGCCGTCCTGGCCGCCGCGGTGGTGCGGTCGACGAACTTGCGGTCGGGCCCAGCGACGCTCCGTGCTTCCCGCCGCAGGCGGGCCATGTCAAGCTCCCCCACGCCGAACTGTTGTACGACGCTGCGCCCGGCCACGTTGGCCACCGCGCACGCATCCGACAGATCGAGCCCTGCCGCCAGGCTCAGGGCCATGGCCGCGGCCACGGCATCTCCCGCCCCAGTGACGTCGAAGACGTCCACGGCCGTCGTCGGCACCTGCTCGATGGTCTCTGAGCCCGGCCGGAGCAGGCTGATCCCCCGCGCGTCCCGTGTGACCGCCACGGCGGCGCCCGTCATCCCCACCAGGTGGCGCATGGCCTGCGCGAGGCCGGCCTCGTCGTCGATCCGCATGCCGGCCCCGGCGGCAGCCTCGGCCAGGTTGGGCGTGATCACCGTGGCACCGGCGTAGCGCCGGAAGTCCCCGCAGCAGGGATCGACAACCACGGGAGCTCCGGCTCCGGCGGCCGCCTCGAAGACGGCCCTGAGGACGCCCGGGGTCAGCGTGCCCTTTCCGTAGTCCTCGACGATCACGGCGCCGGCGCCCGCAACGGCCTCCCGGGCCGCCTGGCCGACGGCCGACGCCGTGGCGCGATGCAGGGGATTGCGGTCTTCCCGGTCCGCACGGAGCATCTGCTGGTGACGTGCGATCAGACGGGTCTTGACGGTCGTCGGACGCCGGCCGTCGGTCACCAGTCCCCGGGTATCGATACCGGCGCCCCGGGCCATGCGGGCCAGCTCGCGCCCCTCGGCATCCTCACCGACGACGCCGACCAGAACCACCTCGGCGCCCAGCCCCGCGGCCTTGGCGGCGACGTTGGCCGCCCCCCCGGCCATGGAGCGTTCCTGGTGGATCTCCAACACCGGAATCGGGGCCTCGGGGCTGACCCGCGCCACCCGCCCGCTGACCCAGCGATCCAGCATGACATCACCGATGACGGCCACCTTGGCCGGTTGGAGCCGGGAGACCAGCTCGGCCAGATCACGCTCCATTCTCGACCCTCCCCGCAGTCCGTTCGATGATCCAGTCTACCGCGTCAGCCAGCGTGAGGAAGGTGGCGTCGGACCCCGCCGCCCGCGCGCGCTCCATCTCGTGGGCATAGGTCTCGCCCGTCACCAGGACCGTGGCGACTCCGGCGGCCCGCCCGGCCTCCACGTCCCGGGCGCTGTCGCCCACCATGACGCAGCGCCGGCGGTCGAGCCCCAGCTCGGCAAGGCCCCGTTCGATCATCCCCGGACGCGGCTTGCGGTCGGGATCCTCCGGGTCCAGGGAGGGACTGAAGTAGATGCGATCGAAGGCGGCGCCCGCCCGGCGCAGGGCCCGCTGCACGGCCTCGTGGACCGCCTCCACCTCGGCCACGCTGGCCAGGCCGCGGGCGATGCACGACTGGTTGGTCACCAGAGCCAGGGCGAGCCCCGCCGCCTTGAGCCGCGCCAGGGCGTCGATGGCACCTGGCAGGAAACGGAATTCCTCCCAACGTGTGACGAACTCGCCCGGCGGGGGTGCCACCCCGATGGTGCCGTCGCGGTCCAGGAAGACGCCGCCGCGCCGCGCTTGCCTCACGGCGCCGTCTCCCCACACGCCGCGGCCCCGAAGACCCCCATGGCCTCCAGCCGGGCCGCCACCATCTCCGGGGTGAAGTCCGTCAGGCAACCGTAATGGCCGTAGCGGCAGGTACGGGCCATGCACGGGCTGCACTCCCGGTCGCTGACGAAGATCTCCGCGCGCGGTCCCAGGGGGCGGGTGTTGGCCGGGTTTGTCGAACCGAAGATCGCCAGCGTTGGAATGCCGACCGCCGCCGCCACGTGCATGGCGCCGGAGTCGTTCCCGAAGAAGCCCTCGCAGCGGGAGAGCAGCGCCGCCAGGTCGGCCGGGGTCGTCTTCCCGGCGGAGATCAGGATGCCGCCGCCGGGAAGCTCTCCGGCCAGCTCGACGATCTTTCGGCACTGTTCCACCTCGCGGGGCGCACCCACCAGAACGAAACGGGCGCCGTGGCGCGCCGCCAGGATCTTCGCCAGGCGCGCGAAGCTCTCCTCGGGCCACTCCCGGGCCCGCCCGTAGGCCGAGCCGGCGGCCAGGGCGAGGATCGGGCCCTCTCCCGGAAGCCCGGTCAGCAACTCGGCCGCCCGCTCCCGGGCCTCCGGCGCGATCTCCAGAGTGGGCGCCTCGTCCGCCCCCGTCACGCCGAGCGGGCGCAGGAGGTCGAGGTAGTAGCGCACCTGGTGGACTGCGCGGATCTCCGGTGTCGCCGGTTGCGGATCGGTCAACAGCGGACCGCGACCGTCACGGGCGTAACCGAGGCGCCGGGGCACCCGCGCCATGAAGGGCAGCAGGGCCGAGTCAAAGCTGTTGGGGAAGAGGACGGCCAGGTCGAAGCGGCGCTCCCGGAGCGCCCGCGCGGCGCGCAGCCGGTCGCCGAGCCCGGCGGCGCCACCCCGCAGGCCGAGCGGAAGCACCTCGTCGATCCAGGAGACCCCCGACAGCACTTCGGCCAGGTTGGCGCGGATGTGCACCGCCAGATGACCTTCAGGAAAACGTTCCCGGAGGGCTCGCAGGGCCGGGAGGGCGATCATGACATCGCCCAACCAGTTGGTCGTCCTGACGATCACACGGGCATCCGGGGCCAGGTCTCGCAGCTCCACGGCCCGCAGTATACGAGGTTGCGCCGGCCTCCGGCGGGTTTTGCGGCGGGAAGCGGCCATAATGGGAGGATGAACCGGCTGACCGTGACCGTGGCCCGCCCCGGCGGTGTGCCCCTCAGGATCCATATCTCGTGGCTGCTGCTGCTGGGGTGGGTCGGCTGGGTGGCGGCCGGGCTCCCCCCGCAGGTTGCGCTCAAGCTGCTCGTGCTGATGCTTCTCCTGGTGGGGAGCGTCCTGGCCCACGAGCTGGCCCATGCCCTCGCCGGACGCACGCTCGGACTTCGGGCGACGGCGGTCACCCTCTACCCCTTCGGTGGCCTCTCCACCTTCGATCGGCTTCCGGCGGGCGAGGCGCGAACCGCCCTGGTCTTCCTGGCGGGGCCGGCGGCCAACCTGGCGGTCGCCGCCGGGTTCTGGCTGGCGGGGGGCCGCTCGGCGGCCGTCCACCTGGCAGCGCCCGCGGCGGGGGCTCCCCTCGTCACCTGGCTCGTCTGGTCCAACCTGAGCCTCGGCCTCCTCAACCTGGCGCCCATCCTGCCGTTGGACGGCGGTCAAGTCGTGCGGACCCTGCTCGCCCGCCGCATGGGCGAGCTTCGGGCCGGGCGGGCCCTGGGAATGGTCGGGCAGGTGGCCGGCATCGTCGCGCTGGTGTGGGGCCTGGGGGGGCGGCCGTGGCTTGTTCTCGCCGGGCTCATCGTTCTCGTCGGGGCCACCGCCGAGCTGCAGCGGGTCCACCCGATGATCCTGGCCAGCACCCAGCGCGTCCGGGACGTCATGCGCACGGCGATCCTCGCCGTGGACGCGGCCACCCCCCTGGCGGAGCTGCGGGAGACCTCCCGCCGTTTGCCGGGGAGCGACTTCGTGCTCCTGGAGCACGGCCACCCCTGCGCTTACCTTCCGGCGGCACGACTGTGGCGGCGGGCAGGTGTCGACGGCAGCGCTCCGGCTCACAGCCTGGCCGAGCCACTGGGACCGCCACTCGGCCCCGACGAACCGCTGGCCGAGGCCGTGGCCTCGATGGAACGTCACGGCTCGAACGCGTCTGCCGTCGTGGATGCCCGCGGCGCCCTGGCCGGCGTGCTCCCAAGAAGTGGGGCCCGGCGCTCGATGGCCCTGCTGGAGGCGCTCTCCCGGCGCTCCGGGCGCTCGAGCCCGGAGGGAGGCGGCCCGGGAGATCGTTGATCGGCTGACCGTTCCATGGGAAGATTTCCGGGATCCGCGAGGTTGTTCATAAGGGTCCGTCAATCCCACGACCCCGGCCGGGGGACCCCGAAAGAACCGGCCGGATCGGGAGGTCGAGATGTTTCGGAGAATCGCAGGCCTCGTGGTGATCGCTTACCTCGTCCTGGCGCTCGGGTGCGCGTCGTCCGACGACCCCAACCGGCAGGCCAAGAACAACGCCGCCATCGGCGCTGCCGTCGGGGCCGTCGCCGGCGCCATCATCGGAAACCAGACGGGCAACCCGGCAACCGGCGCGGTCATCGGCGCCGCGGCGGGAGGGGGCATCGGCTACGCAGTGGGCCACAAGCGCGACAAGATGGCTGCCGAGATGGAGCGCATCCAGAACCTCGAGGTCCAGCGGCAACAGGCGGAGAACGACCTCAAGGTCATCGTCAACAACCGGATCCTCTTCGACCTCGACTCTGCCGTCCTCCAGCCCGCCGCTCTCCCCACCCTCAACGACATGGCCGACGTCCTCAACCGCTATCCCAAGGCCCGGATCATCGTCACGGGCTACACGGACTCCAGCGGCGACGAGGAACACAACCTCAAGCTCTCCGAACGCCGGGCGCAGTCCGTGGCCAACTACCTGATCTCCAGAGGGGTCGACCCCTCGCGGATCACCGCCGTCGGCCTCGGGGAGAGCGATCCCATCGACACCAACCAGACCCCTCAGGGGCGGCAGAACAACCGCCGGGTGGAGTTCCGGATCCACCTGGAGGAGTGAGCATGCGGCACGATAATCCAACCTCGCCGCCCGATCTCGAAGGCCGCCTGAACGCTTCACTCAACGTCAACCCGAGAGCGCAAGGAGCGACACCATGAGAACGACACCGAGCACCCTGGGCCTGGCCGTTGCCGCCCTCCTCTTCCTCACCTTCATCCAGGCACCTCCTTCCTGGGCGGCGAGCAGCAAGCAGGAGCTCAAGATCCAGCAGAAGCAGGAGCGGATCGACCTGATGGCCAGGGAGACCATGCAGAGGCTTTTCAAGGCCAAGCCCCAGGCCAAGGAGCTCTACGACACGGCCTATGGCTACGCCGTCTTCGACAACCTCAAGCTGGCCTTCGGCTTCTCCGGCGGTGGTGGCAACGGCGTCGCCATTGACACGAAGACCGGAAAGAAGACCTACATGAAGATGGGAACCGCCGGCGTCGGGCTGGGCCTGGGCGGCCAGAAGTACCAGGTGGTCTTCCTCTTCCAGAACAAGGCGGCCTTCGACAACTTCGTCAACAAGGGCTGGTCCGCGGACGCCGGCGCCAAGGCCGCCGCCGGGAAGAGCGGTGTCAACGCCAAGACCGGGTTCACCAACGGCATCGCCATCTACCAGTTCACCGACAAGGGCCTGATGGCCGCCGCCGACATCGCCGGCACCAAGTACTGGAAGAACGACAAGCTCAACGACTGAGCTTTCCGCCACGGGAGAGTCCAGCTGCCAGGCGACTCCCTGCGGCCCGATCCCTACCCATGGGAGCTGACGGGATGACCGCTCTTTCTGCATCGGATCGCTGCAGCTCCGCGCGGTTGTGCATGGCGGTACCGTGCCTCGGGCGTTCGCCCGCCGACTCTGCCAGAGCTCAGAGCCCGGTCACTCCGTGCTCGACCCCGCACCGGTCCGGGCCACGGCGAGGACCGGCGAACCCCGCCTCAGGGCTTTCTTCGCGAGCGGCGAGGTTGTGAGCGGCAGCCATCAGCTCCCGAAAGTCGGCGGCGAAGCGCGTGTGCGCTCCCCTGACCTCGCCAGCGATCTCGCGAACCGCGGACAGGGTGTGCCCGCCGCCACCACGCGAGCGAGCCAGCGCCACCAGGCGGCGCGCCGCATCGAGGAAGAGGAGGTTGCTGCGAGAGACGAGCTCCGAGCAGCGCCCACGGAGGGCTCCGGACACCCCCGGTGGAACGTTGCTCCGGGACAGCACGGCCGTGGAATAGCGGGCCCAGCGGGAGAGGTTCAGCACTCCGCCGTGGGTACCGATCCACTCCGAGAAGACCCGTGCAAACCAGGTGCACAGGGCCTCCACGGCGGGGTCATCGAAGCTGTAATCCCGGGAGGCAGGATCACCGCGCAGACGGCCCGTGGCGCGCAGCTCCTCCTCGATCCTGGTTCCGGCGTAGGGCAACATCTTGCAGTAGGTAATCGATGACGACCCATCAGCGCACAGGCGTTCAAGGAAGCCAAGGTTGGCATCGACCGAGGCCAGTGTGCTGTGAGGGTCGAACAACATGAACCCGAAGTCGTACTCGATACACAGCTGCTTGAGCCGATCGACGGCCTCGAGACACGCCTGAACCGTCATCCGTTTGTTCATCATTCGCAGCCCCTCGTCCGTGCCCGACTCGATGCCAAGATAGACGAGGAAGAGACCCGCCTCGTTCATTCTGCAAAACACGGCATCATCGATTTCATCGGGGCGGCAGTTGATTTTCCACAGTACTCGACCCGCCAGTGCCCGTGTTTCGAGCTCCTCGCAGAAACGGGCAATCCACCTGCGGTCCCGGGGCGAGCCTGCCGGGAAGTCATCGTCCTGAAACATGAACACGGAGCAGCCGCGTTGCTCGAACAGCAATTCCATCTCCTGCGCCACCATCTCGGGACGGCGCAGCCGCTTCAATGGTCCCGGCGGTTGGGAATAGAAGGTGCGAATGCTGCAAAACGAGCAGTTGTACAGGCACCCGCGCCCGGCGAGAATCGTGGCGTACCGCTTGCCGGGAATGTACTCCCGCGGAGGCATCCGGAGCGGCGGCGGAAAGCGGTCGAGGTCTCGCTCGAGCGGGCGCAAGGGATTGGCCACCGGTCCCTCAGCTCCCCTGTAGGCGAGACCCCGGATGGAGCGCCAGTCCCGGCCGTGGTCCAGCGCCTCCACCAGCTCCCCGAAGGTGTGTTCTCCCTCGAAGAGAACCACCGAGTCCAGGTCCTTGATACCCTGCATCAGCTCCGCGAAGCGCAAGCTCGGGTAATGACCGCCCGCACAGAAGTGGCATCGGACGCCGCGCTCCCGAAGATGCCTGATGAGCCCGGCGAACTCGTCCACGTGATACTGGAAGATAATGGAGAAGCCGATCACCAGCGGTTCCATGGAAACCACGTGCCGGGCGATCTCGTCTGCGCCAAGCCGGAAATCGAGGAGCCGGACCTCATAGCCTTTCTGAAGCAGGACCGAGGCGAGATAACCAACACCGAGGTTGTCCTGCTCCTGGAATGCGATCAACACGACTGGGGCGGTTTTCATGGTGTCTCCCGGGTCTCAACGAGGGCAGGCCGGCGTTCCCCGTTGGTCTCGTACGAGACGAGCTCGGTGGGATCGAGCCCGTCAGCCCCGCTTGAGCAGGACCTCGGCGATTTCGTTGTACATGGCGCCCCGGGTCTCCACGATCTGTGCTTCGAGTTGGGCGGCCTTCGCCAGATGTTGCATCTTGATGCGGTAGATCTCCCGCACCAGCTCTTCCTCGAACTTCTCCAGGAACACCCACGGCGGGTCCATGACCCATTCGGGGTGAAACTTCAGTTGCGAGGAAAGTGGTTGGGGGAGGTCGGGCAAGGTCATCGGGTTCGGACTCATGGTGCCTCCTTGTTCTTGGGTACTGGCCGGCCTGCCAGCGAGGCCGGCCCACTCCCCGGAGGGGGGACACGGCCACGATCAGCCCCTCCCACCGGGACAATGGAAACCGGATACCTCGATGTTCAATGATCGGCTCCGCGTGCGGCTGGATCATCACCCAAATGGGTGAAGTGCCCGTCCTGGTGAGCGTGCGGGCCTCTCCCGGACCGAGAGCCGCCTCAGAAGGAGCTGGAGGAGCCCCCGGGAGACTCGCTGAGCGGGACGTGGAAACCGGACGAATCATCAGGTCCCTTGACCGGCGCTATGGCCCTGAGGACGAGCCGCAAGAGCTCGCCTTGCCGTCCCGTACCTGTCTTGCGAAAGACCGCGGAGAGCTGAGAGTGGACCGTGTTCCGCGAAAGGCCGAGGCTCTTGGCCGCCTCGGTGAGACTCTTGCCCGGAAGCAGCTCCATCACCAGCCGCACCTCAGCTTCCGTCAGCCCGAAAAGATCGCGGATCAGGTGGCCAATGGGGGTATGGGACCGTTCGGGATCTGTGACAAACACGACGGCCATGATCGAGCCAGCATCGGACGGCTGGCACCTCCTGGGCAGTGGGAGCACCACGATCTGGTAGTCGGCCCTGCCCGATGGCCGCGGGAGGCGGAGGGCGCTTCCCGCCGGACGATCCACCTCCCGATCGGCGGCCCCGGCCTGCCGGACGAGCTTCCGGAGCATCGTGGTATGGGCGTGGGTGGCGGCGGCAAGACCATCCTCGAGGATCGTGAAGCCGTCGTTGCTCTTGCTGATCCGGGCCGCCTCCCGGTTGATGAGAAGGGGGCACGCCCGAGCGTCCATCAGGACGACACCGGTGGACAGCCGGTCCAGAGCTCCGGCCATGACGCCGGAAAGGCGTTCGGCCCTGAGCAGACGGCAGTGAACCGTCATGGCCTGGTCCATGTGGGGAAACAGCTCGCGGAGGAACTGCCGGCTCTCCTCCGTGAACGGGGGTGAGTCCGCGCGGCGGGCCATCCAGAGGGCCGCGTACAGGTCTCGCTCCTTGAGGAATGCAGCACCCGCGGCTTCGACGAGGCCGGCCGGCTGGAGGAGCTCCCGGTGGACCCTGGACCTGTGGAAGTCCTCCTCGCGAAAGACCACCCTCGTCGAGATCACCATCTTCAGCGGCCGGCGAAGGGTCTCCTTGACCAGCTCATCGTCCGTTGGATCGCCACGGTTATACGTCTCCACCACAACAGCCGGAATGCCGAAGGACGCCACGATACGAATGTCGCCCTCGAGAGGCGTCTTGCATTGGAGCCACAGGGAGGCCGTTCCCAGGAGCTTCGCCGCCATCCCAAGAGCCTCCGGCCAGCTGCCCGGTTCCGTGGCAGCCCTGTAGATCAGGGGTATGACCGGCGCGATGGCCGTGTCACCGGTCATCCACCACTCCAGAGCACGGCCTGGAACGGATCCCCGGGAACGTTGCGACCGCGCGCGGCGCGGGAAGCACCGCAGGCGTCATCGTCGAGAACGCCTTCCCCGCCCCCCTTGGTCCGCGCCGCCTTTCGGGCATGGCCTCCTCCGCATCTTTCAGGATACGTCCATCGTTCCGCCGCTCCAGAACGCCGGTCCCACCCAAACCCAAGTCCAAGAATGCCAGTATGGAGGCATCATACCCCCGACCGCACGCCGGCGTCAACATTCCCGGACAAGCCACTGGAGGCCAAACAACACATGAGAAATGGCTTGTCAAGTGGCCACTCCAACGACAGAACGGGACGCGGCCCGGCAGCGGACGTCTGGCAGGAGCTCATCCCCCGGCTTTGGGGTTGATGGCTGACAGCTTCTCCGCGAGGCCGTCGAGGCGTGGATCGTCGCCCAGCATCCGGCGGGCCAGGGCCAGGCCACGGTGCGCCGAGTCCAGGAAACCTTCCGCCAGGTCCTTCTCGATGGCGGCCACCGCCTGGAGGACCCGGGCATCACGGAGCATGGCCTCGATCAGCGGCTCGCCCGGCCGCAGGGTCGCCGCCTCGTTGAGCCGGCCGATGGCCTGCTGGTGCTGACCCTGTTCCAGCGCCCGGCGGGCGCGCTCCACCAGCTCGCCCGCCGGACCCAGCCGCAGGTACTGCTCGAGCTCCGCCAGCCGCCCGCGCGCCGGCTCCAGCGCCTCGGCGTGGTGGAACTGCCGCTCGGCCAGCGCCAGGGCGCGCCG